>CAJLYQ010000036.1 GCA_905210905.1 uncultured Christensenella sp. | reverse complement strand
TCACCGACTTCGATGGTTCGAATCCATCTCCTTCCACCAAAACGACCCGAATTATCGGGTCGTTTTTCTATACGAAAAAAGTTTTCTTTGATTTCACACCGCACTAAAATAAGTGCGGTTTTTTCTTATATTTCGACATTTTATACGGTTTTTCGTCGTTTTTTACGATAATAAATAGTTTATTATAGACATCACGGAGGTCGAAATGAAAGTCAGTACAAAACTAACCGGCAACGAACTTCACATTATTTTGGACGGAGAACTCGACCACAGCGTTGCGGATAGAATTCGCGAGCAGATAGACGAATGTATTACGAATTTGCGTCCGACGAAAGTTATTCTCGAAATGAACAAACTTCGTTTTATGGACAGCACCGGAATAGGTTTAATTCTCGGACGATATAAAAAACTGCGCGCAATGCACGTTCCGATGTACATCGAATCGCCCAACGCGCAAATTGACAAGGTAATAAAGATCAGCGGTTTATACAGCATAATTCCATTATTGAGGTGACACAATGACAAACTATATGACTTTACGCGTTAAAGCCGTCCCGATGAACGAAAGTTTCGTAAGAGGGGTGGTTGCGGGATTTACCGTTCCTTGCGACCCGACCATAGACGTAATTAACGATATAAGAACCGCCGTCAGCGAGGCGGTAACTAACTGCGTAGTCCACGCATACGGCGGAACGGGAGACGGGGATATTCTTATTGAAGGACGGATTAACGACGGAATACTTACTCTTTCGGTATCGGATTACGGACGCGGGATAGACAACGTGGAAAAAGCGATGGAAGATTTTTTCACTACTAAAGAAAGCGAAGAAAGAAGCGGACTGGGGTTTACCATAATGAAAAGTTTTATGGATTCTCTTTCCGTCGTGAGCGAAAAAGGTGCGGGAACGACTGTCACAATGACTAAAAAACTGACAGGTACCGATGCTGAGCGTTGAAGAAACGACCGAACTGATAAAAGAAGCGCAAAAGGGGGATGACGGAGCAAAAACCGCACTTTTGCAAAACAACCTACCTTTAATAAAAAGCATAGTAAAACGATATCAAAACAAACAAATCGAGTACGAAGATCTCGTTCAACTCGGCACGCTCGGTTTCGTCAAAGCGTTAAACAATTTTAATCCCGACTTCGGAGTACGGTTTTCCACTTATGCCGTGCCGATGATTGCCGGAGAAATAAAGCGATTTATCAGAGATAACGGCGCAATCAAAGTAAGTCGTTCTATAAAGGCGCAAAATCAAAAAATAAATAAGTTTATCGAAGAATATCGTCAAACGGAACAAAAAGAACCCTCGGTTTCGGAAATAGCAAAACATCTTAACGTCGACGAACAAGAAGTCGTGTTCATTATGGATAGCGCAAAATATCCGGTGTCTATTTACGCAGAAATCGACGAAGACGGTCTGACGCTTGCCGATAAACTGTGCAGCAGAGAAAACAACGACGATTATATCGAAAAACTCGTTTTACGGGAAATAATCGATAAACTCGACGAAAGAGAAAAGAAAATCATTTATTTACGCTATTACCGAGATAAAACGCAAAGCGAGATCGCAAAAGAACTCGGAGTATCGCAGGTGCAAATCAGCAGACTTGAAGCAAAACTCCTTGAAAGAATGCGTAAAGAACTCGTCTAGTAAAAAATATCGCCAAAATCCGCATTTCCGCGCTGATATGAATAAAAAGACGCTCCGAGTTAAACAATAACTTTGGAGCATTTTTATTATGAGGAAAGAATACACGGAACGGACGGAAATATTCCGTCCGGAGCAACGGTTTTCGGAGGAAACGAAAAATGAAACTAGATAAAGAGCAAAGCAAAGAGTACCTCAATCTCGTTAAAAAGGAAATGCCTAAAACGAAACACTTCGTCACGCTATTAAAAGCGTTCGTTACGGGCGGTCTGATTTGTTGCGTGGGACAATCGTTTACGCTTTTATATCAATACTGTTTTCCTGCGTTTGACGAAAAGACCGTAGCAGGATTTACCACTATGAGTATGATTCTCATTACGGGCATTCTTACCGGTTTCGGCGTGTACGATAAAATCGGTTCGTTCGGCGGAGCGGGGAGCATCATCCCGATAACGGGATTTGCAAACTCGATAGTAAGTCCTGCGATAGAACATAAAAGAGAGGGCATCGTGCTCGGCTTATGCGCGAATATGTTTTCCGTTGCAGGTCCGGTAATCGTTTTCGGCATAACGGCGAGTATACTCGTAGGACTGATATATTTGTTTGTATAATATGAAAAATCACACTTTATTTTTTGAAAACCCCGTTTTTATAAACGAAACGGCCACCATAGCCGGCCCCAAAGAAGGGAAAGGACCGCTCAGGCAATATTTTAACAGCGTTTTACAGGACGACTTGCTCAAAGAGAAAAGTCACGAACACGCGGAGATAAAAATACACACTTACGCAATAAAACAGTTGCTTAACCGTGCCGCGCTTACACCCGACGACGTAAACTGTTGTTTCTGCGGCGATCTTATGGACGAAATTATCGGCGGCAACTTTACTATGCGAGAAATAGACGTGCCGTATTTCGGAATTTACAACGCTTGCGCAACTTTCGGAGAAGGTTTGATACTAGGGTCTTCAATGATATCCACGGGTCTGATGGATAGAGTAATTTGCTCGGTTTCGAGTCATTTTGCCACAGCCGAGCGACAATATCGCAATCCTTTGGAACTCGGTTCTCCTAGGACGCCGCTTGCTCAGTGGACGGTAACCGGAGGATCGGCAACTTTGCTCGAAAAAGAGAATAAAAGCGGAATTGCCGTAACTTGCGGCACGATAGGCAAAGTCGTGGATTTCGGCGTAACTGACGCAAACAATATGGGTGCGGCAATGGCGCCTGCGGCGCTCGACACGATTCTTTCGCACTTAAACGACAGAAATATAGATCATTCTTATTACGATATGATATTCACCGGGGATTTAGGTCACGCCGGGAGCAGATTGCTTGTAAAAATGGCAAAAGATAAAGGTTTGGATTTAAGTAAAAACTACGAAGATTGCGGCGTGCTTATTTATAACAGAGAAGGGCAAAAAGTAGAACAAGGGGGCAGCGGACCGTGTTGCAGCGGTTTGGTTTTCAACGGATATATATATTCGAAATTAAAGTCCGGTTTGTTAAAAAAAGTTTTACTCGTTCCGACGGGAGCGTTGTTGTCAAAAACGTCGAGTTTGCAAGGGGAATCTATTCCGTCGATAGCACACGCAGTAAGTATCGAGGTTGTATAATTATGGAAATTTTTTTGACTTATCTTAAGGTTTTTGCGGTCGGAGGCGGAATATGCGTTCTCGGACAGATATTGATAAATCTTACCAAAATGACGCCGGCAAGAATACTCGTAACCTTTCTTTTAATCGGCGTCGTGCTCGAAGCGGTAGGAGTTTTCAAATACGTTAAAGACTTTGCTCAGGCGGGCGCGACGATACCTATTCTGGGGTTCGGAAGCAACCTTGCCAAAGGAGCGATAGATGGCGCGAAAGAGTCCGGTCTTTTCGGCGCGTTGACAGGGGGAGTTAAAGCGGCGAGCGCAGGGCTTTCGGGCGCAATCTTTATAGGTTTTTTAATCGCTTTCGTGTCGAAGTCTAAATCCAAAAACTAGACGAAACGTTTACAAAATTATATATAAAAAATCGGTAAAGATTGACAAGGTAATTCCGTCATACTATAATAATAGTATGAAAAACTTAATCAACGATAACGAAGCGGTATTTATCGCTTCCCCCAGTAACTTATTTTACTTCACCGGAATGAAAAATTCCGACGCTTACGCGCTCTTTACCAACGAAGAAAAGTTTTACTTTACCGACGAAAGATATTTGGAAGAAGCGGAAAATACTCTTAAAGGTTTTACGATAAAAAACGTAAAAGAATTACACGATTTTTTCAAAACTTCGGGAATAAAAACTTTGGGTATAGAAGGCAGCCTTACTCACGACGTTTTTTCCGTTCTTACCGAGGACGGCGTAGAAAAATTTTATCACGTCGACCAAAGAATAAGCAAAATTCGCGCGGTTAAATCTCCGCAAGAAATCGAACTTATAAAAAAAGCGCAGGAAATCACGGATAAAACATTTAACGATATTCTGTCCGTAATCAAAGAAGGAATTTCCGAAATAGAACTTGCCGGCACTCTCGAAAGTTTACTTTACGTCAACGGAGCGGACGATCTGGCGTTTACTTCAATAGTTGCGTTCGGAACAAACGGGAGCAAACCGCACGCCGAACGGTCGGAAAAACGGCTTACTCAAGGCACGATGATAACTATGGATTTCGGTGCAAAATACCGCAATTACTGCTCGGATATGACCAGAACGGTGTTTTTCGGCACACCGGATGAAGAACAGAAGAAAATTTACAATCACGTACTGACCGCTCAGGAAATGGCGATAGGCATCGCTCATTCGGGAATGACGGGAAGAGAACTCGACGCAATGGCGAGAAACTATTTTACCGAAAACGGTTTGGGAGAGTATTTTATTCATTCTTTGGGACATGGCGTAGGTTTGGACGTACACGAATCGCCACGTGCGTCGCGTTTTTCGGACGACGTAATGGAAGACAATATGATCGTTACGGTCGAACCCGGGCTGTATTTCCCCGAAAAATTCGGCGTAAGAATAGAAGATATGATTATTTTCAATAAATCGGGCGTAATAAACTTGACAAAAAGCCCGAAAAATATGATAATAATTTAGTTACAACATAAATTACATTGGAGGATTGATTATATGCCTTATATACTTGCAGGCGATTTCAGAAAAGGAATTACTTTCGAACTCGATTCGACCGTTCAGGTTATTGTTGATTTCCAACACGTTAAACCGGGCAAAGGCGCGGCTTTCGTTCGTGCGAAAATCAGAAACGTAATGACCGGCGGCGTTATCGAAAGAACGTTCAACCCCAGCGAAAAATACGAACTCGCTCATATCGAAAGAAAGAAGATGTCCTATAGTTACTGCGACGGCGACCTTTACTATTTTATGGACGTAGAAACTTACGATCTCGTTCCGCTAAATAAAGAACTCGTCGAAGACGCGCTCCACTTCATCAAAGAAGGCGACGTATGCGATATCGCGTTCTATAAAGGAAACGCTTTCAGTTGCGAACCGCAAAACTTTGTAGAACTTCAGATCATCGACGCCGATCCCGGAATTCCCGGCGCTACCGCGCAACCCGGAACGAAGAACGCTACGCTCGAAACCGGATACAAGATTCAGGTTCCGCTTTTCATCAACGCAGGCGAAACCATCAGAGTAGACACCAGAACCGGTTTGTATATGTCGAGAGTATAATCGATTTTCTACCGATACATATCATAATAAACGACACCGCAGAATATATTTTTGCGGTGTTTTTTATGCAAAAATTGCTAGGCAACCTTTACGGACTTATATCGCAAAAAACGGACGTAAACTCGATTACGGAAATTCGAGTACGTATTTCTCGCCCTATATTGATAAAAACATTTGAAAAAACCTTTTTTCTTGACTTTATAGCCGATAAAAAAACGATTAACGACATCATTGACGTAGCGACGGGATTTTCTCGATACGCATACGAAAGGGAACTTTCCGACGGTTTTTTAGAATACGGAAACGGCATAAGAATCGGCGTATGCGGGCAGGGGAAAATTAACGATAAAAATTATATCGCTTATTCTGCGATTAACTCGATATGTATAAGAATTCCGCACTGTATACGGATAACGAACGAAATTAAAAATCTAGCGGATAATTTTGTAAGCACGTTAATTATCGGCGCGCCATACAGCGGAAAAACCACTTTGATACGAGCGTTAACTTCCGTACTTGCCGAAAAAGAAGACGTGGCTGTAATAGACGAAAGAAGCGAAATCGCAGGAAAAACCACGTCGCTTTTACCGTCGAAACGGCTTGACGTCGTAAGCGGCATTCCCAAAGAACGCGTTTTCGACGGTATCGTAAGAAGTATGTCGCCGTCTATAATCGTTTGCGACGAACTTTTCTCGGAAAAAGACGTAAATGCGGTGAGAATCATCGTTCGTTCGGGCGTTAAATGTCTTGCTTCCTTCCACTGCGACGATATTAAAAAACTTCCCGAAGATCTGGCGGATATTTTCGACCGTTTCGTAACCCTTAATTCTAAATCGAGCCCGGGGAGCATAACTTCTATCATAAGAAAAAATGATTAAGTATATAGGCGGAGCGTTGCTTGTCGCTACGGGGTGGTTACTCGGTAAATCGCTGTGTTCCGTTTATTCGGACAGAATAGTTGTATTAGAAAGATTTTACGAGTTCGTCACGTATTGCGAAAGCGAAATAAACTATTATAAAACGGATATGGACGCGATAATAGAAAAATTCAGAACCGTTTCACCGTCAAAATACGATAAAATACTGTTCGAAAACGACGCAAAAAAAACGTTTATTCCAAAAGAATGTCAACTCGTTATCACGACGTTTCCCGAAAAAGTTCGTTCGATGGACAGTGAAAGTTTGCGCGGGTTTTTGAAAGAAACGCAAAACGAAGTTACACGACAAAAAGAAAAAGCAAAAAGAGATTACGAAATTAAAGGGAAAATGATGAAAAAACTGTTGCCTATAGCGGCGGTCGGAATATTTATTTTAACTTTGTGAGAGAGAATATGGGAATAGACGTCATTTTCAAAATTGCAGGAATAGGAATTATAACCGCAGTTCTGAATAACATACTTGAAAAAAGCGATAAAAAAGAAATCGCTACGTTAGTTACGCTTGCCGGACTGGTAATAGTGCTGGTGATGGTTATGGATATGGTGAGCGGACTGTTCGGAACGTTAAAAAACCTATTTTATCTCGGTTAAGAATTATGCTTAAAATAATCGGTTTGGCGTTCATCGGAGTAATCTGTTATAAATTGATAAAAGACGTCAAAAGCGAACTTGCTCCGCTTGCTCTCGTTGCCGTAGGAGCGGCAATTTTGATTACTTTAAGCGATAAAATCACCGAAACGTTTACTGTTTTTTCTTCTTTAAGCGATAAAGCGGGACTCGGCGGAACCGTTTTTTCTTCTTTATTGAAGATAATCGGAATAGGGTACGTGACCGAGTATTCGGCAAGTATCTGCGACGATTGCGAGTGTTCCGCAATAGGTAAAAAAATCGAATTTGCCGGGAAAATAACGATTTTTGCAATGTCGCTTCCTATAATTAACGGCATTATCGAAACGATCGGAGCGTTATTATGAAAAAAACGAAAAAATCCGCTTTAATATTATCATTTTCATTCGTTTTAATCGCAACTTTATTGTTTTCGTTACCTTCGTACGATAAAATCGCATACGCGGACGATCAAAAAGATAAACGAGTTTCCGAAGAAACAATAACGGATACCGTAGACGAACTTTTAGAAAAAACCGATTTAACTTCTTACGAAGAATTCATTAAAAATCTGGGATTATCTACCGAAAATTATTCAGTAAAAGAACTTGTCAAACAAGTATTAAACAACGATTTTAGTTACGACTTCAAGTACGTAGTTTCTTACGTTATAAACGTTTTTTTCGGAAATATGAAAAACTTACTCGTACAAGCGGTTATCATTCTGATTACCGTCGTGCTTATGAGTATTCTATCCAACCTAACGACCGGATTTTCTCGCGCTTCGACTAAAAAAATAGTTTATCTTGCCTGCTACGGCACGATAATAACTGTTATCGGCGTTATGGTCGGAGACGCAATTATTTCCGCAGGTAAAATGATCAACGATACCGGTAAGTTTTGCGACGTCGTTTTTCCTACGCTGCTGTCTTTGGTTACTGCAATCGGGGCGAGTGCGTCCGCTGCCGTATACCAACCGATGGTGCTGATTTTTGCCTCGTACGTGGTAAAAATCGTTAATTACGTGGTAATGCCTGCTTTTTTTATATCGTTCGTTTTCAACGTCGTCGGTAATATGAGCGATGATATCAAGTTGGGAAAAATCGCGGGATTTGCTAAATCGTGCGGCGAGTGGATCGTCGGGATTGCTTTCGGCGTGTTCGTTACTTATACGACCGCAAGCGGAATTACGGGAGCGGGGATAGATTCTCTTGCAACGAAAGGGGCAAAATACGCATTGTCCGGTTACGTCCCGGTAATCGGTGGCTACCTTAAAGACGGGTTTGACATAATAACCGCCGGTTGTATCGTTATTAAGAACGCGATAGGACTTGTTTCCGTCGTTCTGCTTTTGCTTTTTGCCGCTATTCCCATAATGAAAATATTCGCCACAACCATTGTTTTGAAGTTGACGGGAGCGATAGCCGAACCGTTCGGAGAGAAGAAAATATCCGATATGCTGCATAACGTCGGCAAAAGTATGACTTTACCGCTGATCACTTGTGTTACAGTCGTTTTTTCGATTTTAATCGTAATAATGCTTATTATTTTAACGTGTAACAGGGGAGTAATATGAAAACGTATCTGATAAGCGTCGCCGCAACGTGCCTTTTGCTCGTTTTGCTCGAAACGATGCTTTCCGAAGGAAAAACAAAAAAATACGTTCAGGGAATTCTCCGCCTGGTGATAGTTATCGTAATTCTCAGCCCTATCGTCGGCATCGTAAACAAGGACTTTAATTTCGAAAAGTTCTTTACCGAAAACGGAGCGAAAATCGAAACTACAAATCAAAATATAATGGACGATTATATCGTGGAAAAAACGGAAAAGGCTATCGAAAACAAGTTAAACGGACGCGAAAGCACGGTTTGCACGGTAAAAATCAACGAAAAAAACGGGGTTATAAGTTCGGTTGTCGTGACGATTAAAGAAAACGGTATAAACACGACGGACGAGAATATATTTACTAATGAAAAAATAATCGAAGCGGTGACAGACGTAATAGACATCGATAAGGACAGAATAATCGTTTATGGAACAAAAAAATAGTAACGACAAATTGCGAGATATTCTGACAAAAATTAAAGGAATAAAGAACGTTAAGATAATCATATGTATATTAGCGGTTGCGGTAGCCTTACTTATATACGGTAGCGTCGTTCCCGGAAAAAGCGGTTCTGCTACTGAAAAAGTAACGACCGACGAGATTAAAAATATTACTTATTCGGACAACGAAGAAAAACTAGCCGATATTATCGGTCAAATCGACGGAATAGGAAAAACGAAAGTAATGATTTCGTACGGAGAAAACGAGAAAATAAACGGCGTAATCGTCGTCGCCGAAGGGGCAGAAAAACCGATTAACGAATGGAAGATACGCCACGCGGTACAAACCGCTCTGAAAATCGATTATCACAGCGTCGAAGTATATTCGATGAAAGATAATAAATAAATCGCAAAAAACAAAAAAAACGGAGGCATTTTTTATGAAAGCGAACAAAAAGAAAATCATAGTGCTGGTATCGCTCGTGGTACTTCTCGCAGGCGTAGCGTGCCTGAATTACTTCCTTACCGTTAAAGGTATCGGAAAGAAAGACAATTCCCCGGTAGGCACGACCGAACCTACGTTCTTCAGTACTTACAGAACGGATCGCGACAGCACGAGAACTCAAGAAAAACTTTATCTCGAAAGCCTGATGGCGAGCACGACCGCAGACGAAGCCACTATGGCGGAAGCAAACAAATCTTACCTTGCCTTGTCCGAAGCGATGGAAACCGAAACCACTCTCGAAGGACTCATTAAAGCGTACGGATTCAAAGACTGTATCGTAACCATAAGCAACGGAAACGTTAACGTCGTAGTGCAGGACAGTGAACTTACCGTAGAAGAAGCGGCGCAAATCCTTAGCACGATCGTTTCGAAAACAGAATACACGGCGAAGGACGTCGTAATCATACCTTACGTATAATTGCCGTAATTATAGTTAAAATCGATAAAAATACGGGTTTTTTCAAATTCAAAACGAAACCGCAGGCGGAGTGATGATTTTGGAAAAGCCCGTAAATTGTACTTGATTATTCGCAACGTATATGCTATACTAAACCTATGAAAAATCCGAATAATCAAGAGAATTATACAAATATCGTTACTTCGCTTGTTAACGCCGCGGTTATGCATACCGAAGGCGTGTCTTCGGACGAAGTATTGTTGACGAAGCCCAAAAAAATCTATTCTCCGAGCAACGTCAATATGTATTTCGACGAAAACAAAATAACGATCGACGTGTATATAGACGTGGTTTTCGGTTATAACGTGGCGCAAGTTGCTTGCGCACTTCAAGAGAAAATAATAAACGACGTTACGGAAAATACGGGTTTAACCGTAAAAAACGTAAACATAATAGTAAACAGCGTAATATTTAATTGACAAATGAGTAGAAAAGTAGCGCGCGACTATGCGTATAAATTGATTTTCGAATACATATTCGGCAAAGAACCCAACCCTCGCACTTTTAAGATTTTTTCTTGTGCGGATATAGACGAATCCGACGCGGAATACCTTGAAAAAGTATACAGGGGCGTTATTTCGAAGTACGACGAACTTATGTCCGTCATCGAAGAACATTCTCACAGTTTTGCAATCGATCGTATTTACAAAACTGATTTAAGTGCGCTTTTGCTCGCTATATACGAGATGAAATATATGGACGAAATACCTCTCTCCGTTTCGATAAGCGAAGCGGTTTCTTTGGTTAAAAAATATTCGACGGAAAAAAGTAACTCGTTTGTTAACGGAATACTTTCTTCGATATACAAGGAGTTAAGCGAATAACCGACAATGGTAATAATCGACGGAAAAAAGATATCCGCGTCGATACGGGCGGAACTTAAAGATCAAATCACTAAAATAACGGAGCAAGGCAAACAAATCGGTCTTGCCGTTATTATAATAGGGCACGATGCGGCAAGCGAAGTATACGTTCGCAACAAAATAAACGCTTGCGCCGAAACCGGGATTACTTCGTACCATTACGAACTCGACGAAAACGTAACGGAAACCGAGGTTATTTCTCTTATTCGAGAACTTAACCTAAATAACGACGTTTACGGAATTCTGGTTCAATTACCGCTTCCTAAGCACTTAAACAAAGACAAAATTCTTTCGGCAATCGACCCGAAAAAAGACGTGGACGGGTTCAGCGCATATCAGGCAGGAAAACTCTT
The DNA here is from genome assembly GCA_905210905.1 of uncultured Christensenella sp. Lineage (GTDB taxonomy): Bacteria > Bacillota > Clostridia > Christensenellales > DTU072 > CAG-1782. The sequence goes on along the minus strand of CAJLYQ010000036.1, from coordinate 9,446 downwards.
TTTAGGCGAACGCGACGCGTTGGTCAGTTGCACGCCTAAAGGCATAATCGAACTGCTTAAAGCCTACAACGTAAACGTTGACGGAGCAAACGCCGTCGTTATCGGTAGAAGCAATATAGTCGGAAAACCGGTTGCCGCACTCCTTATGAAAGAAAACGCTACGGTCACGGTATGCCATTCTCACACGAATAATCTTCGAGAATACACTCAAAAAGCCGATATAATAGTGCTTGCGGTGGGAAAACCTTGTTTTCTTACGCGAGATATGATAAAACCCGGTTCGATCGTAATCGATGCGGGAATAAACAGAGTAAACGGAAAACTTTGCGGAGACGCGGACTTCGACGGAATAGCCGACAAATGTTCGTTAATTACGCCGGTTCCGGGAGGCGTCGGACCTATGACCGTCACGATGCTTATGCAAAACACGTTGGAAGCATACAAAAATGCCAACAGATAGAAATTATATTACCGTTGCCGAATTAAATTATTACGTAAACCGTGTTTTCGAAGCGGAAGAACTTCTGCATAACGTCCCAGTTGTGGGCGAAGTTTCGGGTTGCTCCGTCGTTAAAAATAATTGCTATTTTACCCTGAAAGACGAAAAAGCGCAAATTAAGGTCGTTTATTTTAACGTTTCGTCTAAATTCGTTCCGTCAAACGGCGAAAAAGTTCTCGTCCGAGGCACGGTAGATTATTATCAGGCAGGCGGACAAATCAACGTAAAAGCGTACGAAATAACGCGTTTCGGTATGGGTGCAATGTACGCCAAACTCGAAGCGTTGAAAGCAAGTCTTGCGTCTGAAGGTATTTTTGACGAATCTCACAAAAAAACTATTCCGAAATATCCCGTTAATATCGGTTTGATTACAAGCACGAAGGGCGCGGCAATGCAGGATTTTTTCCGCACGATAGGTCTTAACGATTCTAAACAAAATATAACGGTGATCGACGTAAGGGTTCAGGGAGACTACTGCGTGAGCGACGTCGTTTGCGCCCTTACTTATGCCGACGCATACGGCTTTGACGTAATTATACTCGCACGCGGCGGCGGCTCGTTCGAAGATTTGTTTCCGTTTAACGACGAAAGTATCGTGAGAACGATTTATTCGATGAAAACGCCATTAATCAGCGCAATAGGGCACGAAACGGACTATACGCTTTGCGATTTCGTTTCGGACTACCGAGCGATTACGCCTACTGCCGCGGCAGAAAAAGTTGCGGTAAGCGACAAAGAAATGCGTGATAAAATCGCAGAACTTCTCGGAGAAGTTAAACAACTTACAATAGAAAAATATAAATCCGAAGTGGAAAATCTTTCGGATATCATATCGGATATCTCTGACGCGGCAAACGGATTGTTGAAAGAAAAATACAAAACGATAGGTTTTTTGCTGCAAACGGCTAAAATACGAACCGGACACCTTTTCGACATAAACGCACGGAAAACTTCGGAATATATCAATTTACTTGAAAATCTCAACCCGTTAAAACTCTTGTCTAAAGGTTATTTCAGAATTTTACACGACAAAAAAGTCGTTACCGATTTTTCGTCTATCGACGAAAATTCGGAAATCGTGGTTATCGGTCAAAAAGAAAAAATCACCGCAACTGTTACAAAAAAGGAGAGCGTATGTCTTACGACAAATCAATAAACGAACTTGAAAAAATCGTAAATAAATTGTCCGATGAAAAACTCGGAATGGAAGAAAGTATTGATCTTTACTCGAAAGGAATCCTTCTTGCAAAAGACGCAATGAAAGAATTATCCATTTTCAAAGGAAAAATCGACGTTCTCAATAAAGATATGTCCGAACTGGAATCGGAAACCGAAGACGCGGAGATAGAAGATGAACAATAACGAATTCGTCGCTTATTTCGACGAACAACTCGAATTAGCCTATAAATCGAAGTTTTCGGATTCTCCTTCGGAGTTAAAGGATGCCGTAAAGTACGCTTTATTCGGAGGCGGAAAAAGGGTAAGACCGACTTTGTGCTTTTTAAGCGGTAAATTTTTAGGCTTAAGCGAAGAACGAATTCTTCCGTATGCGCTGGCAATAGAATTTTTACATACTTATAGCCTTATTCACGACGATTTGCCGTGTATGGACAACGACGATTATCGACGCGGAAAACCCACCGTACACAAAAAATTTGGCGAATCGATAGCCCTGCTCGCAGGAGACGCTTTACTTAACGCAACCTACGAACTTTTGTTCGACGCAGTCGCAAAAAATCAGGACTACGCATTAGGGGCAAAAATTATCGCTTCGTGCGCCGGAATAAACGGTATGATCGGCGGACAATCCAAAGAATTTACCATAAAAACCCCGGACGAAGATGATTACACCGATATTTGCCTTAAAAAAACGGGCGCACTTATTTATGCGGCGGTAGTTGCTCCGTCTTATTTAGCGTTCGATAACGAAAAAAGAACTGCGCTTTCGACCTACGCTAAGGCTCTCGGTCTTGCTTTTCAGGCGGCGGACGATTTGCTGGATAAAGATAAAGGCGAAAAAATGTCGTTCGTAACCATATCCGGAGAAGAAAAAGCAAAAAATATTCTTCTGCGCGCAACCCAAACCGCCGACAAAGCGTTATCGAAATTTGAAAACGCTAAAGAACTGCTTGAATATAACGAAAAACTCAGCCAAAGAGTATATTAAAAATTGTAATAGAAAGATATATTCGGCATATAAGTTATTATGGAGTTTTTAACAATTCCGATAAATTTTTATGCCGAAAAATAAAAGAAAAAATATCGCAGATAAGCCGATTATTGCCGTAAAAAAGAACAAGACGAAGTTATCCGACGGGACTAAGTGGACGATTAAAATTACGGTTGTGACGTTCGCTTTATCGTTGCTCGTAAGTTTTATTACGGAAATTCTTTCGAGCAAATCAAACGTCGTAGTGTCGCTTTTAATGCTGACGTTGCTCGTTTTAATAAGCATCGTTTTCGATACGATCGGCGTTGCGGCGACTTCAAGCGACGTTGCGTCGTTGTTTTTAGCGGCAAATATGAACGTAAAAGGCGCAACCGAAGCGATAAAACTTGTAAAAAACGCCGAAAAAGTATCCAACATCTGCGCAGACGTGATAGGCGATATGTGCGGCATCATAAGCGGCGCTTGCTCTGCGGCAATAGTTATAATGTTTGCTGCAAACAACCCGAACGATTACCTGTTTAACATACTTACAAGCAGTATCGTTGCGGCGATTACGGTCGGCGGAAAGGCGTTTTTTAAGAAAATCGCAATAAAAAAATCAAAAGAGGTAATGCTTTTTGCCGGCAAAATATTAAGCATTATAAGAATAAAAAAAGCAAAATGAGATTAGATTTATACCTTACCGAAAAAAAACTGACCGAAACTCGCACAAGAGCAAAGAATTTAATTGAAATGGGTAACGTAACGGTTAACGGTCAAACCGTCCAAAAACCCGCGACAAACGTGTCGGAAGAAGATATCGTAAAAATTACCGAAGATTACGACGCGAGCGTAGCGTCGGTAAAACTGAAAAAAGCGTTTACCGACTTCAATGCGAACGCAAAAGATAAAATTTGTCTTGACCTAGGGGCGGCGAACGGCGGTTTTACCGACGTTCTGCTGAATAACGGCGCCAAAAAGGTCTATGCTCTCGACATCGGCGAATGCGCTTTGCCTGATAGATTAAAAAACGACGAAAAGGTAGTTGTCGTTGACAGAACCAACGCAAGATATATCGAAAAAACTAATTTTGCGGACGAAATAAACCTGATTACGGGAGATTTAAGTTTTATCAGCCTGAAATATATTTTATTGCCGGCATATAACGTTTTATCCGAGGGCGGCGAAGCGATATTCCTTATAAAACCGCAATTCGAACTCAATAGCAAACGTATCCCGAAAAGCGGAATAATACGCGACGAAAAAGTCAGGAATAAAATTGTTTCCGAAATTCGTCTTTTTGCCGAAAACATAGGATACAGATTTAAAGGCATAACTCCCGCCCCGCACCCGTTTACCGATAAAAATCAAGAATATTTAATATATTTGTCGAAATAAAATATTCATTCCGATTGCATAAACGGTATTTTAGATGTATAATTTTAGAAAACAAACAATAAAAGGTATATAAATGAAAAGAAATACAAGACAAAACGCAATTAAAGACATTATCGAAGCAAAAGAAATAGCAACCCAGGAAGAACTTACCGAAGAACTCAGATTACGCGGTTTCAGCACCACGCAAGCAACGGTTTCCAGAGATATAAACGAACTCGGTTTGGTTAAAATTGCGGGGAAAACGAGAAAATTTAAATATGCATTCGACACGCCCAAACCGGCAATCGGCAACAAAATCGCTAATATATTCAAAGAAAGCGTAATTTCGATAGATAGTTCGCTTAATCTTATTGTAATAAAAACGAGCGAAGGAAGCGCAAACGGCGCGGCGTTTTTCCTTGATAAATTACATATGTCCGAAATACTCGGCACGATTTCGGGAGACGATACAATTTTAATTATAGCAAAATCGATAGACAACGTTCCTTATATTATGGACACGCTTAAGGAGTACCTGGTATGATATCGTATTTGTCGGTAAAAAATATCGCGCTCATCCGCGAACTGAATCTGGAATTCAAAAAAGGGTTAAACATTCTTAGCGGTGAAACGGGTGCGGGTAAATCTATTATTATCGATTCGATTAACTTCGTATTGGGGGATAGGGCAGACAGATCACTTATCCGCTACGGCGAAACTACGGCAAAAGTCGAAGTCGTTTTTTCCGACGTAAAAAATTACGACGAAGTAAATTCAATACTCACCGAATACGATATTCAAGGCGAAGACGACAGCGTTATCGTTTCGAGAACGATGACCGCCGATCGATCGGAATGTCGAATAAACAGGCGCATTGTAAACCTGTCTTTGCTTAGAAAAGTGGTTTCTTTACTAGTCGACACGCACACGCAAAACGAACATCAGTCCCTTATGCGCGTATCCGAGCATATTAAGATTTTGGATCGATTTGACCCATCAATCAGCAATATTATTGCAAATTATCGCACTTCGCTATCCAATTATTATAAAATTCTCGATAATTTATCACACTTGCCGTCCGCAGAAGAACGAGAAAGAGAAATCGAGATACTCTCTTTTCAGATAGACGAGATAAATAAAGCCGCTTGGGAAAAGGACGAAGAAGAAAATCTTAAAAAAGATCGTACGCTTTTTTACAACGCGCAAAAAATCTTTTCTTCTCTCAGCGGCGCTTACAACGCTTTGTCGGGCGACAACGGAATAGGTTGCACTTCGCTTTTATCCAACGCAATCTCTGCGCTGAAAACCGCCGCTGCGTACGACGAAAGTCTTAACGATTTAATAGACAGGCTCGATTCGGCGGAAATAGAAATAAACGACGTCGCCGATACTGTTTACGAAAAATGCAACGGCTCGGATATATCTTCGATAGACGTCGAAAAAATCGAAAGGCGAATGGAAGAAATCCGCTTGATAAAGAAAAAGTACGGAAAAACGTACGAAGACGTGGAAGCGTTCAAACAAAAAGCGGAACAAAGGCTTGAATTCCTTACGAACAGCGAACAGGAATTCGACAAACTTAATAAAGAAAAACGAAAAGCGGAAGAAATTCTTATCGATTACGCAAAAAAACTTCACGAAAAACGACTGAAAACCGCAAAGAAGTTTTGTAAAGCGATCACCGGCAATCTTAACGAACTAGGTATGAAAAATGCGGTTTTTGAAGTCAATTTTGATTTTGACGAAGAAAATATACTAAAAAACCTTAATCAATCCGGAGCGGAAAGCCTTGAATTTATGCTTTCGCCCAACCTTGGCGAACCCGTAAAACCGCTTGCAAAAATCGCAAGCGGCGGCGAAATGAGCAGATTTATGCTTGCCGTAAAAAACGTAATTGCGGAAACCGACGACGTCGACACGCTTATATTCGACGAAATTGACACCGGGATAAGCGGCGTTATCGCCAAAGTCGTTGCGGAAAAACTCTACGATATTGCGCGTTCTCGTCAAGTAATCGCTATCACGCATTTGCCGCAATTATGCTCGATGGGTGACATTAACTACCTTATCGAAAAGAAAGTGGTAGGCGATAAAACGCTAACTTTCTTAAGGGAACTGACGGAAAACGAAGTATATAAGGAAATAATGCGTCTTACGGGTGCCGTGGAGAACAGCGACAGCGGTTTATCCAGCGCAAAAGAACTGAAACAACAGTCCGACGCATATAAAAAATCAAAATAAAGCGTCGAATAATACCATTTTTTAACAAATATAAGGGTCATATTATCCTTTCCGCAACTCAAACTAAAACTTGAGCATAAAAAACAGGAGCAATATGACAAAAACAATTAAAAAGATTTTTATTACTGTCTTTCTTGCGGCAACGATTTTAATTTTTGCTTTTGCCGCAGGAATTTCTTTTATCTCTCCGGCATACGCATACGCTGAAAACGCCGACGAAAAAGTATATCTCGGCGGAACGCCGATAGGAATAATCGCAAACAGCGACGGCCTGGTTGTTCACGAGTTCGTCAACGTAACCACTTCAAATAAAGGAAGTTTTTCACCGGCGTTAAAATCAGGCGTTAAAAAAGGGGATGTTTTAATTGCGGCAAACGGAAATAAGTTGCAAAATATAGAACAATTAAGCGAAATCATAGAAAATTCGACGCAAGACGTGCTACTGACGGTTAAACGCCGCGACGACAAAATCGCTTTAACCGTCTCGCCGGAAATCGACGCGGTGCACGGCACGAGAAAAATCGGACTATCCCTGCGCGATAACGTTGCCGGCATAGGAACGGTCACTTTCGTTAAGTCCGACGGAAAATACGGCGCGCTCGGACACACGATTGCCGATTCGTTTATGAATACCGATATTTACGACCAAGGCACGGTTTATCGATGCGAAATTACGGGTTATAAAAAAGCAACCGCGGACGCGGCGGGAGAACTTACGGGTAAAATCAACGTATCGGAACACAATATAGGAACGATTACCAAAAACCGTTTTTGCGGCATTTTCGGAAAAATCACCGAAAAAGACTACTATTCCGACAATCCTAAAATCGAAATAGGCACGAAAAACGAAGTTACTCCCGGAACGGCGTATATAGTTACTTCGATAAACGATAATCCGCCTCAAAGATACGAAATCAATATAATTAAAGCAAATTCGCAGGAAAAACCTGCCGAAAAGGGTATGGTAATTCGAGTTACGGACAAAAAACTTTTGAGTACGACGGGCGGAATATTACAAGGAATGAGCGGTTCTCCGATTATTCAGAACGGTAAACTCGTCGGAGCGGTTACGCACGTTTTTACGAACGACACGACGACGGGCTACGGAATGTATATCGACTGGATGCTTAACGAGGTGCAGTAACTTTTCAAACCGATAATCGACGAATAACGACATATTCGAACAAAGTAAAAAATATAATTGAATATGTCGAAAAACACAATAAAACGCTCCGCCAAAATTCAGTTCGATTCGTTCCGTTCTTTGCTAAAACAAAACAAAAGGACGTTGCTTATAGGATTGTGTTTTGTCGGAGCGGGATTGCTGTTTGCCCTGATCGGCATAAAAAAATACAATTCCGAACACGAAATTAACTGTATTTTCGCTTTAATTAAATGCGGTGATTTTTCTTTCGTTAAATTCAATTTACTGCTCCTGATATTTTTATGCGTTCCCGTCGGCGTATTATTTATTCTTTCGGCAAACTATTTTTTATTTATGCTTGCTTTTCCGTCGATTTCGGTAATTTCATTTTTGTTTTTCCGGTACGTTTTCGCAACTTTTGCCTGCGGATTCGTTGCTGCGTTTATTTCTTTTTTGCTTGTTTTATTACCGATTTTTTGCATTTTTTATATGTCAATCGTTTTCTTTATTGCCAAAACATGCGATTTGATTGCATACCGACCGTGCAACAAAATTATTTATTTTACACCTTATCGAGCATATTTCGAAACGATGAAAAAATACTTAATGCTGTATTTGCTGACGTGCGTAATTCCTTGTTTCGTCTACGCAAATATCGTTGCGGTGATATCATATCTTATTTTAGGCGCATAATGCGCGAATAAAAAATCGTACGTTAAAGAAACTAACACAAAGGAGAAATTTATTATGAAAAAAACAATTATCGTCTTGATAGCCGTTATCGTTGCTGTTTCTTGTTCGATACCTATAGGAATTACCGCATTTGCCGCTGAAAAACCGCAATACAGATCGGTTTTTCTTATGGATTACGACACCGGTACGGTAATAACCGAAGAAAACGCCGACGAAAAATATCCGATAGCAAGTATGGTTAAAATTATGACGCTCGCAATCGCTTTCGACGAAATCGAAAACGGAAGATTGTCTATTGACGAAAACGTACGAATATCCGATTATGCCGCCGGAATGGGCGGTTCGCAACTGTTTCTCGACGCAGGCGAAGAGTATAAAGTATCCGACTTGCTAAAAGGTATCATCGTTTGCAGCGCAAACGACGCCGCAACCGCAATAGGGGAACGAATTAGCGGAAATATCGAAAGTTTCGTTACAAAAATGAACGCATACGCAAAAGAAATCGGTATGAACAACACCTTGTTTTGCAACGCAACCGGACTTCCAAACAGCGGAGAGCAATATTCCACGGCGCGCGACGTAACCACAATGATGCGTAAAGTATTGACGCACCCGAAATACTACGAATATTCTCGAATCTGGATGGAAAACTTCGAGCATCCCGACGGAAGAGTTACCGAAATCGTGAACACGAACAAACTTATCCGCATAATGAACGAATGTGACGGCGGAAAAACCGGTTTTACCAACGACGCCGGATTCTGTCTTTCCGCAACGGCAAAATCGGGTGACACGAGAGTAATCGCAACGCTACTCGGCGGAACGGACAGCAAGGCGCGGTTCCGCAAAGTTTCCGAACTTATTAAATATGCGTTTGCAAACTACGAAACTAAAGTTTTCGTACGAAAAAACGAAGTTTTGCCGTGCGAACTCGGAGATATAAAACAAGCGAAAAACACGAACGTCGAAGTATATTGCGACTCGGATCTTAAATGTTTTACCGCTAAAAACAAAAACGTTTACACCCCCGAAGCGACGGTTTTCGACGGGCTTAAAGCGCCGCTGAAAGCGGGGAGTAAAATCGGAGAGATATCGCTTAAAGACGAAAACGGAAACGTCGTAGCAACGGCAAATCTGATCACGAAAACCGAAATCGAAAAACTTTCTTTCGGCGATTATCTTAAAAAACTGATAAGAAATCGGTTTTTCGGTAAATAAAACGATTTTTTCAAAGCGGCTATTCGTTTTCGGGTTGCCGCTTTTACTTATTATAAGGTTTATTCCTTCCGTACATGCCGTCGGACACGTTTGACATAGAAAAAAAATAATGATATTATATTATC
>CAJLYQ010000035.1 GCA_905210905.1 uncultured Christensenella sp. | reverse complement strand
TTTTTTTAGTATATAATTTAATGAAAAATAATAACAACGCTCGTGCGTATACGCAGGCGAAGGAAGGAGCATAAAGTGAAGGAAAAGTTTTACATCACTACGCCGATATATTATCCAAGCGGAAAGTGGCATATCGGGACTTGTTATACCACGGTCGTGTGCGACGCTATCGCAAGATACAAGAGAATGTCGGGGTTTGACGTTTTCTACCTTACCGGTACGGACGAACACGGACAAAAAATCGAAAAAGTCGCTACGCAAAACGGCGTTACGCCGAAAGAGTTCGTAGACAAACAGGTCGACACGCTCAAAGCGTTGTGGAAAAAACTCGACATAAGTTACGATAAGTTTATCCGTACGACCGACGATTATCACGAAAAAGCGGTTCAGAAGATCTTTACCAGACTTTACGAACAAGGCGATATATATAAGAGCGAATACGAAGGTTGGTACTGCACTCCGTGCGAAAGTTTCTGGACGAAAACGCAACTCGTCGACGGCAAATGCCCGGACTGCGGAAGGGAAGTGGAACTGACGAAAGAGAGCAGTTATTTCTTCCGTATGAGCAAGTACAAAGATAAACTCATCGACCTTATCGAAAACACCGATTTTCTCGAACCGAAGTCGAGAAGAAACGAGATGTTAAACAACTTCCTTAAAGCCGGACTTCAGGACCTTGCGGTTTCGAGAACGTCGTTCAAGTGGGGTATCCCCGTACCTTTCGACCCCGACCACGTAGTTTACGTCTGGCTCGACGCGCTTACGAACTATATCACCGCGCTCGGTTACGGCTCGGACGACGAAACGTTGTTCAAAAAATACTGGCCCGCAGACGTTCATATGATGGGCAAGGAAATCGTTCGTTTCCACTCGATAATCTGGCCGGCAATACTTATGGCGCTTGATCTGCCGATACCGAAAAAAGTTTACGGACACGGCTGGCTGCTTTTGGGAAGCGACAAAATAAGCAAGTCCAAAGGCAACGTCGTAGACCCCGAAGTGCTGAGCAACCGTTACGGCGTGGACGCGGTAAGATACTATTTGCTGCGCGAAGTGCCGTTCGGCTCGGACGGAATGTACTCCAACCGCGCGTTTTTAAGCAGAATTAACTCGGATCTGTGCAACGCTTTAGGCAACTTGCTCAGCCGTACCACCGCAATGATAAACCGTTATTTCGGCGGCTTATTGCCGAAAACCGACGTAAAAACCGCTTTCGACGCAGAACTCGAAGATTTGATGAACGGTCTTAACGAAAAAATGACGAAACATATCGACGGACTGCTCGTGCCGGAAGCGCTCGAAGATATTTTCGAACTCGTGAACAGAGCGAACAAATACGTCGACGAAACCACGCCCTGGATACTCGACAAGGATGAAACGAGAAGGGAAGAACTTAAATCGGTAATGTACCACCTTGCCGAAGCGCTCAGAGTAAGCGGCGTCGCGTTGCTGCCTTTCCTGCCCGAAACCGCTGAACGTATCCTTAGCGACCTTTCTACGGAAATCCCGACCGAATTCGGCGATTCGATCCGTTACGGCGTGTTAAAAGAAGGCACCCCCGTAAAAAAAGGCGACGCGCTGTATAAGAGAATAGACGTCGAAAAAGAATGCGTAGAAATGGAAAAACTCGCTTCCGTCGGCAAAGAACAACCGAAGAAAGAAGAGAAAAAAGAAGAAAAGAAAGAAAAAGCGAAAAAAGAAGAGCATAAGGAAAATAATATGAAACCCGAAATTACCATTGACGATTTTGACAAAGTAGAACTTAAAGTAGGCAAAATTTTAACGGCGGAAAAAGTCGAAGGCAGCAGAAAACTTCTTCACTTCACCGTAGATACCGGTGACAGAGTAAGAAGTATCGCAAGCGGCGTGGCAAAATACTTCACCCCAGAAGAAATGGTCGGCAAGGAAGTCGTCGTCGTGACGAACCTGAAACCCGCTACGCTCGGCGGAGTACTCAGCGAAGGAATGATACTGTTTGCCGACAGCGCGGACGGCATAGTCAGCGTAGAACCGTCGAAACCCGTCGGTGGCGGCGCAACCGTATGCTGATCGACGTACACGCGCACCTATCCGATACGAAATACGAAGGGAAAGGCGACGAAATAGCCGCCTTTTGCGCTAAAAACGAACCGAAAATTATAATCGACAGCGGAGCGGACAGAGCAAGCAGCGAAAACTGCTACGAACGGAGTTTGAGATTAAGCAACGTCTATTGCTCGGTCGGCGTCCACCCGGAATACGCGGACAAACTTACCGACGACGACCTGAACCGCTTTGCGGAAACGTATAAAAGTGAAAAAACCGTCGCGATAGGGGAAATCGGACTTGATTACCACTACGAAACCAACCCGGACAGAGAAACGCAGAAAAAAGCGTTAATCAAGCAACTTAAACTCGCCGCAGAACTCGGCGCACCCGCGGTTTTGCATATAAGAGACGCTCACGGCGACGCAATAGAACTGCTCGAAAACAACAAAAGTTTGCTGAAAAACGGCTTTTTACTGCATTGTTACAGCGGAAGCACAGAATTGCTCGCGCGGTACGAAAAACTCGGCGCATATTTTTCTTACGGCGGCGCGGTAACGTTCAAAAACGCGAAAGAAAGACCGTTAGTCGTCAAAAATACGCCTATAGATAAAATTTTGTTGGAAACCGACTGTCCGTATATGACCCCCGAACCGCTACGGGGAAGGACGAATTATCCGTACTATATCGAGCATACGGCGGACAAAGTAGCGGAATTTATCGACAAAACGAGAAAAGAAACGGAGATAATAACCACGGCAAACGCCGTAAGGTTGTTTACGAGAATTAAAATATGATTGTATATAAAATAGACAACGGCGTTTATATTAACCTGACCAACAAATGCAGTAACAACTGCTCTTTTTGCGTGCGCAGTACGAGCGCAAGATACGACGAATACGACCTGTGGCTGAAAAAAGAACCCACGGCGGAAGAAGTGATTAAGGAAATCGACGAGCGTTTTCCCGACGCGGAAGAATACGTTTTTTGCGGCTACGGAGAACCGCTCTACGCTTTTGATACGCTGATTAAAGTTGCGGAAGAACTAAAAAAACGCGGAAAAAGAACAAGGCTTAACACAAACGGTCAGGCGGATTTAATCGTCGGCGAAGGCGTAGCAAAGAAAATTAAAGGTCTGATAGATACCGTGAGCATCTCGCTTAACGCTCCGAACGCAAAAGAATACAACGAAATTTGTCGGTGCGCTTTCGGCGAAAAAGGGTTCGACAGTCTTGTTAAATTCGCTAAAGAATGTAAAAACGAAGGCATAAATACCGTGTTCAGCGTGGTAAAAACACCTGGATTTGACGTGGAAAAAGCGGAAGAATTTGCTAAAAACGCAGGGATAAAACTCAGAGTAAGAGAACTTATAAAATAAAGCGAAAACGCATTTTATCTTTTGTTTTGTAAGCGTTTTTTCATTCGTACGACATTAGTATAACACGAAGAAAGCGGAATATAAAAGGAAAAATATGGATATTAAAGAACTGAAAAACAGCGGTTTCCGTTTCAAAAAGAACTTAGGGCAGAACTTTCTTACGGACAGTAACCTGTTGCGCGCGTTCGTTAAGGATGCAGGTGTTACGAACGAAGATACCGTGGTGGAAATAGGCGCAGGAGCAGGAACGCTCACTCGCGCGCTGGCGCAGAAAGCCAAAAGAGTAGTCGCGTTCGAGATAGACGAAGAACTTACGCCCGTACTTAATAAAGTAAAAGAAGAATATCCGTCGATAGAAATCCGCTTTGAAGACGTGCTGAAACTGAGCGACGAACAAATCAAAGAAAGGGTATCCGAAACGTTCATTGTGGTAGCCAACTTGCCGTATTATGTGACAACGCCGATGATAATGAAATTCGTCGACGGAACGCTCGACGTAAAAAGTATGACCTTACTTATGCAAAAAGAAGTAGCGGAAAGGCTTATAGCCAAACCGAAAACGAGCGAGTACGGAGCGATTACCGCGGCGATAGACGCGGTAGCGGATACCGAGATAATGCGCATAGTGGACAGAAGAATGTTTTACCCTGTGCCAAACGTGGACAGTGCGCTCGTAAAAATAACTTTTAATCGCAATAAATATAATTTTTCAGATTACAAAATTTTCAAAAAAACCGTAAAAGCGGCGTTTGCAATGCGTAGAAAAACGTTGGTAAACAATCTGATTTCCGCATTCTCGATTTCTAGAGAAAACGCCGAAAATATAGTGGTTTGTTCCGGATACGAAAAAACCGTCCGCGGCGAAGAATTGTCGTGCGAAGAATTCGTCGCTTTGTCGGATAAAATAGCGGATTTGATCAAACAAAAAGCATAGTTTTCCCTGCCCGCCCACCCACCCGCACATTTTCTTAAAAAAATTTTAGGTATTGACAAGTGCGACACTCTTGCGTTAATATAATACTAGAATATTATATAAGGAAATTATGCCCGTTCGCGCGCGTGTACGCATAATACGCGAAAGGGAAGACCGAAATCAGGTTGTTAAGGAGTGACGGTATGAACAACGAAACCGAAAGAAAGAACGTAAACGAAACTCAGTCCGAAGTATGCGTCGTAAAAAAGCGTAAACGCAACGACGTTTTCGTTTTGATTTTAATCGTCTTTTTCGTGGCGTTCGCGTTGATCGGACTTACGGTTAAACGCGAGCAACTCGGTCTTACGCCGTCAAACAAAGGGGAAACCGTTTCGGTAAACAGAACGGACAAAGGAACGGACGTTCGCTCTTTCAGAGTATCCGGATACTTCGACGAAAACGGCGAAGCCGTGGAAACTTTCTTCGAAGGCGACGAAGGCGACGACAGACCCCAAATGTTCAAAGGGCTCGGGGCAATCTACGAAGACGAAGAAGGCAGAGTTACTCTCGATTATAACGACGGAAGAAAAGTCGTCCACGAAAAAGGCACGGCTACCTTAAAAATTCAACCCATCAATCTCGACGAAATGTTGGGGACAGTCCCTGCATCCGCAGACGATCTTGTTAATAAAGCGACGGAAAAAGCCGCAAGCAATTTAGCCTACGCTGCAACCGGCGTCGGCGGCGATTACGGCATGAAAAACAAAACCTGGTACACAATCGGCAGCGGCGGCGGCAGCACCACGTGGGGAGGTAAAGTCGGTAAGAACCAAACGAGTTACTCCGAAACGTATTTTGCGTTCTATCTTCAAGACGGTACCTGGTACAAATTCGTCACGGCTAATCTTTCTACGCTCAATTATAACGCAGGTTGGAGCACCGGCAGTAACGGCAACTGGAACGGCGGAGCATACGGTTGGGCAGGCGCGGAAAGAACGACCAACGTTTCCGGCAGTTTCTCAAACGGCAGATACTTCGTTTTTTATTGTAAACACTACAAAACCGCAGGCGGCGGCAAAAACGACTCGGCGCAAGTGTATTCGCAATTAAGCAATTGCTGGTTGAATATGTACCAAGGAAACAACGATCAGGTTACTTTCGGCATAAATCAGGGATCGAACGCGACCTGGGCTTATTCTAAATACGCAAAATTTTACGCGCAGGCTAATAAAGCCGGCGTTTATAACTTTACGATATCTTTCACCAACGGCAACGGCAACGCGGCAAGCAGAACGACTAACGGCAGTAACTTCTCTACGACGCTTTATGCGGAAACCGGCGCAAACAACGGCGACAGAAACAATCAGACGAAAACGGGAGTAAGCGCAAGCGCGACGGCCTACACGTCCACGCAATCGTGGGGGTCGTTCTCGGCGGCGCAACTAGGTCTAGACTCGGGCGCGCCCGTCATAGACGACGTGTATATCAAAGACTCGTCGGGGAACAGGGTCTCTTCCGTTAAGAACCTTGAATCTGGAGCAAAACTCGTTGTCGTTTGTCACGACAGAGCAGGAACGGGCTATGCGTCGGGTATAATCAGAGTAAAAGCGATCAACGATCGCGATACGTCGAACATTAAAGAAAACGGTAGCGTAAACCAAGGCGCAGGCGGTTCGTCGGTTACCGTAGAATTCAATCTTTATCCGAAAAAGGAAGAAATTAACGGAACGTGGTCAATCTACGTTTACGACAAAACCAACAAAGACAGCCAAAGAGCGACGAGAACGTTCTCGTTCGATTATTGCGACGTGGTAAAACCGACTATCTCGAATGTATCCATAACGCACAACGCGCCGTCGGACGGCGTCACCGCAAGCATTAACAATCAGACGTGGACGCGACAGAGCCTTAACGTGAACTTTAAGGCTTCGGACTATGCGTACGGCACGAGAATAGACCGCGCTCGCATAAACGAAGTACAGATGGTCTATACGATAAACGGAAAATCGTTCAGCGTGACTACCGGCAGTTTCACGAAGTCGAACGTATCCAACAACGGCTACGGCGAGGCATATTCCGCAACGCTCAGATTCGGCGATTTACGGTTCGACCCCGGCGCAATCACTTCGATGACGCTTATCGTCAAAGACGGGGCAGGAAACAAAGCCGAAACGAAAATAATAAACAACGGCGCGGCGCAGAACGGCTGTTCGATACAAGGCAGACTAGACACGATATCGCCCGGTATTACGAGCGTAAAGGTTCTTACGTTCGACGCACAGGATCAGAACAGCAGTCAAGTATTCGTAGAAAAGAAGATTAACAAGAAAGTAATCGATACAGGAATGACTACGAGCAAGATATACGCATTCGGCAGGCTCAGACTGGAAATCGGCGTTACCGATTTCGGTAGCCAGGACAAAGCGTACTATTCCGGCACGAGCGGCTCTACAAAGAAAGTCAACAACGGTTCGGGCGTAAGCGCGGTTTATTTCTACACCGACGCAAATTGCACCAAGCCCCTTCCGATAAACGGACAAACCGGCGGCGAAGCGAATAAGTACTCGATCGGCGGAGCCGGTATCAACATCGAACAAAAAGCGATAGCGGATATCTATTTCGATACGAAGAATACCGATTTTAACGGTACGGTTTACATAAAAACGAGAGACGTCGTCGGCAACGAGTCCGACAAAGCCGGCGGAACGAGTACGGTAAACTGGGACGGACAAAACGCGCTTGGTAAAGCCGACGACTCGACGTATAAAGGCGCGAACGGCGTTTACGTTTATCAGGGAGTTAAGGGCGTATCCAACTTAGGCAGAGATTCGTTTAAGCCGCAAATCGTAATTAAAGACAAAAACGGCAATATTCTGGCGTCCACGATAGCGGACGAAAACGGCACGGCGGAATTTAACGTGTCTTCGGTAAAGAAAGTCAGCAGAAACTACCTTTTCCCGTGGCAAAAACACAGCGGAGAGGCAGGAGCCGACCTTTACGAAGAAATTTATATAGACGTTTACTACGGTTCGAGCGGCGGTAAAATGAACGTTCTCGTAAACGGACAAGAAGATAAATCTTCTTACCCCGAAATCGTAGTCGACGCTAATCCCGGTTCGGTAAGCGACGGCAACGGCGGTAAGAAGACCGCTTTAGGCAATTATACTTTTGCTAAGGGCAACAACTCTCCCACGCAGAGCAACGCGAAAGGCGGCTGGGAAGAATCGTCCACGACTTACGTAAGAAATCCTTCGTATACTTCGTATTCTTACGGTATGCGTTATTCGACGAAACTTCAACTAAAATATACCGGCAAGACTTACTACACGATACGGTTCCAAAACAACGCCGGAGTAAGCACCGACGATACGAGCGGCGACGCGTATTCCTACGTTAAGGACGAATACGGCAACAATCCGCAAAGAATAGAAGAAGTAAACGGCGTAAAACGACTTGCCGACTTCACTACGCCTATCAGAAACTCGATTACCGTAGTTACGCAAATGGACGTAACCAAGCCGATAGTCGAATTCGTGGGCGTTAAAGATAATAACGGTATTCTTATAAATAAGGATACGTTGCTCGGTTACAGCAACAACTCGTGGCTTTACGCGTTAAGCAGTACGGGTTTCAAGGCGATATTCAAAGTTACGGAAGACGTCGGCGGATCGGGATTGCTCGAAGGTATAACGGGAAAGAACGAAACGACCGTACTTTACTACGCCGATACGATAACCAACGCCGTCACCGCGTACGGAACGTACGGCAGAGTACCCGAATATACGGATACCGACGTTACGCCTTTCAGTATCTACGGATACAACGGCAATACGCGCGTTTACGTAAAGAAAAAGGCGCAGAACGGCAGATACGTTTACGACGGTTCGGCGGCGCAGGCGACTAGCGGCGTTAGTTTGAAAAACGCAAAAGACATAGAGAAAAAGTACGAAAAAATCAACAATTCCACGGAAAATCTGCCCACGGCAGGGTATAGGTTCGAATTCAAGTACACCAACGAAAGCAACGGACACAGTTACGGATATACCGAAACCGGTTATATCGAGCAAATAAGTTTCACCTACAAGAATTCAAGCGGAGTTACGGAAGAATACGTCGGCGACGGACTGGAAATCACGATGTACGACAAGACCAAAATGCAAAAATTGTCGGGTTTCTACGATTCCAAGACGAAAAATTACGACGTCACGCCGAATACGTACCTTAGATATAAACTTGCGGTAACCGACTACGCGGGCAATATCGGCTACGCGTCCTTTACCGACGCAACCCGTCCTGCGGACAAAGCCGAAGGCGTATCCGAAAAGAACGAGTGGGGCGACAATATTATTCGTCTGTACGTCGATCCGTTCCCGGTAAGTATCCGCAGCATAGATTTTTACGAAGCGAAATCCAACTCCTGGAGCGACGAAAACTTCACCAAACTCGGTAAAACCGCCGCGGAAATCGGCGAGCCTTATAAGATGACCGCCAACCGTAACGACGGCTGGGCGCATAACAACGTTTTTGCGGAACTCGTCTGCAACGTGGGACTGAGCGGCATAAACGCGGATTATCGCTACCGCAATATGGTAGGCGAGTACAAAGACGACGGCAATCCGAAAGTCCCGGGACTTGCGTACAGCGACCTTAGCGAAGACAAGAACTCGGCGGCAGGCGGCGTCGTGCTTTACAACGGTAACAGAATATGGATCGTTTTCTCGAATTCCGCTACCAAAGACGTACAAGTCGCTTTGGGCGTAAGCAACAATGCGGTGACGCTCGAAGGCAACAAGGGTACGGACGCGGTTTCAAGAATGAACAATCTCGATTTCTACGTCAGACAGGACGTAACGAATCCGAATATAGAAAAGATCTTCCTTTCTGCATATAACACCTACGCGTCCGCTATCGACAACGTTTTACTTACGTTCGACACGAAAAAGGACGATAAAGACAATTACGAGTTCGTGCTGAATATTCCCGAAAGCCCGGCGTATAAAGACAACGGCTTGAAGTTTATTTATTCTGCACGAAAGACCTACCTGTTTATCGTAGCCAACGATAAATCGAACGAACTCGAAGGTTCGGGCATAGAAACCGTCACTTTCGACAACAAAGCGTGCACTTTGGTGAGATCCATAGGCGAGTCGCGGTATTACGTAAGTGCGGAAGCGTATGCGTACGATTATACCGGTACGAGCGGACTTAAAGAGTTCTATATACACGTTGCGGACAAACAAGGCAACGAAATAAATCCGAAGTACGGACACAGCACGGAAAACGGCGACGGATACCGTATGCTTCCCGTACTTGACGAAATCGACCCGTTTATCAAACTTAACAAGGCGATTTTCGGAACGGGAAGTTACGTTAAGAGATCTACCGAAACGGGTAGCGACAGATCGGGCAGAGCGTACACTATCGACGTGTTCGACGGCAAAGCGATCAAGAGCCAACTCACCGCAACGTTCGACTTCGAAATAGGTATAAGCGGATTCGACATTTACTTCCGTCGTACCGATTACGAAACCGGCGACAGACTGAGCGACCTTAACTACTTCGTCTGCGGCAACTACCTGCCCCAAGGTTACGATTTGAAAACCAACGGTTGGGGATATTACAGCGGCAGCAACTGGATCACCGCCGACCTTATCAAAGACAACTACGAGTACAGGGTTAGTTACGCGATACAAGGCGGAGAGTACCTTACCGGACTGAAAAGCGGCAGAAAGGACGTTACGTTCGGAATGGAATCCGCAAAAGAACGGATAGAACTGTTGTTCGTTTCGGGTACGGGTAAGTACTACGTAATAGAACTCGGACAAATGTATATAGATATGCGCGCGCCCGACGTGCACGCGGGTATGACGACGTTCAGCGTTTCTTCCGCCGCCGACGAAGGCGACGAAATAAAATACGACGCACTGCAAAAAATCTGGACTACCGAAGTAGGTTACGAATATACCAACGGCGACGTTTACGTTTACTACTGCGTCACCGACCCGTCGAGCGGTATTATCGACGAGTTCGTTCTTAGCGACGGCGCGATTTCCATAGGAGAAAACGACGTTATCAGAGCCGACGGCGGTACGAGAATGGAAAAGATTACCGTTGAAGGCGTTCCCGTTTATACGGTAGACGGCGTGCCGGTAAGCGTAAGAAGAATTACCGACGCCCCCGCTGCGATTGGCGCGGACGATAAAGGAATACTTACGATAAACGGTTACGAGGCGTTTACCCTTAACTCGAAAGCGGAAAAGATTATGTATAAAGGCGGCGAAACGATCGGCGAAGCCACCGTTGACCTTACTTTCTACCGTATAAAAGTCGTAAGCGCGAAAGAGTGCACGATTACCGCCGTCGACAACGCGCGCAACGTAGTTAGCAACGCGCCGAAGTATTATATAAACATCGACAAGACCGGCATAAGTATGTCGATTGAGGCGAAAACAGACGAAACGGAAAACTACGATTACAGCGGAGAAAAATTTACCAACCGCGACGTGGAAATGCGCTGGTACGCAAGATACGGTTTCAGCGGTTTCGGCGGATTTACCTACAAAGTTTACGATAAACTTCTCGAAACGCAAGGCGCGGAGAAGTTCGTCAACATTCCGCAGTTTAACAAGAGCAAAACGAGCGGTCGCATCGTTATGACCTACTACGACGCCACAGGAAAGAGAATATCGAGAGAATTGTCCCTTAACTGGAAAGACGGATTCGAAGTTACCGTTTCCGGCAGAAACTGGATGGTCGGCTCTCTCAACACGAACGTACCGGTAAACGAAACGGTTTACGGCGACCTTAACGATCTGATTGCGACGAGATGGAGCATAAACGAACAGTCCGTTTATATGTATCTCGACAGAACCGCGTCGTACAACAGATACGAAATTTATACGGCAACCGCAAAGAATTCGATTACCGCCGATTACGCCGTAGGCAGAGTTGTTCCGTCCACGGAAGAAGAAACGTTCTCGGTAAAAATCGATATAGTCAGACCGGAAATCGATATGAGCCGCGGCAACTTGCCCGAACTTCTCGACGGAATGGCGAAAGGCGAATGGCACGCGCTCGCAAAATCCATAAGAATTTACGCCAAAGACGACCTTAGCGGTATAGGACTGACCGGTCGACAACTCGACGAGAATACGTTTATCGAAAACGTAAAGATCACGTTCAGAAGTCCGGACGGCGGCACAAGAGAAGTTTACTTCATTAAAGACGCAACGGAAGACGATTTCGGTTTGTACCGCGCGTACGAAACCGAAAAAGACGGTTACTACCAAAAAATAACGTCTTTGATGTACCTTAATTACTACACCCAATACACTATCAGCGTAGTTGACGAAGCCGGCAACGAAACGAGCGTAAACGTTACACCTTATATAGATACGGTGAAAACGACGATCGAATCGATCGGTTTGTTCGACGAAGACGGAAACGAATACAAAGAAAGCGATATCGGCGTAAGTTGGGTTAAGGACGTAGCGCAATACAAATTCAACTGGTCTGACAAGGGAATTTATGCGGAAATACAAGTTCTGTACGGTCTTAGCGGATACTCTCTGCAATACAGAAGCGCGGTTAAAAACGCTACGCTCAACGCCGCGGCGGCGTACGGGGCCTGGACGACCGTGGACGAAAGCAAATATACGGTAATAGAAACGACAGATCTCGGCAACGGTACCAAACGCGACGTAATCCGCTACGCTATAGCGGACGGCGAAGATTATTCGTTTGCTTACTACAAGTTCCGCGCGATATCCAAAGCGCAACGGACCGAACTCGAAGTTTATAAGAGTTACCTCAATTCCGAAGCAAACAGAGCGACGGAAGACGGCAAGGGAAACGTTACGATAGAACTCGAAGCGAAAGAAAAGGAATACGAGAACGCGAATTCGAACGCAACTTACGAAAACGGAAGAGCGCTCGTAAAACTCGGCGAAAACTTTGCTACCGGTTGCGTAGCGATCGACAAAAACGCGCCCGATATGGAAATTTATCTGTACAAACAAGACGGATACAAGACCGGCGGCGTGGAAAACTTCGTTAAATACGGCGATTACGTGAAGATCGGCGATCAAACGGTAAACAACGAGATTACCGTGCCTACCGGAGAATGGAGCAAAGAGCAAGTCAAGATGTCGATGTCGGTATTCTCCGATTCGAACTTCGCCAGCGGTAACGTAATTTACTACCGTTCTTCTTCGGACGGCGGAAACACCTGGAACGAGTGGACGCTCGTATATTCGGAGAACGGCAAACTTTATTCGCTCGGCGCGTCGGGAGTCTGGGCGGACAAGGGCGGCAGCAACCGTAACGTAACGATAAATAACAGCGTAAGAAACGTTGAAATCGGCAAAGAAAGCGAAAGAGTATCCTGGTACTCCACTTCTCTTGCGTACCTTATTAAAGAAAGTCAGAACAACGTGATGTACGAGTTCTACGCCGAAAGCGGCGCGGGCTTATGCAGTAAAACGTACAGGTTCGGTACGGTAAACGCAGGAGTCACGCAAGGTATCAAGATCGACACCAACAAAGCGGAAGTAAGCACCAACGCTATATCCACGTTCGTTACTTACACCGACGAGCAGGCTACTCAGGCTGCGCTTGCCAAAGAGTACAACGACAAGTTCCTGACCGACGGATATATGCTCAGCGAAACCGCCGCATACACGCAACGCGACACCGTAGTGGTAAGAATTCAGATTCAGAAGATCGGTTATAGCGGAGCGAGAGTAATAATAAACGAAAACGGAACGGACAGAACGCTCGATACCATTACTTACGACGAGTTCGTAGCCGAAAGAAACGACGGCGGTCAGGTTTACAGATACTACCGCATAACGAGAAACGGCGAAACAAGACAAACGATAAGAGTAGAATCCATAGCCGGCACACGCTCGGACGACGTAAACGTGTTTATCCGTATCGACAACACCACGCCGATAATTTTCGTATCGGAAATCAACGGTACCAAAGCGACCAACTGGGGTTGGACGGGCGAAGGTAAAAACCTTTACACCGACGCGGCGGAATACTGGTACGTAAGCGAACTCGGCGTAACTTTCGGTATAGGCAGAATAGAAAAAGGCTCGTTCGTCGGCGAAGCGCCTTACAGCGGTTACGTTCTCGAATACAGCCGCGACGGCGGAGAATGGAGGCCGCTTGCCGAAGACAGAATAGTCATCGACGGTATTACCGTAGTGGAAAAGAGTTCTTACCGGTTCAGAATTACTTCCGGCAGTACGAACAACAAACTGATCACCTACGAACTCGGCAAGGAAGTTGTGAACAACAAGGGCGAAACGCTCACCGAAAGCGCAAGCGGACTTAATTACAAAGACGTCCTTAACGACAAAATAAAGACCGTTACCGGCATAGACGCTATCACCGCTCACGCCGTTAAGAACGGACAAGGCGACGCGGACGACGGTTCGTACGTGTACACGTTCAGCGTAGACAGCAACAACTATTACTACGATTACTTCGGCAAAGTCGATTTAGGCAACGGTTCGTTCGATACCCGTACCGGCGAATTTATGACCTACGTCGTAAGGAAAGCGGACTCAGACAACGTATTCGACGTCACCACTTCCACGCAGTTCAGACGCGGCGACGTGTTGGAAATCGAGTACGTGGCAAAATTCGACGGAGTAAACAGCGGAGCGAAACACAACTACTTCCAGAACTACACCGTAAGCACCGCGGGCGAAAGAGTTATCACGCACAACGCGGTCAACGATATGTTCGGATTGCTTGACGAAACCGATCCGGTTAAACGCCTCGAAAAAACGGGCAAAATCAAAGTTCAGTTCGAACACGACGACCTGCTTATCGAATCGTACTTCATAGCGGAAGTCGACGTAACGTACGGCAAGGACGAATTCTTCCTGCAGACCGAGCAAGGCGAGTACAAGACGACGGGTACTTCGGTTTATAACTACAAAGACGGTTCGACCGACCTTAAAGTAAACGTTTCTCTCGACTATAAGTACTACGAGTACTTCGCAGGCGTAGCCGCAGGCACGAAAGAACCCGTTTCGCTCGGCGCGTACTTTACGGTAAGTTCCGTCACCGCAAACACCGGAGCGTTCAGAGTTACGAAGAATACCGAAAGAAAAGACTTCGTGCTTAAATACTTCGCTACCGACGAAAATCACGAAACCGTCTACAACGTCAACAACGGCAAAGACTTCGGATTTATCGATAAGAATTACTACAACCTTAACGCCGACGGCACCGTCGACGAAACGGTAAGAACGTATCTCGACCACGATTATATCCTTAACGCGGATATAACCGCCGTAAGCGGACTTAAAGGCACGTACAAAGGTACGTTCGACGGAAACAACCGCAATATCGAAATATTGCCCGATCCGACGGTTACCGACGACTACGGCTTGTTCGAAAAAGTAAGCGGAACGGTTAAGTCTTTTAACGTAACGCCCGAAGAAAGAGTAATAATCGATACCGACAAAGTCGTTACCGTAGGTTTCGTTGCGAAAGAACTCGTTTCCGGCGGTAAGATCGACGACGTTACGGTAATAGCGGACGTCCTTATAAGAAGAATGGCAGAAGGCAGTACCTTCGCGGGACTGGTTGCGGTAAGCGACTTCGGCTCGGTAGGATACGAACAGTCCGTACTTACCGACGTAAGAATAACCAACGAAGGCAACGCACTGAGCAACGTCACCGTTTCTTCGGTAATCGGTAAGATGAAAGCAAACACCGTACTCAGCGGAGTTTATGCATTCGGCGAAATCGAACTTTACAACGTTACCGACGTCAAAGCAGGCATACTCTACGGCGACGCGGAAATCGGATCTTACCGCGCTACCGTGGTTAAGTACTTCGACAACAACGTGTTTATAAACGGCAATACCGTAGTCGGAGCAAGCACGGAAAAAGCCAACGTAACCGTGACCGGAGAATGTGTAGCGACCGAATACGACGAATTCGTCGCAAAAGGCACGAGATCTACCGTAATCGGCGGCGTAGCGATGGACGAAGCCATACTCGCAAGACTTTACCGCGACTTCGGTTATGAATACGACGAAACCGTAGCGTACGGCAAAGGCACGACGGATTCGCCGCTCGTGATATCCACGATCGACCATATCAGAGCGATTAACGGCTATATGAATCTGAACTTCGTATTCGGCAGAAACGTAGGAAGTATCGATATGAGCGAGTACGATTGCTCGGTAGCGATTACCAAAGTGTTTAACGGCAGCCTGTCCACGCAAAAAGGCGACGGAGAAGAAACCGTTTATACGCGCCTAAGCAACTTCGCCGGCAATATAGTTACTTACTCGAAGAATACGTTCGGCTTGTTCGGACAACTCAACGGTAAAGTAAGCGACGTAATCTTCGACGAAACGAATATTAACTTCGAATACACCGGATCGGGCGTACTTAGCGCAGGTTTGGTGGCGGCTAAGGCTCTGTCGGGAGCGGAAATCCGCAACCTTATGTTCATCGGTGGCGAAAAGATTACCGCTACGAATAAGACCGTCAAAGTAGCCACGGTGGCAAGTTACGTCGAAGGCGCGACGATTACCGATATATTCGACGTCAACAATATCGCGGTTAATGCGTACGAAGCGGTCGTCGGCGGCATAGCGGCGGAAACGAACGGCATAGTTCTGCCCGGTACGAGCGGAAGCGTGTTCGTACTCGGAAGAACGGAAGCGTACGGAACAAGACTTACCGTTGGATCGGGAATAGGCAGAGTGCTCGGCAGCGTAACCGGCGGCAACAAAGTTTACGCGATTAAAGACAACGTCTACGTCGACGGAAACGTTCTTACCGCCAAACCCGTCGGCTCGACCAACGACGCTTACGGAATGATTACGGAATCCTTCTCGAGCGACAGTCTGCGTTCGGCGGAATTCGCGTCGATAAGAGGCAGCGTGTTCAACTACGTGTTCAACAACGTTTACCCGATAAGCGGCGACGGCAGCAGTCTGAAACCGTTCGTAATAAACAGCGAAAAAGACTTCGGTTATATCGACCTTATGCTTTACGCCGAATACAGCATAGAAAAGGATATCGAGTTCGTAGACTTCAAGACGATCGGCACGGGACTCGTGTTCAGCGGCGTGCTTAAAGGCAACACCGGCGACGATATAAGCGTCGAAGGCGGCAAGATAATCAGCCTTAAGAATGTAACCGCTCCGCTCGTGTACAACAACGTCGGTAAGATAAACGACCTTAGCGTAAACGTCGAATACAAAGCGGAAGTCGGCAAGGGAGAAACGTTCAGATACGGCGCGATAGCGGTAATAAGCGAAGGCGAAATCAAGAACGTAACCGTCGCGGGTAACGTGGAAATCACGTCGAAGACGCAAGACACCACGCTTTACGTATCCGGCTTTGTTGCGGAAAGCAGAGGCGGCGGAGTAGAAGGCGAGTTCAGTAAACTGCAAAACTCCATCAGCGCGCTCAATATTAAGATAAACGGCGGCGGAACGGTTTATACCGGCGGTTATGCGGCAATCGTAACCAACGGATCGCCTAAGTTCAGTTACGGCATAGCGACGGGGTCGATCACCGTAAACGGCGCGAAAACGACGTACGCAGGACTTCTCGTAGGCTTGTCGCACGGAGTATGCAACTGGCAACTCGGCGAAAACGCGTCCGTTGAATATACCTATACCGTAACGATAGACGGTACGGAAATAGAAAAATTCGACGAAGAAGGCAATCCGAAGACGGAAAACTTCTGCGGACTGACGTTTGTCGGTTAAAAAACGAAAAGCGTAATTCCACCCGAAACGGTAAAACGAACTTCGGGCGGAAAACGCAGTCAATTCCGACTAAAAAAGCGGAACGAAGGTATTCCGCTTTTTTAATTAAAAAATGAGAGATTAAATATCGAAATAAGGCGAAAATTAAAGTTACGTTAAGTTTCGTAGAGTAAGTTAATAGTAAATGAGGTAGATATTTATATATATCGACGGAAAAAACATACTTTAATCGAGGTGGGTTATGAACATACTGCTTGTAGAAGACGAAAAAAACTTATCCGACGCATTAGTGCATATTCTGAAAAAGGAAAAATACAGCGTGGACGCCGTCTATGACGGACAAAGCGGACTCGAATACGGAATGACGGGTCGTTACGACGTTATTCTTCTCGATATAATGTTGCCGAAAATGAACGGTTACGACGTTTTGTCGAAACTTCGCGAAGAAAAAATCGCCACCCCCGTGCTTTTGCTCACTGCAAGAAACCAAACGAGCGACAAAGTCAAAGGTCTTGACCTCGGCGCGGACGATTACCTTGCAAAACCGTTTTCCACCGGAGAACTTCTTGCGCGTATACGCGCCCTGCTGAGAAGAAAAACCGATACGATAATAACCAACGAAAAAACGTTTTTGGACCTTACGCTCAACGTGTCCAACTTCGAAATGAGTTGCGGCGACAAGAAAATCAAAGTATCGCTTAAAGAAAGCGAAATTATGCAGTATTTTCTGTCAAGACCGAATTTCGTAGTCACCAAGGACGAACTGATCATCAAACTTTGGGGATATGACTCCGACGTGGAATATAACAATATCGAAGTTTATATCTCGTTTTTGCGTAAAAAACTCGCGTTTTTATGCTCGAAAGTCGTAATAAGCACCGTTCGCGGAGTAGGCTATAAGTTGGAGGGCTGATGTTTGCCAAAATTCGGCGGAAGACTGCGTTGTATCAACTCGCCGTCATTGCCGCCGTACTGCTCGTCGTTTTTGCGTTCAGTTGCGTGTATAATTACGAACGTATGCTGAGCGAAGCAGACAAAAGATTAGCGGCCCTTGAAAAAGTAGGGACGTTTTTCCCCGATATACAAAAAAACGAACTCGGCTTCGACGGACAGCGCAACGCTCTCGTGGTAAGAGTGTACAGCGATAGAAAATATAAACTTTCCGACAACTTGTTTTACGACGAAGAAAACGTCAAAAAACTTATATCCGTCGCAACCGAGGACGCAGACAAAATCAACGTCAACGGCAATTATATAGCGTATTCGACTAAACAAAACGGCGGCGACGCGTTCTATACCATTTACGTGTACGATTACACGGGCGAATTTCAGGGCTTTTTGGTAAATTTGCTCACCACGCTGCTGACCGGTCTCGCCGTTATGATAGTAGTCGCGTTTTTCGTTTTCCGTTTTACCACTCGCAATCTCGAACCTATAGAAGGCGCGCTCAATAAACAAAAAGAACTGATCGCCAACGCCTCTCACGAGTTAAAAACGCCTCTCACGATTATAAATACCGATCTCGCCATTCTCAATTCCACTGCGGACGAAATGACGGAAGAACAGCGTAAATGGCTGTCCGGAATAGGTACTCAGGTCGCAAGAATGAGCGCTATGATAAACGAAATGTTAGAACTCGCAAGACTTGAAGCAGGCAGAGGAAAGGACTTCGAAAAGGTCGATTTGACCACCGTCGCCGAAACCGTAGTGCTCGAAACCGAGGCGCTTGCGTTTGAAAAACATATCGAAATGTTAAGCGAAATCGCACAGTCCGTGTTTGTCACCGCTATAAAACAAGACATAGAAAAACTCGTCTTTATTTTAGTGGAAAACGCATTAAAGTATACCGAACCCGACGGTAAGATAACCGTAAGTCTTGTTTCCGAGAAACATAAAGCCGTGTTGAAAGTGCGCAACACGGGCGAAGGCATACCTAAGGACAGAATGCCGAAACTCTTCGACAGGTTTTATCGCTGCGACGAGTCCCACACCGAAAGCGGAAGTTTCGGATTAGGACTTTCCATCGCAAAAGCCATAGCGGACGCCAACAACGCCACGATAGGTGTAGACAGCGAAGAGGGCAGTTATACCGAGTTCGTAGTCGTGTTTAAGGAAGCGGTTTAGCCTTATTTTTTTACGAGATAGAATTTATCGTTGTCGCACTTAGGACAAACTTTCGGAGTTCCGTTTGCCTGAAGGGTCACGCCGCAGGAAGCACAGCGGTACACCGACGGTCGTTCGCATTTTTTCTTGTCGATAGTTACGGTTTGTTTGTTCGTATCCATTTTTTGCTCCTTTATCGATAATCTTTTTATTGATAATTGCCTTGTTAAAAAGTTTTTATGCGTTGCAAAGCGCAACTTTTTGGTTTATACTTATTGTTATGGAATATACGTCTATTTATCGAAGATTCAGACCGACGACGTTTGACGACGTTATCGGACAAAACCACATCGTTCGTACTTTAACGAACATTATTAAGTCGGGCAAAATCGGCCACGCGTACCTTTTTACCGGCACGAGAGGAACGGGTAAAACTTCCTGCGCCAAAATTTTCGCGCGCGCGGTGAACTGCCTTTCGCCGAAAAACGGTTCTCCCTGCGGAGAATGTGAAGTTTGTAAAAAACTCGCCGAGTCCTCCGGCGTAGACGTGATCGAAATCGACGCCGCCAGCAACAACGGCGTAGACGAAATCCGTACCCTTAAAGAAAACGTTATGTACCGCCCGTCGATAGGCAAATACAAAGTTTATATCATCGACGAAGTGCATATGCTTTCCGCGTCGGCGTTTAACGCCTTGTTAAAAACGCTTGAAGAACCGCCCGAACATATCGTGTTTATCCTTGCGACTACCGAAGTGCAGAAACTTCCGCAAACCATTTTGTCGCGTTGTATACGGTTCGATTTCCGACTGATAGAAACCGAAGAACTGATAAAACTGTTAAAACGCATTTACGGCGAACTCGGAGTAGGTTACGACGAACGCGCTTTGGTAAAAATCGCGGTTTGCGGAGAAGGAAGCGTTAGAGATACGCTCAGCATAGCGGATATGTGTATGTCGTATTGCGGCGATTATATCGGGTACGAAGACGCGCTCGAAGTGCTTTGCGCGACGGACTTTTCCACGCTTGATTCTCTCGCCGGAGCCATTCTCGACGGAAACGTAGGCAAGTCGCTCGACGAGTCTGACAGACTGCTCAGAATGGGCAGAGTTACTTTGGGTAGAGATTTGGCAAACTACTATAACGAACTTATCACCGTCAAAAACGTGCCGAATTATAAGCCGAAAACGATGACGAAAGAAGAGTTCGAAGTCTTGAAAAACCGAGCGGACAAATATTCTACCTACCGTATAAGCCGCGTTATGGAAATAATGGCAGGAATGGAAAACCAACTTCGTTTTGCGTCGCAACCGAGAATTTTGATGGAAGCGAATATTATAAAAAGTTGCGAACTTATTACGGAAACTTCCGCCGACGGAATGGTAGGGAGAATAAGAGATCTCGAAGCGCAACTCGATTATCTGAAAAAGAACGGCGTCACGGTTTCGTCCGTATCGACGAGTGTTTCCGCCGAAAACCCCACCCG
>CAJLYQ010000034.1 GCA_905210905.1 uncultured Christensenella sp. | reverse complement strand
AGAGGATATTGTTATAAAAGAAAAAGCAGCGGTATACTGCTATCCCTTTATAATGAAATGCCAGAATGTAACCCCTGAATTTGATGAAAAAAATAAGCGCGTTAAAGATAATTTTGTGCCTTGCGGCAATACTCGTCGTTTTATTCTCGTTCGTTGCGTGTAACGAATCGGGTTCGACGGAAGAAGTCACCGTTAAGGAAATAGTCGTGGTGAGCGCGCCCGACGCGCCGTATCTTAAAGACGACCCCAACGTTTATCTCGGCGACGTGGTTCTGAAAGCGGTTTACAGCAACAAAAAAGAAGTTAAGTTCAATCTCGAAGACGGTATGCTTTCGGGCGAAGACAGAAGAAAGTTTTACGAAAAAGCCGGACGGTACACCGTTGCGGTCAACTATGACGGCGGAGTGGGTTATTACGCTTTCGAAGTGGTGGACGTGACCAAAGAAGGCAATTTTCTCGCGTCCTTTTATTCGCGCGGGGGCACGGAGATTAAAAGCAAAGCGTGCAAAGAAGTAGTCGCGTTTACCGTACCCGAAAGAGAAGGGTATACTTTTGACGGTTGGTTTGCCGACCCCGAATTTACGGCAGACGGAAAAGTCGCCGAGTGGGGAACGAGAGCGGTCGAGCCGTACACGCTTACCGCCAACACCGCTTTTTACGCCAAGTGGATCGACAACCGCGTTTGCACCGTTAAATTCGTTGACTCCGACGATACCGTTTTGTACGAAGAAAAAATCCATTACGGCGAAAAAATCGACGTCGAGGCGTTCGATTATCCGGAAGAACGGGTAGTTCCCGGCAAAACCTTTATTTCCTGGAACGTAACCAACGGCGACCCGGACGAAGTTACGGCGGATATGACGATAAGAGCCACGTTCAGAGTGGAAAAATGTATGTTAAAACTCGTCTACGCCAACACCGACGGAAAGGAAACCACGATAGAAAGGACGTTCGATTACGGAACTCGTTTCGAAGTGGGCGATTACGTCGTTCCCGTTAAGGAAGGTTACGATTCGAGGTTCGTCGTATACGTCAACCACGCCGAAGAAGAAGACGCGGAAAGCGGAAAGAGAGTTTTTACCGAACTGAGCGAAGACAAAGTCGTGGTTCTTACCGAAGAATATACCACGATCTGCCCGGAATACACGATACTTACTTACGATATCGTCATCTGGAACGGCAAAGAAAACCAAACCTACGCCAACCTTAAAAGCGGAGAAATAGAACTCGAAAGAGTTTACGAAAACAAAACCGCGCTCAAAAACTTTACCGCCGAATGGAACGGCAGTTTTGACTTTTCCGAACATAAACAAGACCCTGACATCGGTTCGCCTGCGGCGATAAGAGACGAAAACGGCACCGTAGGGTACAAATCCGAATGGTGCTTCGTGGTTACCGATTCGAACAACAACGAAATAAGATACAACGAAGAAGGGTTTATCTGGAACGAAGCGAAACAGATTTTCGAAGCGCCGGCACAAAGAGAAGAAGGGGAAAGCGCGGGCGAATGGACGCTCAGAGACGCGGACAAAAACTATATCGCGCTGATAAAAGGCGGAGTCGCGACAGGGATTAAAAATAACGTCATCGTAAAAGCCTTGTACACAAAAAAAACGTACAACGTACGTCTGGTAAGACAGGAAAACGGCTCGCAAAAAACTCTCGTCACGTTCAAAGCGAAATATCTGTCGGATATCAACGTGTAC
This sequence comes from uncultured Christensenella sp., assembly GCA_905210905.1. GTDB lineage: Bacteria > Bacillota > Clostridia > Christensenellales > DTU072 > CAG-1782. Next base: position 19,051 of record CAJLYQ010000034.1, on the reverse strand, counting down.
GATACCGCCTGCTATCCGCATAAACCGAACGAAACGAAAACTTTCCCCGAACTCGACGTAACCGGATACACGATAAACGACGCAACGTTTTTAACGAAAACCTTGAGCGGTTTCGATCCGAGCGACGCGAGCGTAAACAAAGAAAAACTTTACCTTAAAGAAAACACGTCGCTTGAAATAAAGAAACTTGCCCTTGACGGCGGTTATTACGAAACGAGCGGCGAAAGCACGGCTGCCGACGAAGAAGACTGGATAGTCGAGTGGTACGGCGGAGCGTTGTTTGATTCCGCGGCGATTGACTTTAACGGCGGAGCAACCGTCGAAGTTAACGGCGATACCTCCCTTTACTGCAAAGACGTGGACCAAAGAAAGTACGAACTGTTTTTCTACTACGATTACAACTTCGACCACGGCAATTACGACCAAGCGGGGGTAAACCCGATCGTAGGCAAACAGTATTACACCGAAAACGAAAAAATAACGCCGCCAAGCGCGGAGAATATAACTTGCACGATTAACGGCGTTACGCTTACCTATACTTTCGTAGGTTGGTACGACGTTTCTTACAAAACTTATTTACAAACCGGCAACAGGGGCAAACTTCTCGCCGACAGGACGAACCAAACCGCGTTCTCGTCGAGAACGAATTCCGTTTATTACTACGCCCATTACGAAAGCACGGGCATAATAAGCGTGGAAATCTACGACAAAACGCAAAGTATAGCGTTTATAGGAAAACCCGGTTACGAAAATTACGGGGTGGCGGACAAAACCATAGCGTACACGCTGAGCAAAGGCTCGTTGTTCGATTTGTCGATGGTGTATAAAGGACAAAGCACCGGCACTTCCGTCAACGTCAGCGGTCAGTATTACTACGACGGATACAAAAAGAATACGTTCTTCAAAAACGTCTTTACGGACGGTAAATATAAACAAACCGCAAGCGACGGCACGGAAACGCTGATTACCGTTATCGACGTCAACGGAACGGCAACCGGACTTAAAAATTATCTCGAAAGCCTTTTCGGCAATACGGACACGAAACAAACGATAAAATCCGTCCGAATAATCGTAGACGCAATGCTCGCCGCATACGACGACGCGGTGGCTTCCCTTTATTTGCATAACTACGAATATTCCGCAGGTAAAGCGTATCAAAAAGCGGAATACGAATACTACCTTACCAAGTTCGCCAACGCGCTCGAAAGCGACGTAACCACGCTCGGCAACGAATACGAAAGCGTTTGCTCGTTGGGCGAAAGTATGCAGAACGCCGTCGCTAAGGTGTTTGCCGGCGAAGCGAAAAAAACGCTTGACAAACTCGGATCGGTAGACGAATTTATCGGTTTTTATGCGAAAATGCTTAAAAAACTGTACGATAACGGTTTCACGGACAAACACACCGGACTTAACGGAATAGGGTACGGAACGCAGGATACGTTTGACGCAAACGGAGTTTCGACGTATAACAAACTGTTAATCGTAAGCCATATTCTTTCCGAATACGAAGATTTGCTTACCGATAAGGAAAGTTATTCCGCAATGAGCATCACGCCTCGTTACGATACGTCGGTAAAGGACCTTAACAAAGCCTACGATTACACCGTAGCGGACCCGAAATACGTTTTCAGCGGTTGGTATTCCGACGCCGCCTATACGCAACTCGTTCAGACCGAGTTCAGCCCGCTTACGTTCGTGCTGTCCGAAGACCGTAAACTGTACGCTAAGTGGACGGATGTAACGAAAGGACCGGAAGGGCTCGTGTACGAAGAAGTTACCGTCGAAGAAAACGGCGCAACCGTAAACGGCTACGTTCTCGTGGATTTCGTCAACAGAACACAGTACGAAGAACTCGGTTACGGCGGAGAACATTACTACGTCACCGCAAACGACGCCGGAGCGATTCCCGAACTTATTTCGGGGGATATAGAACTTGCCATTCCTGCGACCATTGACAAGTATCTCGATAAAACTGCGGACGCGTTGAGCGAAAGCGACTGGAGCAAAGCGTTTTCTAAATATATGGTAATGCAAAACGGTTCTTACGTTCCGGCAAGCGCCGAACGCGACGTGAACGAAAAATATTACGTCAAAGAAGAATATCCGGTAGTCGGCGTGAAGAAAGGCGCGCTCGATTCTTACGCTTCGCAAATTTGTAAAATAACCATACCCCTTAACCTTTATTACGTCGAAGACGGAGCGTTCCGCAACTGTAACGCAACTTCCTTCGAACAGATAGCGGCAAAGGACGGCGAAACGGCAAGAGGAACGGTGTTCGTACACGAAAATAAAGGAATCTACGGTAATACCGGTATGCTGAGAGTAACGGGAAAAACAAGCGGATATTCTTTCGTTTCTTCGGGAACGGAACTTACCCTTAAAGCGTATGCCGCGGAAAACGCCGCCGACGTTTACGCTTTGGCTGCTTGGACGAAGCGGATAGGAGATTACGCGTTTGCGGGGGCGAGGAACTTAGTCGCCGTCAACAACGTAATTTCCGTCGTTTCTTTCGGCGATTATGCGTTTAAGGGTGCGTCGAAACTTAAAGGGTTCGACGGCGACGGCGTTAAACTTCCCGCAAACGCGGAAAAGATAGGTATGGAGTGTTTCGCGCAATGTTCGAGCGTGGAATCGGTAACGGCGGCGAACGGATCGAAACTTCGTTTCGTAGGCAAGGACGCGTTTATAAAGACGAAGTGGCTAGAAACGAAAAAAGGCGTCGTTTCATTAAGATTTATCGACGAAAACGGATTAAGTACGGGAATAATTATAGGATACTACTCCAACTCGTTCGTTCAGAGCGCATACGACGGCAACGAAAGCGGAACGTTTAAGTACGACGAAAACGGCACGGTAAGCGCAAGCGGAACGTACAGCGGAATAACGAGCGACGATATTCTCGTCCTTATATCCGGCGGAAAAGTGTATAAAGTAATCGTAAGGTACGACGTCAAGTTCGTATCCCCCAACGCATTCGAAAAACTCGACGCGTGCGTTTACGATTTTAAGAGCGTTAAAGCAATAGGCGACGAAGCGTTCTCTTCCTGCGCAAGTCTGGAAAGAATAACCATAAACGACGCGTTTAACGGCGAATCGCTGGATTTAGGCAAAAACGTGTTCTCGGGCAGGGGCGAAAAATTCGATATGGTGTTCTCGTCGGATACCGTTATGAATACGGTGACGAGCGGAGAAAACTGGGACGAATACGACGTCATCATAAAGAAAACCGCATAATGGACAGAATTTTAACGATACAGGACATATCTTGCGTAGGACAATGCTCGCTTACCGTGGCGTTGCCCGTTATTTCGGCTTTCGGCGTGGAAACGTGCGTTTTGCCGAGCGCGGTTTTAAGCACGCATACGGGCGGTTTCAGCGGCTTTACCTGCCACGACCTTACCGACGACTTTCCCGAAATTAAACGGCACTGGAAAAAAGAAAACATACTTTTCGACGGCTTTTATACCGGGTATATCGCTAACGCAAAACAAATCGATTATATCTTCGAAATAGTGGACGAATTGTCGGCAAACGGCGCAAAACTCATCGTCGACCCGGCAATGGCGGACTTCGGCAAAATGTATCGCGGGTTCGATAAAGAGTTCGTAAAAGAAATGGCAAGACTGGTAAAAAAAGCGGATTACGCCTTGCCCAACATCACGGAATGTGCATTTTTGACGAACAACGAGTACAAAGAAACCGACCACACCGACGAATACGTCGAAAGACTTATATGCGGACTGAAAGAACTCGGCGCAAAAAACGTGGTTCTTAAAGGCGTGAGAAGAGGAGATAAAATCGGCGTAGCGACTTACGACGGAAACGGCACAAAATACTTTTCGCACGAAAGAATTGACGGCAATATGCACGGAACGGGCGACGTGTACGCGTCCTGTTTCGTAGGTTGTATAGCGATAGGAATGTCGGTCGACGAAGCGGCGGAACACGCGGCAAACCTTACGCTCTCGGCAATAAAGAAAACCGTACCCGTGAAAAACCACAAGTACGGCGTTTTGTTTGAAAAAATCATTCCCGAAATAACCGCTTTAATTAAATAAGGAAATCGAAAAGATCTTTAGAACAACCCCTTACTTCCACCGGTAGGGGGTCTTTTTCTACCCTTAGACGCGGCGATTACGACGATAATCAAACCTATTACGAGCGCGCCGCAGGCAAGCGCAATGCCCACGATCGCTTTCGTGCCAAGGACGGAAGAAGTATCTTTTTTGCCGCTCGAACCGCTTTGATCGGAAGACGTCTTTACCCACTTAGCGTAAAGAGAAACGTTGCCGTCTAGTTTGTTTATCGAAGTAACTTTTGCACCGACGTAATCTTCGGTAAGATACCAACCGTCGAATTTGTATCCGTCACGCATAGGAGTGACCAACTCGTTGCCTAAAACGTAATCCGTAACGACTTCGTCCGAAGTGCCGTTCGAAAGCGTGAGAGAGCATATCTTCCAGTCAAACGTAAGATCGTCCGCCGTCCCGTCCGACCAGCAGTAATTGTTTTTATCTGCGAGAGAAACGCCGATTTTGTGTGTGCCGGCTGCTTTTGCCACCGCGTTATTAACTACGTATGCGTCGGACAAAGCAATATCCGCCGTTTGTTCAAAACCGTTGTATAGCACGTTTTCAGGCGCGGACGGCTTGTCGATAGCCGCTTTCGCAATAGTCCATACCATCTTTTTTGCGTTTTCCGAACCGTCGGAAAACGCCGTGTTCGACGAATTTTTAAGGGTAATCGTCGCTTCGTATTCGCCTGCGTTCGTGCCGATATTGCCTATTACGTTGCAGTATTTTTCATCGTAAGAAATAAAAGCGGTTTGCTCTTTTCCGGTATAACCGTTTTGTCCCGCAATCGACGGAAGAGCAACGCCGAGTTTCGTTATTTGCCAGTTTATCGTGATATCGTCAGAGTTCCGTTTTTCGTTGTTCCAGACGTAATCGAGTTTGTTTTTAAGTACGAGATTAAACGAATAGTGACCGGCGTTAATTTCTCTCGTAGATCCGACCACGTCGTAATAGTCGCCGGAAGAAACCGCAACCACAAAGTAATATCCGGAATAAACGAACGACGTTTTCGGAACGGGTACGTTTACCGCAACTTTAGATACTTCGTAATTTAAGGTAACAGTATCAGTCGTTCCGTCAGCCCAAACGTAGTTTATCGCGTCTTCGTTGTCGAGAGAAGCGTAAACGACGTAAGAACCGGAACTCAGGTAAGTAAGGTCGCCCGTAAGGACGCAACCGACGCCGTGGCTGACCGTAATTTCGTGCGTATTTCCGTCGTAAACGAAGGGAGAACCCGTTATCGTCGGCTTTTCTACGGAAACCCGTCTTATATCCCAGGTAAGGGTAATATCCGACGAATTACCGGTTTCCGCCCAGTAATAATTGTCCGAAATAAGGCTTACCGTAATCGTATACGTCCCTGCGTTTTTAGCGGTTAAATCGCCGCTTAAAGTAAAGAAATCGCTTGTCGAATTGTAATCGTTTTTTACGTCCGCGCGTATAATTTCGCCCGTATAAGAATACGAGTTTATTCCTAAATACGGCGAGTATTTTTTAAGCGGCGCGACGGAAAAAGCGACTTTGCAGGAAGAAGTGCCGTTGTCGAAAACGTAATTTAGTTCGTATTCGTTTTTAATCGTGAGCGTCGCCTCGTATTCGCCGACGTTCGTTGCGAAATTGCCGCTTATATCCATAAGTTTTTCGTCGTAGTTCGACGGATAAAACGTGAAAGGCTTGCCGCCGTAAACGAATTCTCCTTTGCTTGCCGACGAAGAAAGTACGATTTTTTCGACGGTTACCGCAACACGTTTCGTTAAATTAACCGATCCGTAAGAGAACGAAACGGTAAAGTATTCGTCGCCTGCCGAAAAGCACGACGAAGCGGTCGGATAAAAAATTTCGTATCCGTTCGCGCCGGCGCTCAGATCTTCGGTAGAGCCGTCGTTATAAACGAGTTTTACCGTAAGAAAACCGACGTTTATTTTTTCGAAAGCGAAAAATTTTGTCGAACCGCTATAAACGATGTCAAGATCTTCAGGCTCGACGGCAAGTATTTTAAGGGAAACCGTGCCGCTTTGCGACAGATAATTGTCTTTGTCGTCGGGGGTAAAAGTATAACCGAACTCGGCATAGCCGTTTTCGTCGGTAAGATAATAGCCTTCGTCGAGAGTGCCGTCGGCGTTCAGACGAAGAGCGACCCACTCGATCTCGCCGCTTACGTCACCGTCGGATAAAGAGATTTTCGGCAAATGCGAAGCGGAAGAGTAAACGTAATCGACTTCGGTTGTCGGATTGACGACGGGCGTGGCTTTGCCGATAAAAACGGACAAACCGATCAAAGACGAAACGTCGACTTCGTAGTTCGGATTGTCGGACAGGGCGTAGCCGACGGTAACCGGGTATGCGACTTCGCTCGCTTTTTCGTCGGGAATAAAGCAATCGTAAAACGTAACGGTGCTTTCGTCGCCGGTCAAAAATCCTTTGAACGCGCCCTCAAGGGCAATTACGGTAACTACCTTCGTACCGTCGTATTCACGATTTTTCGCTGCGATCGCCGACGGATTTTTTACGGTAACAGGCTTTTTCGTAAGGGTAAAATCGAACTCGTAAATCCCGTTTGCGTTTTCAAAAACGTAGTTTTCGTTGGGGATAGAAAACGTAACGGTAAGAATCGACGCGTCCGATACGTTTTTCGAATTCGATACCGCAGAGTAAATATCGATAAAAGGATTAGCGGAAGAATTAACTTCCACAACGTAATCGCTCGATTTTACGGCAGAACGGAAATCGGTTTTTCCGTTGTAAACGGCGGTTATTTCGTTTACAGGAACGATTTTTATTGTCGCCGCCTCGATTATTCCGTCGAAATAAATTGTATCGTCGGTTAAAACGAAGTTTTTGCCTGCGGCGAAACTAACCGCAACCCTTACTTCGCCTTTGTACGCACGGTCGCTCGTCGCCCGAACAACCGTTACTTCGATGCCGCTACAGCCCGAACAAGACGCGGCATAGTGTTCTTTCGAGATCGATTCCACGGGAAAAGCAGTCGTGCCGTCGTAGATTTTACTTAAAATCACGTCTTTTGCGGTAAGGGTTACTTCCGCAGGGGTAATAACGACTTTGCCCGTTTTTACAACCGAATTATGATTTTTTGCCGAAAAACGAACGTAAACGACGGTGTCCGTCACGTCGGTAAACGGTAACGATTTAACGAACGTTTCGCCGTCGATAGAATATTCTATAGTCGGTTCCGTTCCGTCGACGGTTTCGCTTTCTACGCCGACCGAGTGAGAATTTTCATCGTAAACACCCTCGTAATCGGTTACCGAACAGGTTATATCCGCAGGAGTAACGGAGAAAGAACAAGGCGTAACGACGAATTCGCAGTTTGAATTAAGCGTTTCGTCGGTGATCTCGGCACAACAAACGTATTCGCCGACGTCTTTAGCATAAGTAACCGCTTTGCCGTCTAAATAAACGGAATAAACGAGCGAACCGTTAAATCCTTCGGATAAAGAAAGGGGAAGACCGTTTGCCGATGCGGAAACCGAGATCGAACGGGAATTTCCGTCGTAAACGAAAGAAAACGCGCTCGTAGACACGCTCACGTCGACAACGAGTTTCGATACGGTGCAAGCAATCGTTTTCGTGCGATAAGTTACTTTTTCTTGTCCGTTGACGAGAGAAATAGTACTTCCGTCGGGTTTGGTGACGGAAATAACGCAGTAATAATATCCGCCGTCCGCCGCGTTAAGCACGGACAAAACGGACGAAGAATTTTCGATTTTCAAGAAATCGCCGTCTTTTTCGGCGGAATAGTACCATTCGTAAGAGATTTTTCTACCGTAAGGGTCAACGTAGGACGCATTTGCGGCAGTCTGTGTTTCTGCGGAATAAGTGGTGCCGAAAACGTCCGTTAAATCTGCGACGTAATTTTTATCTACGGGTAAAAGCGTGCGATAAGTCGTTATTTCGATGGTTTCGGACGCCGTTATTACTTCGTTTTCCGCACGCAACGTGCCGTTTACGGCATAATAAGCAAAATCATATCCGTCGATTACTTCGGATTTCGGCAGAACGAAAGACGGGTTCGAACCGTCGCATTTAACCGGATATAAACCAATATTTTTTCCGTCCAAAGCGACAGAATAGGCGGTAATCGGAATTTTAACGCTATTTACGGGAGAAGGATAGTAGTATTCGTTACCGTTCGGCGCAAAAGTAGTCCAACCGCTTAAACCGAGTTCGTCCGCGCTTTTCGTAAGAATATCGCTTGTCGTTTTTTCGCAAGAAGGGAAAGAATTTTCTTTCGTCGCTACGTCGGAAAGGTATAAGCAATTGGAATAAGACGGAAAATCTTCGTTAAACAAGACGAATTTACCGTCCGTACACTTCGTCGAAACCGTATTATTTACGCTTGCCGCCGAACCGTGAGAACCGATAAGCGACTTGTCGGAGGAAACGTTCGTAATGCAGTCGGACAGCGTGCCTTCTTCGAGCAAACCTATCGCTCCGCCGCTCGTTTCGCCGATTACGTCCACGTTATTAACCGCAAAAAACGATATAGCGGGCGTTCTTTGCTTGTTGAAAAAATCTTCCAGATAGGGGAGAATATTCGTACCTGCAAGTTCTTCGTGCGCAGAATATGCGATTGTCGCGGAGAAAGTCCCCGCCCCGCCGCCTACGACGGCTCCCGCCCCCCCGGCGCGTACGCGCGCATCGATTAAGGCGCAATTATTTATCATCGAAGAAGACGCTTTTCCGACGAACGCGCCGACGAAAGCGTTGTCCGCCGACGAAAAGACGTCTGTTTTGCTTAGAGTAAGGTTTTTTATTTCGGCGTTTACTGCGTAGCCGAAAAGACCGACTTCGGCGTCGTTATAGAGCGAAGGATCGGGTTCGGGGTGGTTTGCGTTTATAGTAAGGTTGGATATCGTTTTGCCGTTTCCGTCAAACGAGCCGTAAAACGCGGTTTCGAAAGAATATTTGTAATAAAACTCCGTTCCTTCCGGGTATTTGTCTTTGGTAAGGTCGAGATCGCATTGTTGATAATTTCCGTCGCCGTCTTTAACGTAAAAAAGCGACCGATACCGGTTCCAGCCCAAACCGCTCAGTCCGCTTTCGCTTAAATCGGCGGTGGGTTTCTTTTTAGTAAAAACGGGAGATCCGCTTGCGTAAGAAACCGTGAGCGTGTGGATATAATAGGTAGGCTTATTCGTGCCGACGGAAGAGCCTATCGGCGTAAACGAACTGCCGGTCATATCGAGATCGCTATTAAGACGATAGAAAAGAGAAGAGTACATTCTGCCGTCTAGGGTGATTTCGCCGCCGTTTACCAAGAACGACAGTTTATGCAGATCGTCGGGAGTTTCAATAAGAAAAGGGCTATCTTTCGTACCTTCTCCCGAAAAATAAGCGTCCGCTGCGTATGCTTCGTCGCTCGGACGAGCAAAGGCAAAAGCCGTTATCGCAAATAAAACGGTGAATAAAACAACGATAAAAATCTTACTACGCGCGTGCGCGCGACAATATCTATTAAGCATATATAAAGTATAAAATAAAAAAGTCGGACAGTCAATATGCCCGACGCTCATTCATATAAGTTTAAGCAAATTCTTGTCGAATAATTTACCAAAGATTTTCCACGTATTCGCAGAAAGCATACATATCTTTTACTTCGAGCACGGTTCCGTCGTCCAAAGTAACCGTGCCGTTAAAATATCCGTGTACCTGATGCGCTTTCATACCGATAAGTCCCATAAAAAGCATACCGGTTTCGTTGTCGAAAAACGGCGTCATCGTAAGGTTAAACCGTCCGTCGTCCGAAGTGAAAACCCACGGACGCATATAGCCTTGTTTTTTAGGCGGAACGGCAACGTCCACCGCGCCGATTTTGTGCGCTTTTCCGTCGTAAAAAACGCAGGTTTCCGTCGCTTCGGTAGTATCGCCGATACCCCAGGTAATTTCAAAACCGAAGATTTTTCCGTCGATTACTTTCGCGCCGTTTCCCCAATACCAGTAGTTTTTATGCGGCCATACGCCCCTGCCCCAGTCGAGTACGGCGTAGGTTTTTTCCTTGTCGAAATTCACTCTTTTTTCGCCGATTTTGAAATACCCTTCGGTGGGCATACAGTTGTATTTGGTAGTCAAAAAGAAGCGTTTCGGAAGCCCGAAAGGCGTAACTATGGTTATGGACTCGTTGTCGGGAAGATGATGACAGACGAGTTTTACTTCGACGTCTTTTTTTCCTTTGTTGCCGCGGAAAGTAAGTTCTCGGTAATCTTTTTTTACGTTAAAACATAAATAAACCGAGCCTTTTTTGTACTCGAAAAGCGAGTCGCTTTCCGCGTCGCGGGAAGTAAGAGCAAGGCGGTTGAGCGTAAAAACGGAAAGGGAAGCGAGTTCGCATTTTTCCCCGGTACGGAGATTTTTAATGCCTAGAGTTGCCGCCGCGCCGACGGAAATGTTCGCAAAGTTAAGTTGAACCATCCATTCGCCGTCGGAAATTTGATAAAAATCCCATTCCTTTTTGCGTATGCGCAGTTTTTTAGGAACGTTTTCTTTGTTGTATTCGACAAGACACCGCCGCGACCAGCCTACGGCGTTTATCGAACCGTCTTCGTTAAGCAGGGGAGTTTTTTTCGTGATTTCCGTTTGTTTGTTCATTTTTTCGCTCCGTTTTCGTGTTTCATTTTCCCCTTGTTTCGATTATACATTCTTTGCGCGTGTTTTTCAATACGTTTGTAAAAAATAAGTCGATTTTCATTATCGCTATTTACAAAAAAGCCGATAAGGTTTATCATATATATTGAAAAACTATACGTATATCGAAAAACTATACGGAGGGATTGATGAAAAACAAGACCGTTCTTACCTTACTTTGTACGGTTATTATCGCAGTGGTCGCTTGCTGTGCGTTCGTTGCTTGCGAAAACAACGAAAAAAAAGATAATTCCGATATAAAAATCGTCGTTTTGGGCGATTCCATCGCAGAAGGAATAATCGGACCCACCCCGGCAATAGAAAGAGATTACTATTCTTATCTCGGCGTGGTCGGACAGATTAACGGTTTCACTTACCGCAACAGATCGGTAAGCGGACATACTACCAAACAAATGCTCGAATACATATCGAAAGAAGCCGACGACACCGCCTATGCGCCGATTACGCATATTAAAGACGCCGACGTTATCGTCGTTTCCATATTAGGCAACGATTTGCTGCAGCGCGACTTTGATAAATTCTCTTTCAACGCAATCGAAAACGACTTTACCGAAGTGGATATTGTTCTCGAACGCTCATACGCAAACGTCGAAAAAATAGTTAAACGTCTTCGCGAACTCAATCCCGATTGCGCGTTGCTTTTCCAAACCGTGTATAACCCGATGCACCCCGGCTCCACCCTTATGAGCGAATCGTCAAAACAAAAAATAAGAGATAAATACGAAGGTTGGACCGAATCCGACTATTATACGATGGCGGGACTGCTTATCAACAGGTTAAACAACGTATTGTACAGATGCCGCGCCGCTCATCCCGACGATTTTGAAATTATCGACGTAAACGGCAAGTTCGACGCACTCCACAGAGCGGACGAAAACCGCCTTGACAGACTGATTTATCCCGACTTTATCCATCCGAGCAACGAAGGACACGCCGTTATCGCAAGCGTTATCCAACAAAGACTTGAAGAACTCGGTATCGCCGACCACGATTACGCGCTGAAAAATTATAAAGAACTCAGAAAAGAACAACTCGACAGATTATATAAGGATACCGCGGTCGACAGAAAAAAGACGAAAAAAGCAATTGATAAAGCAACGACTATGGACGCGGTGACCCAAGTCTACTTCGACGCAGTCGACGGCGTAACGCCCAACTATTGATTAAGGAGCGAAAAGTTATGAAAAAATCTACCGTTCGTAAAATAATAACGATTGCTACCCTTGCGTTGCTCGCCGTGTGCCTCTTCGCAACGCTCGGTTGCGAAGAAAAAAAGGAAAACAAGGGTAAATACGTCGATTACGATATGACGTATTATTTGGAAAACATCGATTTATGGAACAGAAACTTCACTTCCTTGCTCGATTGTAAAAAAACCTATCTTAAACTCACGACCGACGGAGAACTCGAACTGAAAATCGCGTTTCAGGATACGACTATCAGCCTCGCCAACGTCGCTCTCGCCGCACTCGGCAACGGCAGCGAAGACCTGATCGACGTGTCGTTTGCCGAAGTTTATATCAATGGGTTTTTCCCCACCGAAAGCCTGAAAGATATGAAAAAAACTTTGGAAAGACTAAATAAAGATCTCGGTTTAACCGTGGAAGGAATAAATTACGAAGACGAAAGAGTGGTAAAACTTCTCGATTCGCTCAATAAAAAAGGAACTATCCCTGCCGGAACGCTTATTCCGAACGATATCGCGTTCGTGCTGAGAGGAAGATACGAACTTAAAGAAATTAAATCCGAAACGCAGGAAGAACCCTTCAGAGCGGTATACCTCGGAGAAAATCAATACCCCGAAAACGGTGAACCGTATATAATTTTAACGCAGTTCGTAAACGATAAATCGCTCGAAAGCATCAGAATAAGAAACGAACTGTTGTCCCTTGACGCAATCGCAACCGTTCCGCAACCCGAAATTTCGCAAATAAACTAACCCGTACAAAACACGGAAAAACGCGTCCGAAAATCGGACGCGTTTTTTATTAAAACCGCTAAAGCGTTTTCAAGACGCGGAATCTTCTCTATTTGAGTTTTTACCGCTATTATTCGGCACGAAAGTAGCAATATCTTCTATATCACATTTGAGAATTTCGCATAAAAAATCAAGGGTAAAAGTGCTGATATTTCCGTTTTTGCGTAAACGGTCAAGTTGTCCGCTGCTTATGCCGTATTCTTTGATTAACTTATATTGTGATATACCGCGATTCCGCATAGTAATCCACAATTTATCAAAAACAATCACTTATTATCCTCCGAATAATTCTAAATCTATATCCGTATATTGACAATTGCCCGTATACGGGCTATAATCAAGTATGAGAAAGAATTCGAAAATAATGAAAAGGAGAGAAAAATGAGTGGCAGACGGATAAAAATTATAGTAACGGTATTATTGTTACTGGTTATACCGATGTGTTTTGTTTCCTGTACGGATAAAGGTGACGATAGCGGAGAGAAAGGCATTCGCGTCGATTATGAGCCTTGCGGCGGGAGCGCGGTTGCGGCAGTGACGGTACAAAAGGGAGAAAAAGTATCGTCACCCGTTTCGACCAGAGGAGGTTTTGTTCTAGAAGGTTGGTTTACCGATAAAGACTATACGACGCAATGGATATTTTCGCGTGACGCTTTTCAATCGGATATAACCTTATACGCAAAGTGGTCACCGTTAAAACTTGAAGTAACGGTATCCGCAGATAACGGTACGGTAACGGGTGAAGGAACGTATAATTTCGGCGACGAAGTAACCGTTTCGGTAAAACCCGAGATAGGGTACGTTTTTAAGGGATGGTACGTAGGAGATGAAAAGGTCAGCGAGGAAAAAAGTTATACTTTCGCGTTGAACGCCCCGGTCAGTTTGCTTGCCGAGATAAGCGAGTGCGACAGCCATACGCCCCGCAACGTCGATTACGTATGTACCGCCTGTTTAGCGACCGTGCATAAATTCGTAGATAAGGATAATAAATGTTTATGCGCAAACTGTGAAAAAACCGTTCACTCGATATCACGTACGAGTACGAGTTGCTATTGCAAAAGGTGCGAAAAATACGACCACTCGCTCGACGACGAGTGCGACTGTTCGATATGCGGAGAAAAAGATTTACACGTTTTCGGTTCGGAAAAGTGCTTTTGCACAAGGTGTAAAAAGTATGCGCACGATTTAGATGAAAACAACACGTGTAATATTTGCCAAAAAATTATTGCCGGCAGCGTTGGTGGTTGCGATAACGGGGAACATACGTTCGTCGGCGCAAATTGCGTTTGCGCTAAGTGCGGAGTGATTGAGCATATTGCCGACAGTTCGTGCAGGTGTACACGTTGCGGAAAAACGGGCGTTCACGGCTACTCGTCGAAAGGGTATTGCAAGCATAACGGGGTTTATTATTTCGGCTATTATCCGCAATCCGAGGTTAAGGACAAGAACTTAATTAACGCATTGAATGAAAAAATCGGATACTATGAGTCGAAAGCGAATTCGTCGAAAAGTTTTCCTAGCGTAAAAGATAAGAAAAAATGGACGGAAGATTTTTACTGCGAAAACGAAAAAGCAATTCATAACGTTTGGTATATCGATAAGGTACACGAAGGTGAAAAGTATCGCGCTGTGTTTAGTTCAAGCGTGGATATAATACGCAACGACGATTACGGATATAACGTGAATTCTGTATATTGGTTCAAGTTCGAACCCGTCGAATGGACGCTTGTGGGCGGAACAGATAAAGAACCGTATCTGATGTCATCGGTAGTATTGGACGCGCAAAATTATAGCAACGACGTAAAAAACGATTATAAGACGAGCCGAATAAGAAGTTTTTTGACGAAAAATTTTTTGAAAACCGCCTTTACTTATAAGCAAAGAGGAAAACTGATAAGTATACCGATATCGGAGAAATCGGAAGAAACGGAAAAAATCGAAGATAAAATTACTTTGCTTTCTTTGGAAGAGATTAAGTCATACGAAAGAGAGAAGAGAAAAGAAACGACGGCTTACTGCCGTTATCGCGGATTATGGAAAAATTCGTACGGGTTTACGAATTGGTGGCTGAGAACGCCGAGCGGAGATAACTTTGCGTATTACGTACTTGCCGACGGGTTGACAGATAGCGCAAGAACAGTAAACGGCGCGCACTTCGGTGTGGTTCCGGTAATTTGGTTAAAAGACTAATCCGAAAATTATTTTAGAAAAACTCTCGTTTAACGAAAAGAGTTCGGCGCAAGTGCCGAACTCTTTTTATAATGCGGTAAAAAGCGAACTATTTTTCTACGCGGATTATGGCGTTGACTTTGTTAAGGCAGGGGAGTTTTTCGATCAGGTCGATTGCCTTAAACAGGTCGCGTTCGTTGGTTTCGTGCGTAAGGAAAATTATCGTTGCGGCGTCTTCTTCGCCGAGTTGTTGCATTGTGTCGATGCTGACGTTGTGTTTTGCGAAAGCGGCGGCGATTTTAGCGAGCACGCCCGCTTCGTCTTTGACGCTCATTCTTATGAAATAACGGCATACGAAGTTGTCGCTGAAGTTCTTTTTGCTTACGTCGTTGCTGTTTTTGAAAGTCGTGTATTGCGGTTTGGTTTGTTTCGCCGCAAACACGATATCGCTTACGATTGCGCTACCCGTGGGAAGGTCGCCTGCGCCTCTGCCGTAAAGCATAATGTCGCCGACGTTGTCGCCTTGAATGAACACCGCGTTGAAACTGCCTTTAACCGATGCCAAGGGGTGGTCCGAGGGGATGAAAGCAGGGTGAACGCGCGCTTCGATTTTTCCGTCGTCGGCACGTTTGGCTAGGGCGAGAAGTTTTAAGGTATAACCGAACTTTTTGCCGTATTCGATATCGAGTTTGTCGATTGCCGTAATGCCTTCGCGATAAATTACGCTTATCGGAACTTTCGTGTGGAAAGCGAGAGAAGAGAGTATGCTGAGTTTGTACATACTGTCGTATCCGTCAACGTCTGCGGACGGGTTTGCTTCGGCATAACCTAATCTTTGTGCTTCTCTAAGCACGTCCGCGTATTCCAACCCTTCGTCGGTCATTTTCGAAAGGATATAGTTGGTCGTTCCGTTGACTATTCCTTTAAGCGAAAGGATGTTGTTGCCTTGCATGCTTTGGGTAAGGGTTCGGATTATCGGCACACCGCCTACGCAACTCGCCTCGAAATAAAGTCCGGCTTTGCCTTTTTTTGCCGCCGCTTCGAGTTCGTCCCAGTGCTTGCTGAAAAGTTCTTTGTTGGCGGTAACTATGCTTTTGCCTGCGAGCAAACAGGCGATAAGAAAGGACTTGGCAGGTTCTATTCCGCCGAAAAACTCGGCTACGATCTGCGTTTCGGGATCGTTTATTACGTTGTTAATGTCCTGACTTACGATAGAAAGGTCCGCTCCGAGCGCTTCCGCCTTGCTTAAATCACGCTCTATAATATGACGGATCTCGATTTTCACTCCGTCGTGACGGGCAATGTTTGCGCCGTTGTTTTTCAGAATACGGTAAGTTCCGCCTCCGACAGTTCCCAGCCCCAGTAGGGCAACTCCGATTTTTTTCATAAAAGTATCTCTCCTTAACCGTTTTGTTTCTCGGTCGGTTTGTTGTAATCGTAAAGGATTTTTAACCCCTTAAGGCTTAACGCGCGATCCACGACGTCAATTACGTCGCTGTTCTGCGTGACGAGTTGGCTCATTCCGCCGGTGGCTACGACTTTTGCGTTCTCAAACCCCGGCTCTTTTTTGATTTTGTTGACGATGTATTCTACAAGCCCGGTAAACCCGTAAATAACGCCCGATTGCATATTTTCCACGGTGTTTTTACCGATAATCGCCGACGGACGAACAAGTTCTATTCTCGGGAGTTTCGCCGCAGTGTTGACAAGACTTTCCGCACTCGACTTCATTCCGGGAGCAATAAGTCCGCCGCGGAAAACTCCGTCCGCGTCCACTACGCCGAACGTGGTGCAACTGCCGAAATCGATGGTAATTACCGGCGCAGAGTAAAGTTCGTACGCGGCGACGGCGTTTATTATACGGTCGCTGCCGAGTTCGTGCGCGGTATAATCGAGAGTAAGGCGACCCAAATTGAGTTTATGAGAAACCATAATCGGCTTTTTATGCATATAGTAAGTACACATATGTTCAAGCGTGTAGTTTATGCTCGGCGCAACCGACGAAAGGATAATTCCTTCTATATCGGAAAAGGAAAATCCGGCGGTTCGTAACAAGTCGAACAGAACCATACCGAACTCGTCGGCGGTTCGGGAAGTGTCGGTCGCCACGCGCCAGGTGTTGAGATGTTTTTTGTCGTTGGCAAGACCGATTTTTATGTTCGTGTTGCCGACGTCGAGTAGTAAAATCATAATATGTTTCCTTTTTGTTTTTCCCACTTATTCTTTCAATTATATATTAACGGCGAAAAAATTGCAAACAAATACAAATATTTAAGCGACACGGGCAAAAATCGAATAAAATTATTCAAAATGGATATTGTCAAAATTTATTAAATATGTTAACATATAAATGTAAAAATAATCTATTTTAGAAAGGTGGGCACAATGTTTCAAAATTACGAATTCAGATTGCAGTACAGAATAAACGGTTCGGACGTTATCCACGCCGTCGGCGGAGAAACCGAAGATTACGCCGTTTTTACCGAATCTACGGAAAATACGGTCAGATACGTTCTTAAACCGAAAAAAGAACTCGAACTTATTAACGCGTATCTTGCCGGAGCGTACGCTTATGCGGATAACGACAGAGTATTCGTAAACGGATATCAGTCCTGGACTACGACGAGAGAGTATCGTAAAAACGATATTCAAAAAGGTCTTTCCGGGCTCGGCAAGCATCAACCCGTAAAATACTTCGTCGAGATTTTCGGCGATTACAAATTCCAGAACTATTCGAACCAACCGGGCAAATTCCACAGTTATTCGTATACCTACGTCAATTCCGACGGCAAACTCGCTTTGTTCGGCACGACCAACGAAAGAACGGGTTATACCGTTTTTCATCACGATATGAACCGCGGAAGAATGCTCGTGCAAAAAGATCTCGAAGGAGTAAAGACGAGCGAAGAATACGCCGTGTTCGAACTGTATTCGACTGCGGGAACGTACGACGAAGTTTTCGACGCGTATTTTAATCATCTCGGATTTCCCAAGCCGAGGCTTGACCACCTTGCCGGGTATACGAGTTGGTACAACTATTACGGACATATCAGCGAAGAAATCATTTTGCGCGACCTCGAAGGACTTTCGAAGGTGGGCAAGCACGCCGACATTTTCCAGATCGACGACGGATACCAAAGCAAAGTAGGCGACTGGGAATGTAACTACAAAACTTTCCCGTCGGGAATAAGAAGCGTCGTAGACAAAATCCACGACAAAGGTTATCTCGCCGGCGTATGGATGGCTCCGTTCAGCGCGGCGTTCGACTCGAGAGTGGCGCAAGAGCATCCCGACTGGCTTATTAAGGTACCCGGAACGAACAGAAATCAACTCGGCGTTATTTCCTGGGGCGGCGGCGGAACGCTTGATTTTTACATACCCGAAGCGGCGGAACACATCAAAAACTTTTTTAACCGCGTAATAAACGAGTGGGGTTTCGATATGGTAAAACTCGACTTTTTGTACAGCGAATGTATCACGCCGAGAAGAGGAAAGAGCAGAGGGCAGATTATGTGCGAAGCGATGGATTTTCTGCGCGAGTGCGTAGGCGAAAAAACGCTTATATTAGGTTGCGGAGTGCCGCTGTTCCCGTCGTTCGGCGTGGTTGACGCGTGCAGAATAAGTTGCGACGTAAGCAAAGGTTTCGGCGGAGATTTCCTTGAAAGAAACACCAACAGAGAACTTCCGAGCGCAAAAAACGCTATGAACAACACTATGTTCCGTCGTCATCTTAACGGCAGAGTTTTCGTTAACGATCCCGACGTGTTCTATCTCAGAAAAAACAATCTTACCGGGGAAGATCCGCTGTTCGTTAACTGCGGCAAACTTAAATTTACCGAAGAACAGAAAGACTTGCTTGCCGAAGTAAACAATATGTGCGGCGACGTGTTGTTCGTATCGGACAACGTCGGCGGTTACGACAAAAAACAACTCGATAAAGCGAAGAAATACTTTGCTAAGTCCGAGCGCAAAGTTAAAGACATAGAGTATCTCGACGATCGTACGGTTGCGATAACCTACGAAGAGAACGGATACGACTATAAACTTACGTTTGACGTCAAAACAGGGAAAAACAAACGGGAAAAACTATAAAAAACGGATAGAAAACCGCCGAACGGCGGTTTTTCTTATGGAAAACGAGAGCAAAAGTGCGCCTGCCCACCCGCCC
>CAJLYQ010000033.1 GCA_905210905.1 uncultured Christensenella sp. | reverse complement strand
GAAAGGATTTTTTTCGGTTTTTTTTAGGAATTCGCCGCCTTACGGGCGTACCTATTACCGACAGTACGGCTTTCGACAAAAAAATTTTTTATTTATGAAAAAAATGCGTTATTCGCTTGATAAAACGGAAAGCATAGTGTTATAATAACCACAGTTAGCAGTCAATAGGTTTAATTGCTAACAAACAAAGAAAAGAAATAAGTCAAAGGAGGCATTTATAAAATGACTTTGAAACCTTTATTCGACAAAGTTGTCATCAAACAGGAAGAACTTAAAGAGACTTCGCCCGGCGGAATTATTCTCACGGGAAACGCCAAAGAAAAACCGGTAATGGCTACGGTTATTGCGGTAGGCCCCGGCGGAATAGTCGACGGAAAAGAAATTAAAATGGAAGTTAAGGTCGGCGACAAGATTCTTTACTCCAAATATGCGGGTACGGACTTCAAACTCCCCGAAGGCAACGTAACCATCATTCGTCAAAGCGACATACTGGCGATAGTACTCTAAAAAAGGAGGATAAATTTTTATGGCAAAACAATTCAAATACGCCGAAGACGCGCGTAAATCTTTGGAAGCGGGCGTAAACACGCTTGCCGATACCGTTAAACTCACGCTCGGACCTAAAGGAAGAAACGTAGTACTCGAAAAGAAGTACGGTTCTCCCCTTATCACCAACGACGGCGTAACGATAGCGAAAGAAATCGAACTTAAAGACCCCTTTGAAAATATGGGTGCGCAACTTATCAAAGAAGTCAGCGTAAAAACCAACGACGTTGCCGGCGACGGCACGACGACGGCTTCCGTTCTCGCTCAGGCGATTATCAAAGAAGGACTTAAAAACGTAGCGGCAGGCGCAAACCCGATGGATATTCGTCGCGGTATACTGAAAACCGCCGAAGCAACGGTAAAAGAACTCAAAAACATCAGTAAAGAAGTAAGCGAAAAGAGCGAAATCGCAAGCGTGGCGAGCATCTCCGCAGGCGACGAAAAAATCGGCGCGCTGATAAGCGACGCTATGGAAAAAGTCGGCAAAGACGGCGTTATTACCGTAGCGGAAAGCAAAACCGCTCTTACCAGCCTTAACGTAGTCGAAGGTATGCAGTTCGATCGCGGATACGCAAGCCCGTATATGATCACCAATGCGGATAAAATGGAAGCGGAAATGGAAAATCCCGTTATTCTTATCACCGACAAGAAAATCACGTCCATTCAGGAAATCATACCGGTACTCGAACAGGTAATGAAAAACGGATTGAAACTTCTTATCATCGCCGAAGATTACGAAACCGAAGCGCTCGCCGCTTTGGTCGTAAACAAAATCAAAGGCGTAATAAACGTGGTTGCGGTTAAAGCCCCCGCTTTCGGCGACAGACGTAAAGCAATGCTCGCGGACATCGCCGCTCTTACCGGCGGTACGGTAATCAGCGAAGAAATGGGTATGGAACTTAAAGACGCAGACCTTTCTTCTCTCGGCAGAGCGAAACTCGTAAAAGTCACCAAAGACAACACCACCATCATCGACGGTATGGGCAACAAAAACGAAATCGCGGCGCGCGTAAACCAAATTAAGTCCGAACTCAGCGTAAGCACTTCTTCTTACGACAAAGAAAAACTTCAGGAACGTCTTGCCAAACTCTCCGGCGGCGTTGCGGTAATCGACGTAGGCGCGGCTACCGAAGTTGAAATGAAGGATACAAAACTCCGTATTGAGGATGCCCTTTCCGCTACAAGAGCGGCTGTGGAAGAAGGCGTCGTACCCGGCGGCGGTATTGCGCTTTTGAGCATACAGAACGCGGTAAAGAAATATGCGGAAACGCTCGAAGGCGACGAACTCACGGGT
Source organism: uncultured Christensenella sp. (assembly GCA_905210905.1). GTDB lineage: Bacteria > Bacillota > Clostridia > Christensenellales > DTU072 > CAG-1782. The sequence goes on along the minus strand of CAJLYQ010000033.1, from coordinate 18,951 downwards.
GCGAAAATCGTAATCAAAGCGCTCGAAGCGCCCGTTCGTCAGATTGCTGCAAACGCAGGCGTAGACGGCGGCGTGGTAGTCAACACGATCGTAAAAGCGAACAATCCGAGTTTCGGTTACGACGCGGCGAAAGACGAATATTGCGATATGCTCAAAGCCGGAATTCTCGACCCGACGAAAGTTACTCGCTCCGCACTGGAAAACGCCGCAAGCGTTGCGGCAACGCTGCTTACTACGGAAGCACTCGTCGCAGACATTCCCGAACCCCCTGCCCCGGCAATGCCCGCAGGCGGAATGGGAGATATGTACTAAAATTAAAAGCGCCCCTAGCGGCGCTTTTATTTTAACTGCAACGTGGGACGTTGCATCCCATTACGCAACAAGTGTATTGCTTATATAGGTCTATCGCACGACACAGGTTTATTGCTTTATCGCCCCTCATCCGTCAACCCGTTAACACCTTCCCCCCAAGGGGAAGGCTTTGTACGGTGGTTACAACTTCTACATAAAGGAAGACTTTATGCGTTTTAGGTTTTGTTTCTGTCGAAAAAAATACTTTATAGCAAAAAATCTCAAGACACCGTCTTGAGATTTTTTACTTGGCAGGAGTAGTAAGAATCGAACTTACGCCAGAGGAGTCAGAGGCCTCTGTGCTGCCATTACACCATACTCCAACGTACGAATGACATTTTACTATAAACCGAGTTTATAAGTCAAGCGTTTTTCACATATTAAGAGATTTTTTATCCGTTCTTCTTTCCTTTACGAACTCTGTTATTATCAGCGTCAGTCTAAGCGCAAGCACTATTATTTCCGCCGTCGGAAAAGACAGCCAAAGTCCGTCCGTGCCGAGAGTTTTTGCCATTATAAACGCTGTCGGCAGGATTACAGCAAACCCTCTCGCAATCGAAACCGCCTGCGCCCGGACGGTTTTTTCCCTTGCGGCAAAATACGTTGACGTAAGTATGTTAAGCCCGGCGAAAAGCGACCCGATAAAATATAGTTTTACTCCCCTTACCGCCAGCGTTTGCATTTCGACGTTGTTTTCCGAGTTAAAAATTCCCGCGATGAAATCGGCGGAAAAATATGCCGTGACGTATACCGCAATTCCCACGATCGCGGTAGAAACAGCCGCTAAGAAAAGCACTTTTTTTACGGCGGGTTTGTTTTCGTTTGCGTAGAACTTACTTATCAACGGTTGCGCTCCGCTTGCGACACCGTTAAACATTGCCAGCACCACGACGACCACGTTGGCGATAACTCCGTACGCGGCGACGCCCACGTTGCCTTTCAGTCCGAACATAATTTTGTTAAAACAAAAAGTAACCGTAGCAGTGGATATTTCCGCAAGAAAAGACGGAAAACCTATGAGCATTGCTTTGCCGCAAAGTTTAGGTTCAATCGGCGTTTTACCTATGGAAAAACCGTTCTTTTTGCGTAAAAAGTACGGAATATATACAATCAAACTGATTATCGGAGAAAGCCCGGTAGCGAGTATCGCGCCGAAAATGCCCATTTTTAACGGGAAAATAAACGCCCAGTCGAGCAGAATATTCATCAGGCTTCCCATCACCATTCCTATCATCGCAACCGTGGGCGCGCCGTCGTTTCTTAAAAACGACAACACGATCGAGTTAAGCACGAACGCCGGCGAAAACATCCACAAAACCTTAAAATACGTTTCGCACATCTCGGCGACCGCACCTTCTTTCGCCCCCAAAAGCGCAACCGCATGTCCGGGGAAAAACGCTCCGACAACGAAGAAAATCACGGAAAAAATCGCGCCTGCGATAAGGGAATTAACGAACGTTCTTTTCCCTGCTTTTTCGTCCCCTCTTTCTTTATAAACGTTGTATAAAGTCGAACCGCCTACCCCTATCATCAGTCCGCAACCGTACATAATCGAGTACGCCGGCAAAGCGAAGTTCAGCGCGGCAAGTCCGTCCGTACCCATACCTTTCGATATAAAAAACGTATCCGCCAGAACGTAGCAGGAAATGCCGATCATTCCCAGCACGTTAAGTCCGGCGTAGCGCACGAACTGCGACAAAATTACTCTTTTTTTCATCTTTCTACTTCTCTTTTTCGGATAAATTTTATTTACTCTTTTCTTAATCCCGTATTCGGAATTTTGCTTATTCTCAAAAAAATAACGCCGTATTCTCTGTCTGCGCGGCCTAACGACAAAGAAACGACGTTCACGGTTTTACCCGGCGGCAAAACCTAACGCATATTTATTTTTCCATATCGTAACAAACGCACGAATGAAAGTCAAGCGTTTTCTTGCCGATACGAATAAAACGCCATAAGAGAAAATACCTTTTATAAAGATGAAAAAAGCACTCGGTTTATGCGGCGCGTTCGTAGGAACGGTCATCGGCGCAGGCTTTGCGACGGGCAGAGAGATTACTTTGTTCTTTTCGGATTACTCCGTCGTTTCGGTGATTCTGTCCGGGATTTTTCTCGGAGCGTTTTGTTATATAATTTTACGCCTATCTTCTTCTTTCGGTAACGTTTTCAGTTCGTTCGGGTTCCTTGAAAAGGCTCTTAGAGCGTTTGCTTTTGCTGCGAATTTTTGCGTTTTGTGCGCGACGATCGCAGGCAGCGACGTGGTTATCGAAAATCTTTTTTGCATAAGCGGCGGCGCGATTATTACCGCGCTTCTGTGTCTAAGCGTAGTGCTTTTCGGAGTGAAAGGGGTAAAAACGCTTAACTTATTCGTCGTGCCGGTGATACTCGTACTGGTTTTTCTCGTTTTTTTCAAGGATTCGCATTTTCGTTTCGGCGGAAAAATCGGAATAAGCAATTCGTTTGCGTATGCGTCGATGAACCTTATTACCGGCGGTTTTTTCATAGGCGCGACAGGGGACGCTCCCACAAAAAAAGAAAGCGCGATATGCGCCGTCTTATCGGGAGTTATTCTCACCGCTATGCTAATATGCGTCTATTCCGTCACGAAAAACGTTTCCGCGGAGATGCCGTTTATCGACAGGGCGGACGCTTTAGGACTGGGTACGGTCGGCAACGTGGTATTGTATCTTGCGATGATTACCACGGTAATCGGTACGCTTTCCGTTTGTTCGGGAAACAACAAGATTGCCGCCGTCGTCGTGACGATACTTGCGCTTATCGCGTCTACGTTCGGTTTCGGGAGTATCGTGGATTATTTTTATCCGATTATCGGCGCGCTCGGCGGCGCAGTGGTGGTTTGTGCCGGGATAATCTGGCTGCTTAATCCAAAATTTTCACGTTATTATAACCTAATATTCCGACCAAACGGTTTTTTATCCCCTCGACGTTCGCAACGCGAAGGTTCAATACGTAAAGTTTTCCGTCTACCTGAATCTTTACTTTCGCGCCGTGCGGATCGGCGTAACCGGCAAGAAGGTTAGTTACTTTCGTGTAAATTTCTTCGTCGTTTTCCATTCTAAGGCACAGCGATCTCGTGTCTTCGGTTATTTCTTTATCGGACAACCCCCACGGGAATACTGCCTGAACTTCTATTCTCGGCGTGGGTCTGTCTTCGCTTATGCCGATTTTTCCGCGGATTTTAACCAAATTATCGTCCACGAGCAAGTCTTTGTATTTGGTATAAGAATTGCCGAAAAACGTAATTTCCGCACTGCCGTAGTAGTCTTCTATCGTCGCAAAACCCCATTTTTTGTTGTTTTTGTTGACTTTTATAGTTACGTCGCTGAGAATTCCGCCGAAGTTTATGATATCTCCGTCGTTTACGTTGTATTTATAGTGTTCTATAACGTTGCCTTCTTCGTCAAACTCCGGTTCTTCCGAATCGTCTTCTATCGGCGCTAGCATAGTCGTGTTGAAGTTAAACTTTTTGAACTCTTCTTCGTGGTCTTCGAGCGGATGACCGGTAACGTAACGGCCGAGAACTTCTTTTTCGAGTTTCAATCTCGACTGTTTGCTTTCGGAGACGGGTTTATACTTAAAATCGCTGTTGTCGAGCATAAAATCGAAGAAAAACTGTCCGCCGTCGAGCAGTGCTTTGTTTTTCGTTTCGATTTCCATCACGTTTTCGTAGTTTGCCATCAGCGTGGCGCGGTTGTGTCCGAAACAGTCGAACGCTCCGCCTTTTATCAGGCTTTCTATCATTCTTCTGTTTATCGCGTCGCTGCTCGCTCTTCTGATAAAGTCCGACAGGTCCTTGAACTCGCCGTTTCTTTCCCTTTCGGCAACGAGCGAATCCACCGCCGCTTTACCCACGTTTTTTATACAGGCAAGCCCGTAGCGGATACCGTCTTTTTCCGGGACGAACAACCCTTCGCTGTGGTTTATGTCGGGTTGATACAGCGTTATTCCCATTTCTTTAATAAGCCTAAGGTACTTCGCCGTGTCGACGGGGTTGGTGATACGGTTGTTGATAACCGAGCAAAGGTACTCGACGGGGTAATAGTGTTTGAGATAAGCCGTCTGATAGGTAAGAACCGAGTATGCGGCGGCGTGCGACTTATTGAACGCGTAACGCCCGAATTCTTCGAGTTTATTCCACATACTTAACGCGAACTCTTCGCTTATATTGTTTTTAACGCAGCCGTCGACGAACTTCTTTCTTTGCGCCGGGATCTGGTCTACTTTTTTCTTACTGATAAACTTACGGAAGTTGTCCGCTTCGTTAAGAGTATATCCTGCGAGCGCCTGCGTAATTCTCATCGCTTGTTCCTGATAAACGACTATGCCGTACGTCGTCTTCAGAATGTCGACGAGTTTCGGGTGCTGATAGTCGATTTTGTCCGGGTTGAACTTGTTCGTAATATACGCCGGGATATACGACATAGGACCCGGACGGTACAAACTAACGCCTGCTATGATTTCTTCGAGAATGGACGGCTTCAGTTTGCGCATAAAGTCTTTCATACCGCCGCTTTCAAGTTGGAACACGGTGTCCGTGTCGCCTTCGCCGATCATCTTATACGTTTCCTGATCTTCGTATCCGAGTTCGTGGAAGTCGATTTCTTTATTACGGTATTTTTTGAGAAACCGCTTTGTCATATCTATATCCGTAAGCGTTTTGAGTGCCAAAAAGTCCATCTTCAGTAACCCTAACTCTTCACATTCGATCATATCGAATTGTGTGACGATATCTTCGTCGTTACGGGCGAGCGGAACTTTGTCGCTTACGGGAATGGAGCATATAATAACGCCTGCGGCGTGTTTGCCTCTGTCTTTTGGCATATCTTCGATCTGCATTGCAAGGTCGATGATTTCTTTATACGTCGAGTTGTTTTCGTACATATCGGCGAGTTCTTCCACGCAATGTCCGCCTTTGCGGTCGAGCAGGTCGGCGATATGAACTTTTTTGTCGTTGTCGGTGATGTTTTTAACGAGTGCGTTGGCTTCGGAGAACGGGATTTTGTACACTCTTGCGACGTTTTTTATCGCGTTCTTTTTCTTCATCGTACCGAAGGTAATTATCTGCGCTACGTGGTCGGAGTGGTATTTTTCTCTTACGTATTCTATTACTTCTTCTCTTCTGTCCGAGCAAAAGTCGACGTCGAAGTCCGGCATCGTCTGACGGCTGGAGTTAAGAAACCTTTCGAAAATCAGGTCGTACTTAAGCGGGTCTACGTCGGTAATTCTTATCGCGTACGCAACGATACTTCCTACGCCGCTTCCTCTTCCCGCTCCGACGGGAATTCCGTGGCTTTTGGCGTAGTTAATAAAATCCCATACTATGAGGTAGTACGACGCGAAACCCATCGTTATTATGGTGTCAAGTTCGTACTCGGCACGTTTTATTATTTCGGGCGTAACGACTTCGTATCTTTCTTTAAGCCCCTGCATTGCCATTTTTCTCAGGTAGTCTTTGTCGTCCTCGTAACCTTCCGGCGGAACGTATTTGGGTATGGTGTATTTATGGAATTCGATTACGAGATTGCATTTATCCGCTATTTCGAGCGACGTTGCGAGCGCGTCTTCGTCCTGAATCGCGTCCATCATTTCGTCGTAAGTTTTGTAATAAAACTCGTGGTTGGGGAATTTGAAACGTTTGGGGTCGTCAAGGTCCGCGCCCGTCTGGATACAAAGAAGAATATCCTGCGCTTTCCAGTCCGACTTGTTTATATAGTGCAAGTCGTTGGTTGCGACGGTCTTCGCACCGATTTCGTAAGCGATACGTTTCAGATTGTTAATGACTTCCCTTTCTTCGGGCAAACCGTGGTTCTGGAGTTCTATATAAAAATCGTCGCCGAAAAGTTCTTTATACTTTCTCGCCGTGGCAAGCGCGCCCTGAAAATCCCTTTCGAGCAGTTTTTGCGGAATTTCGCCGGCGATACACGCAGACAAGCAGATAAGCCCTTCTCTGTATTTTTCGAGAAGTTTGAAATCCGCTCTCGGTTTTTCGTAGAACCCGTCTACGAACGCTTCGCTCGATATTTTCGATAAGTTATGAAACCCTACGTCGTCTTTCGCAAGTAAAATGAGATGGTAACGTTTACGACTTTTTTCTTTCATATCGTCGCACATATACGCTTCCATACCGATTATCGGTTTAATCTCGTTTTTCAGACACTCTTTATAAAACTTTATCGCGCCGTACATATTGCCGTGGTCGGTAATCGCAACAGCGCGCGCGCCCTGCTCTTTCGCTTTCTTTACGAGTGCGGTTATTCTCGCGCACCCGTCGAGCAAACTGTATTCCGTATGATTGTGAAGATGTACGAATTCTTTCATTCTTTCTCCCGTTTTTTCTCTTGTCTTTTCTCTTCTACTTTTCCGATTTTCGGTTTTCCCGTTTTTCGGACTTTTCCGCTTTTTTCGGACTTTTTCGGTTTTTTCGATTTTTCGGTTTTTCGGTTTTTTCCGATTTTATCGATTTTTTCCTATTTTATCGATTTAACGGAATTCTTATTCCGTTATCGAAGCGAGTTCGATAATGCGGCGCAGTCTGTGATTGACGCAACTTTTGCTTACCGGCGGATCAAACTGACCGCCGAGTTGCTCTATCCCTACGTCGGGGAATTCTTTTCTGAGACGGCAGGTTTGTTTTAACTCGTCGCTGAGTTGGTTGATTTTGCCGCTTTGCTCGAGTTTTTTTATCGCTTCGAGTTGTGCTCTGACCGCTCTGACGGTTTTGTCGATGTTTGCCATATCGCAATTTCTTGCGCGGTTAACGTCGTTCATTATCTGTCTTTTGGCGATAATGTCGTAGGTGTCGAGCGCGCCCCTGACGCTGCCGAGCGCAGTAAGCACGTTGCAGACCGCTTCAGAATTTTTTATGTAAATCCCGTTGCCCGTTTTTTTCAATTTTACTGCGTTTTTTTCGATTTGCGCTTCGCGCGCAAGCAGTTCTATTACGTCGTTTTTTACCTTGTCCGAGTTAAGATTAAGCGACAGGGTGTATCCGCCGCTTTTTTTGCCGGTTTCGTCGTCGGGAACTCTCACCGAACCGCAGGCAAGGTACAAACCGCGCAAAAACGCCCGTCTTGCGCCGTTTTGCTCCATAAAATCTTTGGGAAGTCCGTCAATGAACTCGTATTTGTCCTTGACGATACGGCATTTTTCAAGCAAATCCGCCGATTTCTCCGCAGATAGGGCGATGGAAAAAAGTTGCTCCCTTTCGCCGCCGATTACTTCGCCGGTCGTTACGATTTCCGGGCGTTCGCCGTAAATATCGTTAAGTACGTCCGCCACGAGATTGACGAATTTCTCGTTTTTATGCTTGATTTCGGTGATAAAACCGTTCAATGAAAAATGCAGTTCTCCTGCGCCGCGAATAACGCCGCTTAAAAACGGAAAACGAGCGTTCCGTTTTATTTCGAGCGAACAAAGTTCATCCGTTACTGTTTCTCTTACGGTTTTCTTCTCCAACTACGTTTACCTCTCTGACGAGTTTTATGCCGAATTTTTCGAAAACGGTTTTTTCGACGAACTCGCCGAGCAACAGATAATCCGACGCGTTTCCGCTTTCGTTCATCAAAAAATTTGCGTGCGTTTCGCTTACTTTTACGCCGTTTTTTTCGTAGCCTTTCAGCCCCGATTTCTCTATATAGTACCCTGCGCTTACGCCGCCGTACTGTTTGAAAAAACTTCCGAGCGACTTGCCCTTAGGTTGTTTAATTTGTCGCATTTTGCGCGTTTGCGCCATTTTTTCGGCGATTACACGGCTTTTTTCGGGGTACAGGCGGAACGTTGCGTCCACGATAAAATCTTTGTTTTTTCGTAGATTACTGTACCGATAACCAAACGCGATTTCTTCTCTCGTCAGCGTTTCCGTTTCGCCGTCATCGAGTCTGAAAACCGTTATTTCTTCGATAAAATCGCTTATTTCCGAACCGAAACAACCGCTGTTGCCGAAGATTGCGCCGCCTATCGTGCCGGGCAAACCGAAAAACGCTTCCATTCCGCCTAGCGACGAGTATTGCGCCGCGCCGCACACTTTGGCGAAGTTTTCTCCGGATTTAACTCGTATTTTGTCGCCGAAAACGGATATTCCTTTCATAAGCGAGCCGAAAACCGCCGTTCCTTCGAACTCGTCGAGTACGAGCGTGTTGGTTAATCCGCCCAAGGCGACGTATTCGTCGTTTGCGATTAACTTCGTTATTTCCGTTAGTTCGGTCACGTTTTGCGGGAAAAACGCGCGTTTTATCACACCGCCGCAACCTACGCTCGACAGTCGCGAACAGTCGGCTTCCAAACTTCTTATACTCATATATTATAACCCTCCCGCGCGCGTAAGTCAACGCGCATATTACCTTATATGAATACTAATCGGGAGATTAAAATATGAGTTTATTTTTTACCGCTTACTTACAATAAGTATCGATAAGCCATGTTATGGGATCGTCGTTGCACGAAGGCGCGATTACGTCGGCTTTTTCTTTTGCAACCGAAGAACCGCTCGCGACGCACACGCCGAGACCGGCGTATTCTATCATAGTAAGGTCGTTTTCCGAATCGCCGATACAAATGATTTCTTCTCTTTTTATGCCGTGTCGTTTTGCAATAAATTCCACCGCTAAGCCTTTATTTATGCCGTGCGGAATTATTTCGATAATAAACGGTTTACTCGTATTTATTAAAAATTCTTTACCGAATTTATCCCGCAAAATTTGCATAATTCCGGGAATTTTTTCGGGTTGTTCCATAAGTAATATTTTTGGCGGATTTATTTTATTTTCAAAAATGAAATCTGAGAGTTTTTTTTCGGTTGCGACAAAATCGGCGTGGCTTAATCTGCCGTAAAGTCGGGTAAAATCGTTGGGGGTAGCGGTATAAAATTTATCGCCGTCGTACGTCTGATAATAGAACCCGTTTTCTTCGATAAACTTTCCGATCTCGACCGCTTTTTCGCACGGAATCGAGTTCTTATGATAGACTTCGCCCGTGACGGGGGAAGAAATAACCGCGCCTTGAAAAGTGGCGAGTTCGTTCTTTAATCCGAGTTCTTCACATAGTGGAACAGCGCCCGAAGTCATTCTGCCCGTAACTATGCAAAAAACGCCGCCCCTTTTTTCGTAATCGGCTATCGCTTGTTTCGTTCCGGGGCATAAAATGCCTTCTCTGTTTATTAGCGTGTCATCCAAATCCGAACAAATAAGTCTGTATTTCATTCTATTTTTCCTTTGTTTTCAAAAAACTTTTTAATATTAACTGCGTCCGCTTCGCCTATACTTTGGGTTTCTTTAAGTTCTTCTATGGTAGCCTTTTCTATGTTTTCCACTTTCTTGAACTTAATAATAAGGTACTTTGCTTTTGTCTTGCCGATACCTTCGATTTGCGTCAAAGTGCTTTCTGTCATTTTCTTTGCGCGCAGTGCGCGGTGGAAGGTGATGGCAAACCTGTGCGCTTCGTCTCTTATTCTTATGATAAGTTTTATCGCAAGGCTGTTGCGCGGTAAAATAACGCTTTCTTCCCTGTCCGGAAGGTAGATTTCTTCTTCTCTTTTGGCAAGGCTTATCATATTGACTTCCACGCCTGCGTCGTGCATTGCCTGCATTGCGTAACTGAGTTGTCCTTTGCCTCCGTCGATTATTATAAGGTCGGGTTTAGCGGAAAAACTCGCTTCTTCCTGTTTTTTCAGTTCTTCGAACCGCCTTGACAAAGTTTCGTACATACAAGCAAAATCGTTGTTTCCTTCGACGGTTTTTATCTTAAAGTGTCTGTACATTTTCGACGCTTTTTCGCCTTTTTCGAACACTACCATACTTGCGACTTTGTTGGTTCCGCTGACGTGCGATATATCGTAACACTCTATTCTTTCCGGCACATTCGGCAAATTCAACGCTTCTTTAAGTTGCACTGTTGCGCCGTAAGTAAGGTCTTCGTACTTTTCTTGTTTTTCAATTTGTGCGGACAAAAACTCTTCTCCGTTGGCTTTTCCGAGTTCTACGAGTTGTTTCCTTATTCCGCCGTTCGGCTTGATTATCGCAATTTTTCTACCTGCCTTTTTTGACAGATAATCGCTTAATTCCGCTCCGAATTCGAGTTCTTCGTCGACGAGAATTTCCGTACAAATTAGCGGATTTGACTGATAATATTGCATTATAAAAGACGTAAGACCGTTGTTGTATTCGTTGTCGGCGCAACGATAATTCGTACCGCCTAGATATTTTCCGCCCCTTACGGCAAAACAGTTTACCGCTGATTCCATACCGTTGGTTACAAACGTGAACACGTCGATATCCACTTCCTGTTTGAACGGAATGGATTGTTTTCTTAAAATTTTCTCCAGCGCGGAGAGCGTATCGCGGTAAGTTTTCGCTTTTTCGAACTCTTCTCGTTCGGCAAAATACATCATTTTCTTTTGAATGGTATCTCTGACCAACTCGTCGTTACCGTTCAAAAACGAAATAACCTTATTTATGATTTCTCGGTATTCTTCTTTCGTTACTCTTCCCGTGCACGGTGCGCAGCATCTGCCGATATGGAAGTTAAGACATTCTCTTTTCGGCATCGTGCGGCACGTTCTTATCGGAAAAACCGTTTGGATAATGTCAACGAGTTCTCGCACCGACATACCGAGCATATAAGGTCCGAAGTATTTTGCGCCGTCGCTTTTCATTCTATAAGCGATTTCCACTCTCGGAAAATCGTTTTTCACGTTTATCTTTATATAAGGATACGTCTTGTCGTCTTTAAGAAGTATGTTATACGGCGGATTGTTTTCCTTTATCAGGTTGTTTTCTAAAATTAACGCTTCGTACTCGCTTTGGGTGATGATATAACGAAAATCCGCTATCTTCTCAACAAGTCTTGTGGTTTTTTCGTTTTTTACGGTGTTATGGAAATATTGACGAACCCTATTCTTAAGAACTTTCGCTTTGCCTACGTACAAAATACCGCCGTACTCGTCCAGCATTATATATACGCCGCTCTTCGCCGGTAGATTTTTCAGTTTTTCCCTTAACGCCGTCTTGTCCGTTTCCATACCCCAAAATTATACCATATTCTCAACCTTTTTACAAGCAGCAAAGCCGAGCGGCAACGTGGGACGTTGCATCCCTTTACGCAAGCAACGCCGAGCGTTGCATCCCTTTACGCAAGCAACGCCGAGCGTTGCATCTCATTACGCAACAAGTGTAGTGCTTATATAAGTTTGTCGCACGACAAAAGTTTATCGCGTTGTCAACCCCTCATCCGTCAACTTCATTGCCACCTTCCCCCCAAGGGGAAGGCTTGTGTTGCGGTCGGCTTCGTTGACACCTCCCCCCCCCCAAGGGGGCAACGTGGGACGTTGCACCCCTTTACGCAATAGGTGCATTACGCGTATAAGCCTATCACACGACACAAGTAATTACTTATAATGCGAGCAAAGGTACTCACTTTGCCGGCACGAGCGGACAAGCGCCGTGAGTGCCGCCCTTATGGGGATCGAGCAAGGGGCAACGCCCCTGCGAACTAAAATAAAAAGCGGAATGTGTCATTCCGCTTCCTTAGTAGTCCGACTTATGCGGATTAAAAATTTATCCGCGTGTCGGCGGTTTCGCTGACCGCGAGTAAATTTCCGCATAACGTTTGGTCGGATAATCTACCCCTCATCCGTCAACTTCATTGCCACCTTCCCCCCAAGGGGAAGGCTTTGTGTTACAGCGTAATGCGCAGTTAGATACACGACGGCTTTATTATAAAAAAAGAACCTTCGTTTTGAAGGTTCTTTTTGAAGTCGTTATTTTTCGTTTTATTGTGCTACCGCTTCGAAGATGGTATGTTCGGCTACCCATTGTTTATATCTTACGGGTGCAAGCACGAGCGCATAAATTCCGAGCGTTATTACCGAGAAGAAGCCCCAGACGAACAGTCTTCCGAGAAGATTTCCGGCTCTTCCTTCGAATCTAAGGCGCATACCGACTATTTGCGTATGACGGCAATTCCATCTGTTTTGAATACAAAGCGCGTTCGGCAATCCTACGAAAGGAATAAGCGCAAGCAACGCCGTGCCCAGCATCATAAAGAAGTGTCTTCCTGCCGTTCCGTCGTAAAAACTGCTTACGTTTTGACGAGAACGTTTTTTATTTACTATTTCACCGGTCAAAGAAACCGTGCAATTATTAAGTTGAGCCATTATTAACCTCCGACTTTATTTAGTTTAACATTTTTTCTAATACTAGTCAATACCGAACGCTTCGTTATCTGCATAATCTCTGTAAAAACCTGCCGTTTTTTAGAAATTACACAAAGAACGGATATACATTGCGTCGCGAGCGATATGGTATTTTTCGCAAAGTTCGGCAAAACTCCAACCGTATGCGTTGTGCAAATGCTTAAACACGGTCACGAGAAGTCCGTATCCGCTATCTCTTATGCAAAGCATCTTTTTGACTATATATTCGTACGAATACCCGGTCAGTCTGTTAAGTTCGGCGAGAGTTTCTATAATGAGATTGTTCATATTTTCGCTGCCGAGTTGCAACATATTCGTGCTTTGGTCAAAGGTGTATTTTCTTCTGATCATAAACGAGCACAGCGTCGTTACCGTAAGATCGTGGCGACCTTTGTAGCAATGCATTTTTTTTGCAACCGTAGCGTACGGCTTGCCGCATCTCGCGCTCGTTTCGCCCATAATCATCGCAAGGGTGTCTTCCTTAACTCTTGCGTACGGATAAACGTAGCGTTTTCTCATATCTTCCAGTACTTCGTTTAGTTTTTCATAACCGGTTTTCGCTTTATAGGGTTTGAAAACGGTTTTCGAAGCGAGTTTATTTCCGAAAGACGATATATCCGATATGCCGAGTTCTATTCCGAGAACAAGGTTTGCCATCGTATTTCCGCGCATAAGGTACGAAAGGCTGTTATACGGTTCGGCTTCGCCGTCCATTGCGCTGTAGCCGTGGATCTCGCCGAGGGCGTTCCAGATAGCGTGCGTGCCGCTTATCTTTTTAAGGTCGAACCTTGCTCTGAACGGGTATCCCACGGAGTGCGCTCCGTCGTCGTACACTCTTTCGAACTCGTCGTTAATCACCTTCATATACGCTCTCGCAAGCGATTCGGAATCCGCTTTTACCAGCGCGTGTACGCTCCCGGACAAAATGCTGTAACCGATAGTAACCGCCGCCGAGCCGATTTCCGATGAAGTTTCTAGCAAATTAGCGTATTTACGTTTGTTTTCTTCGTTTGCGAACACGTCGTAACCGTACACGCAGTCGAATGTGAACAAACCTATATAGCCTGCGCCGCGCACGGTCAGTTTATGTCCGCCGCTTTCAAGCCCGGATATAAAGTCCAGACCTTCGCTGTTTCCCGTCGCTTCGAGGTAATCCCTAAAATTATCTACGGGTTCTTGTGGTTGAATTGCTTTTGCCATAATCGCTCCTTATTTGTTTATATCTGTGTCGTTTATTTTTTAACCGTTATTTTTTCGCCGTCTTCGATTATCGTTCCCCTCGTAAGGTCTACGGTATAACTTCTGTGCCAGAGCGTACCTGCCTCGACGGTGTATTTTACGCGTCCGTTTTCATCCACTGTCTTACCGATAACGAGATTGCCGTCAAGCAGTTGCAACACGCCGTTTCTCGTCTTCGTATCGCCGAACGTAAGGGCGTAAGAAACGTTATATTCGCCGCTTTCTATCGCGCTCTTATCGAACACGTTTATCCCGTTATACCATTTCGATTTGAGTTTCTCCACCATAGCGGTTTTGTCGTTGGGGTTAAAGTCGTATTCGCTGCCCCATTCTTTTCCGTCGAAGTTGACGTGAGAAAGTTCGACTCCCGTTTCTTCTTTGAACTCGCCGCCAAAAAGTGCGGACAATATTTCGTAGTAAAGTTCTGCCACGACGGTTTTCGTTTCTTCCGTTTCGACGTAACTGTCGGTAAACCTTATCACGATTTCAAAATATTTCTCGTTGGGCGAAGCAAGGTAAACGGAATTGATATAATTCTTCGATTCGGGATACGCCGATTCTACTTTTTCCTTTGCTTTGCCGATAACGTCGAGCGCGGGGTTATGCAAATAGTAAATCGCGTACGGGTTTCCGCTATAAGCGACGCTTTCTTTTTTCGCGCTTACTCTCAGCACTTTTGCGTTTTCGCTGCTGTCTTCCACTCTTACTTCGATAACTTTTTGTATTATCGCGTAGTGTCTTAACGCATAATTCGCCGTTTCGTAAAATCTCGTTTTTAACGGTCTGTCGTCGGTGACGCACATCAATATAAAGTATACGTTGCTTTCTTCTTCGTACCCTGCTTTTTCTTCGTCGCTAAGCGCGTCGTATTCTTCGGCGGTTATTTTATCCACGATTACGCCGCTGTACGCGTTAATCTTGGTTCTCAGCGTCGCTCCGCCTACCGTTCCGTCTGCGGTAACGTAGAACGTTTCCACAAGTTGACCGCGTCTGCCGTAAGTCGGCACGGGGCTGAACTTCGCTTTGTCCGCGTCTTCGAACAAGTCGTAGTCTTCTTCGGCTATCATATATATAGTGCCGTACTTGACGTAATACGAGCCGTAAACCGGGTCGAGATAGTTTTCTTCCTGTATATCGCCGGTCGCCGCGTCTTCTTCGTTAAGTTTTCTCGCTTTAACGAACATAACCGGAGCAAACTTCTCGTTTTCGTCATAAACGGTAACGGGGACGTAATATTCTCTCGTTTTTTCGTCGAGCGACAGGTATTGCGCAAGCGTAATCAGATTTTTGCTTTCTATATAATTAAGCGTGATATCCGACGGGAAGAAGAACTCGGGTATGCCTTGTTTCGCATTGTACGAAGCGGGGGAAGCGTTGCCGTAGAAGAAAATAACGTTATTGTACGAGAAATCCACGTCTTGTCTGTCGTAAACGGTAATCGTGTACCCTGCGCGCAGATTTTCCGCGGTAAAGTCTTTATAAACGGCGTTTATCGTGATGTTTTCCCCTTCTTTGGAATACAAACCTTTGACGAAACCGGAATAAGTGAAGTCTTTGCTGTCCATATCGACGTACTTATTCATTTTGCCTGCGTCTTCGCCCCTGCGGGTATACTTGTTAAACGTAAGTCTGATAATTCCGCCGGTAAGGTCGAGATCGTCTTCGCTGTTAATCGACGTATAAATGTAGTTTTGCAAAGGTGCGATTTCCACTTCCGCGCCGGTAAGTTCCGCTCTCCATACGTAGATAAACGCTTCGCATTTAAGGTTCATATACGTTATGGTAACTCGTCTGTACCCTATCGTTCTGTCCGAAACGTCGTAGTCGAGCATAGCGGGCGTGATTTTAACGTAATCGGTCGTTCTTGCGCCGGTCGCGTCTTCTCTTACGACGGTAAGCATTTTATCGATAATCTTGCCTTTGAAGTATTCGCTGAGCATTATTTCCCAGCCGACTGCCGATTCGGCAAGCACGGGAAGGGCGTTTTGCACGTTGTCTTCGGGGAATATCGCGGTTATGCTCGATTCTTCGTTAAGGAAGCGTCCGTTCGTCGGGTTAAGCGTCGTTCCGTCGAATTCGACGTTTTGTTCGTAAGAAACGGATATAACCTTGTCGGTATTGTCCACTACTTCCAGCGTATAATCCCTTATTTTAACGTTGTTCGGGTCGTTTCCCATAAGGTAAAGTATTTCCTTGTAAGAAACGGTCGTGATGACGGAATAGCCTTTGTTCGCCGAGGAATCGGGGTAGGAATAACAGAGTTCGTACACGGTCGTGCCGGTCTGTATAAGGCTGTCTACCGCTTCTCCTCTCGAATTGTACGTCCTGTACCAGAACCCGGAAGATATTTCTTTGTTGCTTATCGAAGAAAGCATACTGCCGGATATTCTTTCCGACGGACCGGCGTTGTAGGCAAGGATAAACGAGTATTCCGAGAAGTCGGGTTTCATTCCCGATTTACCTACGTATCTCGTTTTGCCCGTTTTTTCAACGGTGACAGATACCGGTTTTCTTTCCGACACGTTTATTTTAAGGGTGGTGTCGTCGATTGCTCCGAGATATGCGAACTTGACCTGAACGTCGGACGCAATGGTGTTGGTGTTGCCGCCGTAAATCATTTCCGGGTACAATTCGTCGATAATTTCGGTGGATTCCGCGCCGCCGCTGTTCTTGTAAGTAACGGTCATTTCCAGTCCGCTCAGATCCCAGTCTTCGTACTGAGTGTAGTTCTTTTTGTAGTATTCTTTGCCGTCCTTATCTCTCAAAGCGGTGATTTTTATACCGGAAACGATTTTCGTTCCGCTGATTTTGAACCACTTGAAGAACGCGCTCGTTTGGCTCACTTCGCCGTATTCGTCAACGTACGTCGCTCTCGCTTCGTAGCCGGTATGTTTTCTTCTTACTATTTCGTTTATGGGAATTTCTCTGTTGTCGCCTCTGAGGGTAAACACGTAAAGTCGCGCCTTTCCGTCTTTTTCGTAGTCGTAACTTGCGCTTTCGTTCCAGTCGTCGATCTGAACGGATTTAACTTCGAGTTCGGACCCTGCTCCGAAGCCGTAACTGACCACGGTGTTGTTGCGGTAATACACGTCGAGCGACGCGCCGCTATATACGATGTCGCTTGCCTGTCCGACGTAAACTTTGACGGGTTTTACGACGAAATCCACCGACTGAACGGGTTGCGGACGGACGGCGTACGAACAAACGGGTTTTATATAAGTATTGCCGTCGGGCAGAAGTTTCTCGTATTTCGAGGGAAGTTTGAACGCTATGCTCGCTCTGTCGTTTAACGCCGAACATTCGAGCGAGTAGCCTTCGTCGACCATATCTTCGGTGATCGGCTCGGATTTGCTTGTAGTGCCGTTGTTGAACGCTACGCTGTACGTCATCGTGGCAACGGATATTCTGTCGCCGAGATAGTACGTTCTGCCGTTTATTCCGTCGCTTATTTTAAGTTCTATCGGGTATTTACTTTCGACTCTTACGATAAAGGAATTGCTGTTGCTTAATACTTCGCCGTAAACTACGAGTACGCGGTTTCTTCCGGGTACGAGCGAGAAAGTATCGCCCACGTCTTTGCCGTCGTTGACGAGTTTTATATTGTTCTCGTCGTCCATACGGAACTCTTCCTGCGATCCGTCGTCGAACGTAACTCTGACGTAACCTTTGCTTTTATCCAACGTATCCCCTTCTATCATATCGTTTATCGTCGTGCCGACGAAGTTCGTCGGGGTGGGAAGGGAAAGAAGTTCCATTGAAGAAAAACTCTTTTCTTTTACGTTGCTTACGAAAGTGAACGTGGGGGCGGTTTTTATCGTAACGAGTCCGTTGTCCACGCTTGCCACTCTTCCGCCGCCGACGGCGTATACTCTCGTCGTACCGAGATTCCCGATAAAGGTTTTGTCCGCTATAACGTCGCCGGGTTTAACTTCGGGTCTGGTAAGTTCGTACGAAACCGACGTGTTTACCGTCAACGTTCTGCTGCCGTCTTCGTTGTGGGAAATTTCTTTTACCGTGCCGTAACTTTTGCTCATAACGGGGTCGAGCGGGATGGTTTTGCCGTTTCTTTCGAGTTCGTTGGTGGCAAGTTCCTGCCCCGGCTCGACGATATCGCCGACGCTCACTCTGGAAACGCCGTAAAAACGGTACTTGTAGGTTTCTTTATAATCGCTCGGATAATACATTAAAACGGCGTCGACCGAACGTTTGGAACTGTCGTCGATACTGACGAACACGTCGTTTTCCAGTTCTTTTTTAACGTCGTACGCCGTTTCCTGATTGTTGTCGTAACCGATTTTGACGGTCATTCCGTCGAGTTTGAAGTTTTCTCCCTTGCCTACGAAAACGTAGTTGTCGGACGCGTCGTCCACTTTTTTGATACTTACGGGAGTTTTATCCGCAAATTCCACTTCGAACCCCAGTCTTTGCCCGTAATACGTTGCGTAAATCGTGGTTTTGCCCACGGTTTGGTTGTCGTACGGCTCCAACATATCCGAAGTAACTTCCACGAATTTGTACTTGTTGCCTTCGTATTTACATTCTATCGTCGCTCCGCGCGGATCGATTTCTTCTCCTACGACGTATTCCGTTACGTACGGTTTTTCTCCGAGCGTAACCGATTGTATAACCCATTTTTCTATCGTTATCGTAAAGAAGGTGCTGACTTTTTCGTAAACTACGATTACTTTTTGCTCGCCGGGCACGTTCATATCGTAACTCGAATCGTCGAGCATATCTTCGGTGAGCGGAATCGACTTATGCTTGCCGTCGTCGTAAGTAACGATAAGCGTTGCGCCGCTTATGTCGAGTTTGTCGCCGGAAACGTAAACGACTTTGCTCACGCCGTCGACGGCGATGGACTTAACGACGGGGTCGGCATACTGAATATGCACGGTACACCCGACCGCCACCATCAACATCGCTATAATTATCGCTATAATTATCGGCACAATCGTCAAACGCTTTTTCAACTGCAAAAACCCCGTAATTTTATTAGTAAACTTATTATATAATAAAATAAACAAAATTGCAATACCAAAATAGCAAAAAAACTTGCTTTAATTCTCGTGAAAATTCGTCGGAAAACAGCCGGGAAATATGCTCATCCGCATTTTCCGCCGTCACATAATCGCCGAAATTTTCAGGATACCACA
>CAJLYQ010000032.1 GCA_905210905.1 uncultured Christensenella sp. | reverse complement strand
CTTGTCCATAACGATTTCTTCGCGCGCGCATTTAAGGGATAAAGCGTACCTGATAGAATAAATTTCTTCCAGCCTAGACTTAACAGCCGACGACGGACGGGCAAAGGGATAAAGTTTTTTTAACCGTTTGTCTTCGCCGAGAAGAAGGAGCATTTCGCACGGAGTGACGATTTCTTCAATGTAAAGACGAAGGCATTTACCTGCAATTTTTCGGAAAGAATCGGACAAAACGGTGGGTTCGCCGCTCTCGCTTATGTCGGTAAAAGAGTTGATTTTTATATATTTTTCCTCATAAATGCGAATAAGTTTTTTCGCGCGAAGGAGATACATGGCGGACAAAACCGGAAAACGCGCAAAGGAAAACGAGCCGCAAAAAGTTTCGGCTTCGCACTGCGAGTAAGATTTTACGTCGTCGCGGATTATCGCGTCGAGAAGTTTTTCGTAAAAAACGTTTGTCATAGTTATTTTTTCTTGATCTTGACTTTTCTGTCCGCCGCCCATTTGTCGAACGCGTCGAAAAGGTATTCTTCGTTTACGCTGCCGCTTTCCACGGTTTTTCTAAGGAGAGAAGAAGTGGCGGAATAGACGGCGATGAGTTCGGCGACGGATTCGCCCTGCTTGTCTACGGCTGCGGAAAGAAGTTCGTTTTGCTTGCGCAATTCTTCGATTTTTCTTGCGTTTTCTTGCATAACGGAAGCAACGTCTTTATTGATAAACTCGCTGATTTTTTCAACGTTTTTATTATAGGTATCGAGGGATTTTTGTAAATCTTTGAGATTGTAATTCGCGCGCTTTTCGTTGATAATTCCGTCAAGACGGGCGATGAGCGATTCAGCCGATTTTTCGATTTCCGTCACCGTTTCAAGTTTTTCGGTAACGGCGGAAAACGACTCGTTAAGAGCGGAAACCGACTTAGCGAATTTATCGCCGCTTTCGGCGTAAGACGCGATTTTGTCGGTAAGTTCTTTGCCGCCTTTTGCCTGAACGGATAAAGCCGAATGTATCTTATCGAGTTGCGAAGAAACGTTGTTGCCTAAGTTTTTTTCGATGTCTGATAAGTCGTCTTTTATGGACTTGTACGAGTCCGCGACTTTACGTAAATTTTCTTGCAAAGGAAGAAGAAGATTGCGATATTCGATAAAACTTTCTATAAGTTCGGTAAGTTCTTTGTTGTCCGTCATTTTTTACTCCTTTTTGCCTTAAAGGTATCGTTAATTGCTTTTTGGGTATCCCTAATCGAGTTTATTTCGGTTTTTAGCGTGTCCAAAATCAGAGCGGAAGCCGCTTCGTCGTCGGACACGTCGGGATAAAACCGCACTATCTCCGCGTCGAGAGAAACGCCGTTTTTATTTTTGACCGCTTCGAGCAACGGGATAAGTTTTTCGTTGTTCGATAAAACGAACATTTCTTTTGCGTCCCGCTCCATTCCGCGTTTCCAGTATTCGATCCCGGCGTCCTTAATTAAGCCGTAACGAATAAATTTTTCGTTTACGTCTATGCGGTTTATCGTTTCTTTCATAAGCGTATCGTCGGAAATTCTGTCTGCTGCATAACGCGCGTTTTCGTACTGTTCGAGTTGAATAAACCGTTGAATACGTTCGACTAGTTCTTCGTCGTCAAGGGTGATTTTGCCTGCGACGTCGCTTAAAAATTTCGTTGCGGAAATCTTGTCTTTTTTGTCAAAACATTCGTCGAAAAATTCGTTAAAAAACTTAGGAGGAGCGCTTTCCGCAACGATAAGATATTGTTTCGCACGAGATATTCCGACGTAAAATAAGTTAAAATAATAACGAAAAACCGAGTTTTCGTCGGCGGTTTTTCGGCTGAGCGACATAGAATACAGGTAGTTCCATTTGTCGAGATTGTCGCTTAATACGTCGCACAAAACCACGGCGTTTCGCTCTAGTCCTTTGGATTCTGCCACGGTAAGAATTTCCGTTTTGCCGAGTTTTTTACGAAGTTCTTCCTTTTTTCTTGCGGAAGAAACGATGACGGTTACGTTTTCGTAACGTTTGTCTTCAAGACTTTTTACGAAATTGCGGTCGGATACGTATACCGCCTCGGACGGAACGTCGGACTCGATCGCTTGCCCTTTAAGGACGAAACTATGAGTTCCGAACCGTTTTACGTTCAGTTCTCCGAGTTTTTCCGCGATTTTTTCGATTTTCGGCGAACTGCGGTAGTTATGCACGAGTTCGCTTACGCCGGTAACGTCGCCGTACATAAGCCGTTTTACGTAGCCGAAACCGAAGTACGACGGGTTGATCATCTGCAAGGCGTCGCCTACGCAAAACATTTTTACGCAAAGTTTTTTCAGCATAAAAAGGTTTATTTGCGTGAAATCCTGCGCTTCGTCGATAATCCCGACGGAATAAACGGGGGACTGCGTTTTTTCGACGATCCGCCTTGACATAACGTTGTTGTCTACGTAACCGTTTTTGTCGAGAAATGCGGCATAATCGGTTGCAATCGTGTAAATTACGTCACATTCCGCGCGAGAAAAACTGTCTTTTCGCTCGGCTGCGTATTCGTCGCGCGTAAGCGTCGTTTTCGGCGAGTCGAGATCGTGTTTACCGAAAATCATACCGTAAATTTCTTTGTAAACGAGTTCGGGCGAGAGATATTTTATTTTTTCGAGCGCGCCGGACAGGCGATAGTTTTTTACGTCGCCGACGTATTCCCGTAAAAAAACGCGTTCGTCCGCAACCCGTGCTTTGCCGAATTTTTCCGCGTAAATGTCTTCGATGAGATAATAATCCACGTTTTTTTCGAGAAAATCCGCTATTCGACGGAGAGAACGGGCGTTTTCTTCGTCGCCGTCGTTGTTAAACGCGATACCGAGTTTGTTTTCCATCGCTTTTTTATGGTTTTTGTCGAGAAAAACGACTTCGCCGTTTTCGTAGGAAACGAGAAAATCTTTAATAGACCGTAAAAACGCGTCCGAGCGAGTTTTTGTTTCCGTCAGAAGTCCGCGGGAAAACGTCGTATAAAGGATTTTTCCGCGATAACCGCGGCAAGCGCAATAAACGATTTTTTCCACGCAAACGTTGGTTTTTCCGCTCCCGGCTACGCCCTGAACGAGTACGTTGGCGTTTTCGGTTTCTACGATTTTGCGCTGAACGGCGTTAAGCAAAGGGAAGTTTACGTTCGTCGCTTCGCTGATGAGATAGAGTTTGTTCAGGTCGTTTTCGTCCGGAAGGTCGCTCGTTTCACGGAAAGTAAACGTAAGGGTTTGCGATCCGCTTAGATAATCCGAAAGTTGCCGATCGGTGCCGTCCGAGTCGTTGTGCTTGGACAAAAACTTGTAAAAAACGAGATCGTTTTCGTCCACTCCGTCGGCAGAAACGCCCTGAACGAAAAATGCGGTGTACGATTTGTCCGTGGTTTCCGCCATAATCGAACGGCCGGGTTTAACCGTTATGCCGTTGACGAAAGCCGCTTCGGCGATTTTGGTAATAAACGCGTCGGTTGCGACGGTTTTTCGGGTAAGACGAACGAAACTCTCGGTTTTGTATGCTTTCCGAGTGCTTGAAAGATATTTTTTTCTTGCGTCTAAAGTAACGGTCGTAATCAATTTTTATTCCTTATCGCAAAGAGCGAGTCAGCGTATTCGGCGAATTTTTTTTCGTCGGCGAACTCGACGGAACGGACGGAGAGTCTGTCGTCCGTGAGAATTCCTTCCGAAACGTCGTATTTTATCGACGATTTTTTCTTTAACAAAGAGGAAAAATCTTTTTCGGCGCGCGCTTTTTCTTCGGCGTAATGCTTTGCGGAAAGTTTTTCTTCCAGCGTTTTCAACGCGCGGCGTTTGTTTTTCAGTTGCGACCGCTCGTCCTGACAAACGACGACTGTGTCGGTGGGGACGTGGGTCACTCTTACGGCGGTTTGTACCTTGTTTACGTTTTGTCCGCCTGCGCCGCCGGAATGGAACAGGTCGATTTTAAGGTCTTTTTCGTCTAAAACGAAAGTTTCCGTTGTTTTTTTAGTGCAAAGCACGGCAAGCTCTTCACTGCGGGCGGACGCGATATAAATTTTATGCACGCCTTTGAAGAGTGCGATTCTCGCGTACGCGTCCGCTCCCGACGTAGAAAAAGTTATTTCTCTCGCGTACGTTTCTCCACTGCGTACGGTTTTTTTCACGTCGGTAACTTTTATCGAGCGGGAATCGAAGTAGGCGCAAAGGCGAGAAAAGAGCGTTTCGCCGTATTTTGCCGATATTTCGCCGTTTGCGACTAACTTAACAGCCGCTTGTTCGGTATAAGTTTTACCGCCGAGAAGAGCGTTCAGCGCGTTGGCTTTTTCTTCGACCCGTTTCGTTAAGAGGTCTATTTCTTCGAGAAAAAGCGTTTTTTCGTCGCAGTTTTCCGTTTCTTTTGCCGCGGAAACGGCGTTTTCCCGTTCGTTAAGGACGTCGGTCAGGTCGTTAAGGCTTTGTTTCAGAGCGTTAAGCGAATTGTAACGAGAAAGAACGGACAAGTAATACGCTTTATCCGCCTGAACTTCGGGATATTCGATAAGTTCCGCCGTTTCGTCGTATTTTTCGAGTGCGTCCGACGCGGCGGATATTAAGTTTTCGTACATCGATAAGATCAGTATAACATAATTTTGTGCTGAAATTCAATCGTATTATAAGCGTAAAACTATACTTTAATCTTAAAAATAGCGATAAAAAATAAGAAAATATGTTTTTATGGCGATATAGTCATATCTTCATACGGTCAAACGTTGATTATTCGGGCGAAATAAGGTATAATTTTCGTTATGAAAAAAGTTTACGACCTGATAGTGATCGGCGGCGGCGCCGGCGGAACGAGCGCGGCGATTACCGCAAGAAGAAACGGCAAAGAAGTGCTTATCGTGGAAAAGGAAGACAAACTCGGTAAGAAAATTCTTATGACGGGCAACGGCAAGTGCAATTTAAGCAACGCGGATATGCGCCCGTGTTTTTACAACACGGATTTCGTTGCGGAAACGATAAAAATCGACGTCCCGGGATTTTTCCGTTCGCTCGGGCTCAGGGTGAAAGAAATCGGCGGAAGATTTTATCCGTACTCGGAAAGCGCGCTGTCGGCGGTGAGTTTTTTGCGTAAAAACTACGACGGAGAACTCGTTCTCGGAGAAGAAGTGAAATCCGTGGACGAAAAAGGCGGTTTGTTTTCGGTAAACGGTTATTTAGGGAAAAACGTACTTTTAGCGACGGGAAGCAATGCGACTAAGGGTACGGAAAGCGGTTATCTTTACGAAAAATTCGGTCATACGACGGAAAAACGCCGTCCGTCGCTCGTTCCGCTCGTCACCGACACCGCGGATATAAAGGGCTTGTCCGGGCTGAGAGCGAAATGTTCGCTTACGCTTTACGAAAACGGCGAGAAAAAAGAAACCGAAAAAGGGGAACTTCTTTTTAAGGACAACGGTTTGAGCGGAATCGTATCGATGAGCATATCGGCATACGTTGCGCGCAGGCAAAAAAAATGCGACGTCGCAATCGATTTTGCGCCCGATTTAACGGCGGAAGAAGTGAAAGAAAGCGTAAAAACGGGCGGAGCGGAGAGTTTGCTTCATAAAGCGATAGCGCAAAGCGTGGAAAAACAAGCAGTAAGAAGGGGTTTAAGCGTAGCGGAAACTGTGAAAAACTTCGTCGTAAAGAACGTTCGAACGGGCGACGTAAGGCAAGCGCAGGCGGTTTGCGGCGGTTTGGTTACGTCGGAATTCGACGAAAATATGCAAAGCAAGAAGAAAAAAGGCTTGTATGCGTGCGGCGAAGTGCTGGACGTGGACGGGCAATGCGGCGGATACAACCTGCATTTTGCGTTTGCGAGCGGAATTAAGGTAGGTATGAGCATATGATAGCGGTTGATTTTACCGTTTCCGTAACGGACAAAACGCCGATAGAAACGCTTGCGGCGAAAAAACTCGGCGCAAAAAGCATAAAACGGTACGTAATAATCAAAAAAAGCGTGGACGCAAGAAAAAAAGACAACGTCCTTTATAACTACCGTGTGGCGGTCGAAGTCGACGATGAACGAAAGTTCATAGGTAAAGGAACGCCGTATGACGAAACGAACATACCTACAATAGAACGTATGACCATAGGTAGAAAAATAAATTGCAATCCCGTGGTAGTCGGTAGCGGTCCCGCGGGACTTTTCGCCGCGCTTACCCTTGCTTTGCTCGGCGCAAAACCCGTGGTAATAGAACGTGGCGACACGTTGGATAAAAGAGTGGAAAAAACGGAAAAATTTATAAAAACGTTATCGCTCGACACCGAAAGCAACGTACAGTTCGGCGAAGGGGGTGCGGGTACGTTCAGCGACGGCAAACTCAATACCGGGGTAAGCAACGATTTCGTAAAAGCGGTGATAAACGAGTTCGTCGCGTGCGGCGCGCCCGAAGAAACAGCATACCTGAATAAACCTCACGTCGGCACGGACAAACTTATCTGCGTGGTGCGGTCGCTTAGAGAAAAAATCATATCTCTCGGCGGCACGTTTTTATTTAACTGCCGTCTTACCGACGTAAAAACCGTAGCCGGGAAAGTCACCGCCGCCGTGACGAGCAAAGGAGAAATCCCCTGCGACAGAATCTATCTCGCGATAGGCCACTCGGCAAGGGATACGTTTGAAATGCTGTATCGTAAGTCGGTAAAAATGACTTCCAAAACTTACAGTATGGGAACCCGTATCGAACATTTAAGTAAAGATATAAATTTTGCACAATACGGAAAATTCGCTTCGATTATGCCTGCGGCGGACTACAAGATAGCGGTTTCCGTCGCCGAATACGGCTCGATGTATTCGTTTTGTATGTGTCCCGGCGGACGGGTAATAAACGCGTCGAGCGAAGAAAACGGCGTGTGTGTGAACGGAATGAGTTATCACGCAAGGGACGGGGTCAATTCCAACTCGGCGTTGCTGATAAACGTGACCGAGCAGGACTTCGGCAGCAGTCATCCGCTTGCCGGTATGGAGTATCAGCGAGCGGTGGAAAGGCGCGTTTTCGAAACGTCGGCAGGGTACAAACCCATCGTACAGACGGTAGGAGATTTTCTGTCCGGGAAGAGCGGAACGGCTCCGGACAAGGTTTTGCCGAGCGTGGAAACGGGGTATATCCTAGGCGACTTATCCGACGTTTTACCCGAAAAAATCGTGCAGGGAATAAAGAAAGGGCTGCCCCTTGCAGCAAGGAAAATACGAGGGTTCGACTCGCCGAGCGCGGTGCTTACCGGGGTGGAATCGAGGAGCAGTTCGCCCGTTAAAATTTTACGCGACGAAAAGGGTATGTCGAGTATGGAAGGGCTGTACCCGATCGGAGAAGGCGCAGGATACGCAGGCGGTATAACGAGCGCCGCCGCCGACGGAATAAGAACCGTGCTTGCGAGCGTTTGACGCCGCGGAAAATCGGGGTTGCTTTTTATTATTTTTAGGTTATAATCATATATTATGCTTGAACGAAACAATCTGCCGGCAGGCGAAGAAACGCAGGAAGAAAAGAACCGCTCCGTCGAATCGGAAAGTGCGGAAAACTCTTCCGTTGCCGAATTCGAAGAAGTCGTTTGCGAAAATGAAACGGACGAAAAAGCCGTTTCGTCAAACGACGAAGTAAAAGACCCGGAAAAAGAAAAAAAGAAAAAGATCCGAAAAAAGATACTCGGATATATAATGTTCGTGGCGATAAGCGCGGCGGTTATACTCGGTATGATATTTTTCGAAGACAGGTCGGGCGATCCGGTTTCGGGGAAAGAAGCGTTGCGGCTTCTTGCCGAACATCCGTTTTACACGGCGTACGCCGTACTTTCGTACTTCGTAATCGTCGCCGCGGACGTACTCGTTTTCGTCGTACTTACACGAAAACTGAAAACGAACTGTTCTTTCGCCGCTTGCGTGGGCGCGTCCTTTTTGGGTCGGTATTTCGACAGAGTTACGCCCTGGTCGTCCGGTGGAGAACCCTTTCAGGTGGTTTATCTTCATAAAAAAGGTCTTTCGTCGGGCGACAGTTGCGCCGTGACTATGTCAAGGCACATAATCCGCTTTTTCTCCGTTGCGGTAGCGGTAATAATCATTCTCGCGTCGAGCGGAATAGTAACGAATCCCTACGTTATGGCGGCGGCGATAGCAAGCGTTTTCGCAGGACTTATCATTCCGTCGTTTATGCTTATCTGCGCTTTCAAGCCGAAAGTCGGAAGAAAAATCTCCGACGGCGTGATCGGGCTTTTATACAAAATGAAAATCGTAAAGCACCGCGAAAAGGCGGAAGAAAAGTTAAACAAAAACGTCACGCAGTTTCTGACCGGCGTAAAATATCTCAGCGTAAACAAAAGCGTAATCGTGGTAATCGCTCTCGGCGCGCTTATCGAAATGTTCGCCAACAACTCCGTTCCGTTTTTCGTTATGCGTGCGTTAGGGGTATCCGACGTGGCGTATTGGGAAACCCTGGTGCTGTGTTTGTTTGTTAACTACGCGTCGAGTTTCGCGCCGACTCCCGGCGGAGCGGGTATAGCGGAACTGTCTTTTTACGCGATTTTTGCCGCTCATATCGACGGCGGAATATTGTTCTGGGCGGTGCTGTTCTGGAGAATAGCCGTGTTCTATATCCCGGTGTTTATCGGGTTCGTTTTGCAGGTAATTTCCGCCGTGAAAGCAATAATCAGAATCAAACGGGCATAACTTAATGTATCCTTTAAGACCGACGAAAATTAGGGTAATGCTATTGCATTGCCTTTTTTCTTATGTTATAATTACATAAATTAAATTATATTATAGGGAGTTTTATGCACGGACGCGCGAGAGTGGCAAAGAAAAACCTGACGGCGATTGCGGCGGCGATTATTCTTTTCGTCGCGGCGTTTTGCATTCTTAAATTCATTCCGCAGGAAAAAACTTCTTTTGCTTATTCGTACGACGATACAGCGGTTTTCTGCGTGCGGTCGGACGAAGATTTCGCCACGCTTGCCGATTTGTCGGCGGTCGGCAAGGATTTTACCGGCAAAACCGTTTTGCTTTACTCGGACGTAACCGCACCGCCCGGAGACGTTTTTACGACCGCTTTTAACGGCGTTTTTAACGGTAACGGATTTGCGATCAAAGGTCTTGGCGGCACGTTGTTTTCGTCCGTCAAAGGCGAGGCGCGTTCGTTTTATCTGACGGACGTTTCCGTATCGAACAAACCGCTGATCGCAAAACGCGTTTACGGCTTGCTTAAAGACGTGGACGTTTACGGTTCTCTTTCCGAAGGGAGCGTTGCGGAATACAATTACGGAACGATCGAAAACGTGGCGTGTTACGTTACGGTGAACGGCGGATATCCGTTCGTATACGCAAACAGCGGAAAGATAGAAACGTGCTTTTTAAGCGGAACTTACGAATTCGAAAAGTTAACGTCGGAAGAAATCGCGGGAAGGGCGACGCCGTACGTCGGAACGATCGCTACGCTGAATTACCCCGGCGCAACGGTAAAAAACTCGGTATCGTCGCTTAAGGTTTCGTCCGGATACGATTGCGAAGTATATCCTTTCGGCGCCGGGTCGGGCGGAACGAGCGCGGAGAACGTCGGCGTGATTTTGTCCCTCGGCGAAAAAGTAACCGTTGCGGACGGAGAAAGCACGCCGGCAAAGAACTCTTTCGTAAAAACCTCGTCGGTTACGGTATACGACGGAAGCGGAGCGGTCGGAACGGACTACTCGGCGCTCGGCGACGGATTTTATATTTCGGACGGAGCGGTGCCGACGGTAAAAACCGCGTTCGGCTCTGCCGGAACGGAAACCGATCCGTTTTTAATCGACGATATGCACGACGTAAAACGGCTGGTTTTCGCGATTTCGGAAAGGGAAACGCACGGCGGATTTTACGCTAAACTTACCGGGGACGTTTTCGGAACGAATTTTTCTTCGGGAACGGACGAAACCTGCGTAGGAACGGTAAAACTCACGGTTGACGGAAACGGGCATATATTTGCGAAAACCGATTTCGATCCCTTTGAAAACGTAACGCTCGCCGCCGCCGTGACCGTCGTATCGGGCTTCGGCGGCGACGGATATACGTCGGGTACCTTTACGGGCGTAACCCCTTCGACGGTAAAAGGAAGCGGAACGGAAACCGATCCGTATATCGTTACCGACGCGGAAAGTCTTGCGGCGGTGTTGCTCGACGGAGAGAAAAACGCTCCCGGAAAGAAAGCGGTCGTTACGAAAGACATACTTCTTAACAACGTTTCGTCCGGGAACAAAGTTTTATGCGAAACCGCGCCGGACGTTAAACTCGACGTAGATTTCACCGGTCACGCTCTGGTCAATACCTACCTTGCGCCGTTCGGCAAAATTTACGGTTCTATTTCCGATCTTACGGTAATTTTATCCGACAAAGAGAATTTGACGAGCGGAGTCTGCGCGTCCGTGGAAAACGGCGGTTCGCTCGAAAGAATAAACGTTTTTTCCTTGTCGAACAATGTTTTTACGAGCGGTTTTACCGCTAATAACGACGGTTCGATTTCTTTAAGCAATTCTTTCGTTAACGCTCGGTACGCTTTTTGCGAAACGAACGGCGGCTCGATAGAAAATTGTTCGTCGGTAAGCGGCGAAGAGTTTTATTCAAGCGGCGACGGAACGATTGCTTTTTGCATAGCGAACGGTTACAGAATAAACGGAAAGGAAGAAACGAGGAGCGGAAGCGGATATTACGATCTCGAAGCGGACGGGTTCGACGCGGACGAAGTTTTCGGGTACGAAGTCGGCAAAAGCGAAACCCGAGCCGAAATAAGGAGAAAAGGCGTATCTTACCGTGTGAACGCGGAAGGTTACGTTACGATAAACGACGATCCGAATCTGCGGTCTTTCGGTTACGACGAAAACGGGTATTCCGCGCGCGACGTGGCGGAGAGCGTTTATCAGACGGAAGAAGGGTATCTGCGGTTTGACTGGACTTACGGCGGAGAACCGTACACCGCGGAAAATCTTACCGATGCCGGGGAATATGTTCTCGCAGCCACTGCCTACGGAGATAATCTCATTACAACCGAGTTAGAGCCGATTACCGTCGTTATTACCAAGTCGGTTTACGACGGAACGGTGGAATATTCCCGAAAGGGCGATAAATCGTTCGATTACGTCGGCGCGGAGATAACAGACGAACCCGAACCGGACAACTACGCCTT
This sequence comes from uncultured Christensenella sp., assembly GCA_905210905.1. GTDB lineage: Bacteria > Bacillota > Clostridia > Christensenellales > DTU072 > CAG-1782. The sequence continues at coordinate 9,854 of CAJLYQ010000032.1, read as the reverse complement.
GCTTAAATCGAAAGGGTTCGTTTTGTCCTTTGCCGTGACGAAAAACGGCGTCGTTTCGGCGGTGAGAGATTGCGGAACGTACGTTCAGACGATTTCTCTTTCTTCCGACAACTACGAAACGATTACTTATACGAGAAAAATAACGATAAACAAGATTCCGCTTACGGTTTCGGTGGCGGACGATACGATCGTTTACGGTTCGGCTTACGACGTTTCCTCTTTCGGCGCGGATATGCTGATAATGACGGGAACGGTGGGGACGGACAGAGAAAAAACGAGCAAACTGCTGACCGAAGAGAGCGGATTCGTTTTTGCAAATCTCTTTTCCGTCGAATACGCGCAAGGCGACGACGTGGGAGAGTACGCTATAAAATGTTCGCTTAAATATCTCGACAATTATCTGCCGACCGTGAGCGCGGGCGTTTTACGTGTGACGAAAGCGGAGTTTTCGAGAATAACGTTTTCGGGCGGAACGTTCGTTTACGACGGAACGGCGAAAAGCCTGTCCGTAGACGGACAACCTTCGGGCGCGAAAGTCGAATACGAAGGAAACGGCGAGAAAAACGCAGGGGTTTATTCCGTCAGAGCGACGGTTTCGCACAAAAACTACGAAACGAAAACGTATTTAGCCACCCTTACGATTACCAAGGCGACGATAAAAATCACCGTAAGCGACGCGGAAAAACAGTACGGATACGAGTTTAACTCCGACGATTTCGATTTTACCGCGGTCGTACCGGTTAAGGAAGACGATTTCAAGAAAGTCACGGAATTCGTAACGATCGAAGCCGTTCTTAAAAATCCGGAAGAAAAGTTGATTGCCGGAAAGCACGAAGTTACGCTTAGCGTAACGGGCGAAGCGGAAAATTACGTTTTTGCCGTGACAAACGGATACCTTACGATAGGAAAGGCATCTCTTACCGCGATTTATCCGAAAACGGAATACAAAGACGTTTTTACCGAATACACCGGGCAACCGCTCGATTACGCGATTCCGTCGGACGCGTTCGGAAACGTGCAAGTAAGCGTTGCGTACAAAATAATTTCGGGAGGCAAAGAAGTATCCGAGATAAAAGAAGTCGGGTATTACACCGTTACTGCGACGGTTACTCCGCTCGGCGACGACGAAAACAACTTTTTCGTGACGGAATATTCGTTTTTTGCGGAAATCACGCTGATTACCACGAAAATCGTTTTTGAAAAAGCGAGTTACGAATTCGTTTACGACGGATCGGACAAAGCGACGGAAGAGTACGTTTTCTTTACGGAAAAAATGCCGGAAGACGCGCAAATTACCGTTTATTTCACGCAAAACGGAGTTAAGACGAAAGAAGTGATACACGCGGGGGACTACGTCGTAACGGCGGAGTTTTCGGGCGACGGGAACTTTGCCTCCGCACGGGCAACCGCAACGGTTACCGTAAAAGCGCGCTCGGCAATTCTCACCGTCGAAAGAGAATACGTTTACAACGGTAAAGCGATAGTTCCTGCGGTTACGATAAGTTATCCGGGCGGCGGAAGCGGCGGTTTAACCGCAAGCGATATATCGTACAGGTTTACGAATTCGATAGGAATGGAATTTAATTCGGTGGCGGAAGCGGAAACGTACAAAGTCGTTGCGACGAGTAAAAATCCCGATTACGAGATAGTTTCGGGAGAGTGCGAGATAGTGATAAGTCCGCTTGCGGCGACGATTGCTTTAAGCGACGTATCGTTTCAGTACGGAGCGTACGGAGAGTACACGACGGATACGTATGACGGAACGGTAAGAATAGGCAGCGGAGAGATCGCGTTTGTCGGATACGAAGTGGCGGAAACCGGGCTTACGGAAACGATAAAATTCGCGTTCAAATCGAGCGCAAAGTACTTTACCATAGGCGAATATACGGTAAGCACGGAACAAATAGTGCAACCGAAGAATTATCGGTTTACGCTGTCGAAATCCTTTACTCTTACGGTCACGAGGCGGGCGTTAAGCGTGGTCTGGAAAGTGGACGGAAAGGTCGCGGACGCCGCGGAAACCGCGATTACGTACGCAGGGCGGGATCAGTCCGAAAGGATAACGTATACTTTGTCCGGGTTTGCTTCGGGCGAGAGCGAAAGTTCCGTAACGGTAAGAAAGGTCGTAAGGCAGGGGATATACGAAACCGAACTTATTCACGCTGACAAATACATCGTTTCTCTCACGATTTCGGGCGCGCCGAACTACGTTTTCGACGGAACGGAGAAACTCGGAGTAATCGTCAACAAATCGCCGTTAAACGGAATAAGGGTTTATATCCCCGGCGGAGAAGTACGGCAATACGAAAATATTCCGTCGGCGGAGTTCGTAATAGACGGACTTAAAGGCGACGACGCAGGAAAAAATCCGTATTTACTCAAAGGGTTCTCGTTCGTTGCCGCCACCGATTACAATCCGATTACCGCAAACGAAGGGGATATTTACTCCGTAAGCGGAAGGTTTACTTTCGACGATTATACTATCGAAAGCGGACGGGTAGAGAAAGGTTCGGTTACGGTAATAAAGGGATACAAGTCGTACAGTATGGCGGACGCAACGTTCGTTTACGACGGAACGGAAAAAACGATTACCGTTAAGGACGTGGAAGAAGGGGTGCGTATAGAGTATACGAACAACGTTCATCGCGACGCGGGGCGTTATACCGTGACGGCGAACGTAATTTATCCGACGGGACGCACGTCCGGGATATCCGCTACGATGACGATAACGAAAGGAACGCCCGTAGTTACGACGGAAGACGAATATACCGTTTACGTCGGAGCGAAAACGCTTACGTCGGGCGACGTGAAAGCGACCGCTTACTTCAACGAGATAATACCTTCCGTTCCGGGAACGGTAACGTTTATCGGAACGAACGAACTAAGGCGCGGAACGAACACGTTTAACCTATTGTTCACGCCGACGGACTCGAAAAACCTTAACGAAGTGCGGTTTACGAAGAAAATAACGGTTTACGAAGTCACGGGCGCGTCGCTTACGTTCAGCCACTCGGACTACACGGTGGACACGGACAACAAACTGTTTACCGAAACGGTGCTGGAAGTTTACGTCGACAAAACGCCTTATGTCGGAGTGGAAGACGACTTAGGACTTTATCAGAACGGCATATCCGTGAGAAGGGCGACGTTTAACCGTACGGCAAAGGAAAAAATCGAGATACGCTACAAACAGACTACGATTTTCAAAATAACCTACGACGTGACGTTCGGGCAGAAACCGAGCGAAGACAAACCCGAAGTCAAGGTGGACGAAAGACTGCTCGAAATATCGGGAATAAGTTTTTCCGACGACGGAAACACGATTTATCTGAGCGGCGAAGCCGGGTTAATAAAAATGAAAGAAGAATACAAGGACGCCTACTCGCTGTATATAGACGGCGTACTCGTCGAAGAGAGTTATACCTTGAGGAAGGGCGTCGATTCGATAAACGTGGAGATAAGGAACAAGAAACTGAGCGTGACGCAGTACAGCAAGAAGATTACGGTCACGACGGAGAAAAAACCCGATATAGTGCCGACGGACGACGGCAAAAAAGGGTTTAAGACGTATTATTACTACATAATCGCCGCAGGCGGAGCGTTGCTGGTGGCGGGAATAGTGGTGCTTATATTGAAATTAAGGAAATAATCCGTAAACGGAACACGGAAAGGAGAGATGTGTATGAAAAAGAAAGCGTGGCTTTGTCTTGTCGTCGTCGCGGTGTTTGCGGCGCTGCTTACGACGCTTGCCGGGTGCAGTTTTATAAACAAGATACTCGGTCGCGACGATAAGAAAGTTAAAGCGCCGGTAATCACGGGACTGGAAACGATTAAGGCGACGGACGGGTATCTGGAAAGCAAGGAGTATCTGTTTAACAAAGGGTGTACGAATCCTATGGCGTTAAACGATCTCGAAAAATACTACGTGGTTATTTCTTACGACAATCCAGACAAACTTCCCGTAAGTTCGGTCAAGATAAACAACGTTAAGTACGACAGCACGAGATTTGCCTCGGGTTCGGACACGACGAATACGAGAATAGAGTTTTCCGTGGAAGAAAACGCGCTCAGCGGCATAATCGACTACGTTATTAACAACGTTATGTATATGAACGGTTCGGAAACCACGAAAATGAAGTGGGCGGAAGGCGTGGAAAACACGATAAGCGTTTCCGTTCGTCCGCAGTTCAACCTTACGCTTAACCCGATGAACGTGGATTATCGTATGGGCAACGCGAATATTCAGGAAGAGATAGCGAACGTTAAGAACGCGACTTCTTCCAAAGTGTTTTACTCGTCCGAACTTAGTTACGCCAACGTCGTATCTCCGGATTTCGACGCGGAAAACTACGTCGGACCGAGAAAAAGCGGCGGCTGGGTCTTTGCAGGTTGGTATACGAAACCCAACGGCGAAGGGGAACTCGTTCAAAGCACGGATAAGTACTATTTCTGGTGCGATATGACGCTTTATGCGCACTACGAAAGAATGTACGACTTCGAAGTGGTGCAACTCGACACGCCCATAAATTACGAATATTCCGCCGGCAACACTTACAAATTTACCGCCGGGGTAAGGATAGTAAACAAGGATTTCAAGAACAACGAAGTCACGCACTTTGCCATTCTCGATATTCCCGATACGATAGTAATCGAAGATATTACTTATACGGAAACCGAAGGCAACTACGGATTACCCGTTTACACGCCGAAAGTTTCGTATACCGAATATCCCGTTATCGGAATAGGCTCGCTTGCGTTTAAGGGGTTCAACACGATAAGAACCGCCACCGTGGGCAAGTTTATCGAAGAGATAGGCTACGGCGCGTTCTGGCGTTGCACGAAGATGACGAGCCTTACGTTTAACGGCGATTCCGAACTTAAATATATCGGCGACTACGCGTTTTACGAAACCAAGGTTCTCGGCAAGGACAACACGTTCAGTTTGCCGGAAAAAGTGGAATATCTCGGCAATCTGGCGTTCCGTGACAGCGGCTGGACGAACGTTCCTTCGAAGAACGGCGTAAACACGACTACGCTCACCGTCAGCAAAAACTGGAAGTTTATAGGGTATAAGTGCTTTATGAACACCGGATTTTCGCAGGTCGTGTTCGAACCCGGGTGCTATTTCGAAGATCAGATCGACTACATCGCCGGCGACGAGATAGAGAGTAAGGAAGGCAACAGAACCATCGAAAAAGGGAAAAACCTTATCGGCGCGAGAACGTTTGCAAGTTGCCTTAACCTTAAGAGAATAGAATTTCAGACGGACAAAGGAGAAAAGAACGGACTTAACATCATTCCCGATTACTGTTTCGATATAAACCATTACGAAAAAGACGAAAGCAAGATAGCGTACGTTACAAACGTTTTCTTTGCGGAAGGGCTGAAAAAGATAGGACAAAACGCGTTTTTTTATCAAAAGAGAATAACGAGTCTGGAACTCCCGGCTTCTCTCGAAGACGTGGACTGTCTTGCTTTTTATCAGTGCGAAGACGTGACCAAACTTACCTTCGGCGGAAAGGACAGTCAACTTAAATATCTTCATTCGGGAGCGTTCGGCAACCTTACTAATCTCGACTCCGTGACGATCACCGGCAAACTGCTTAAATACGGATCGGGCGTTTTCCGCGGTTGCGACAGAATGAAATGCGTTTTCTTCGACAACGAAGATATGGAACAAGTACCGAAAGGATACCTTAAAGACGAACGCAAGGACTCGAAGGGCAAAGATTTGGAAGTAGTGGGCGGACATAAACAAGCGGACTTCCTGTTCGCGACGGGCGAAGCCGGCGAAAAAGAAAAACTCAATCAGGAAGACGAAGCGACGAATACCGACGCGGTAACTTATTCTTCGCCGCTCAGACTTTTCGTTCCGTCCGGGCTTGTGGAAGCGTTCAAGGAAGAAATGAAAAAAGGTAAGGAAGTCACCGCAGGCGGACAGTCGAGCGGAACGAGCGCGTACAACAGTTCGGTTTTCGTTCACGACATCGATCTCGTCAAAGACTACACCTACACGGACGAAGAAGGCAAGGAAATCACCGTTAAGGTAGCGGTGCAGGAAATCTACAGTTCGACTAATTTGCAGACTTCGAGCAACGTTATCGGTTATTCTTTGGTTTACTGGTCGGACAGAAGCACTTACGTAAGACTTCCGGTACAATCGGATATAGACGTACGCAAAGACATAATCGAGATAGCGCACTACGCGCTGCCGACGAGTATAAGAAAGGTTTACGTTCCGTCGAGTTATACGATGATATCGCACGACGCGTTCAACAGTTGTACCAACCTTACCGAAGTGGTGTTTGCGGACGTGGACACGCTTGAATATATCGGCGACTATGCGTTTTTCGGTACGGCGATAAAAGAGTTTATCGGCGGTAAAAAACTTAAAGCGATAGGTCAGTACGCGTTCCAAAGATGCCGTTCTCTGCAAGTGGTGGATTTAAGAACCTGTCCGATAACCAACAAGAAAGACGGCAGAATGAAGAACCGCGACAACTACAAGTACGAGTACGAACTTAAAGACAACAAGAAAGACTACAACAATTCGCTCGGATACGGCGCGTTTAAGGGTTGCGCGGCGTTGTACTGGATATATTTACCCAAAGTGCAACAGATTTGCAGCGACACGTTTACGGGCTGTAAGGCGTTAAGAACGGTTATCATTCCCACGCCGGGCAGCGATATGAAGGACACGACGAGCGCAACGGACGACGACGCGTTCTATCAATACGGACAGCCGACCACGGTTTACGACCCGGCAAACATGCATAATCTGCACATACTCGTCGATTCTTCTGCTGCGGCGAAACACGAGAAGATACTCGAACTGGGAGCGGAGAGAGAGGACGAGGCAGGAAATATGCGCGGATACGGCAACATTTCTTCGCAGAACACCGTTCGTCCGACCGTGAGATAAGGCGAATCGGCCCCCCCGCCCGCCCGAAAGGGTGAAAAAGCGGAGTCATTAAAGCGAAGCAAAAAACTTATCAAAAAAACAAAAAGCACTTAGACAAAGGAGTTTAACGAGATGGAAAGACTGATTACGCCGTTCGGCGAAAAACTCAACAAAGACCTGCCTCTTAACGACTATCCGCGTCCGCAGATGGCGAGAAACAGTTTCTTTAACCTTAACGGAAGATGGGAATACGCCATATATCCTAAGGACGAAGGATTCAAGGGATATCAGGGCGAGATAATCGTACCGTTCAGCCCGGAAAGCATATTGTCGGGAGTGGAAAAGGTCGTTACGGAAAACGACGTACTATATTATCACAGAAAGTTTACGTTCGTTAAAGAGAACGACAGAGCGTTGCTTCATTTCGGAGCGGTGGACTATTTGAGCGAAGTTATACTCAACGGCGTGAGCGTGGGTAAGAACCGCGGCGGATATTTTCCGTTCAGTTTCGACGTAACCGAAGAGATAAAGGAAGGGGAGAACGATCTCGAAGTTATCGTCACCGATCCGACGGACAAAGGAACGCAAGCGAGAGGAAAGCAGTCCAACAAGCGCGGCGGAATATGGTACACGCCGCAGTCGGGAATATGGCAGACCGTATGGCTCGAACAAGTGCCGGAAAATTACATAGCGAAAATCGTACTTACGCCCGACATCGACAAGGACGAACTGAAAGTCGTCATCGATTTTTCCGACGAAAAGGCGGTGGCGGAACTCGAAGTTTTCGACGGAGAAAAGTCCGTAGCGGCGGTTACCGCGGAAAACGGCGAAGCGATAATCAAACTTTCTTCTTACGAGTGTTGGTCGCCGGAGAACCCGAAACTTTACGATTTGGTGATAAAAGCGGGCAAAGACGAAGTTAAATCTTATTTCGGAATGAGAAAGTTCGGTATAGGCAAAGACGAAAACGGTATATCCCGTCTTATGCTTAACAACAAGCCGTATTTCCACAACGGACTTCTCGATCAGGGGTACTGGAGCGACGGACTTTACACCGCGCCGAGCGACGAAGCGCTTATTTACGACATCGAAACGATGAAGAAGATGGGCTTTAATATGTTGAGAAAGCACATTAAAATCGAACCGCTCCGTTGGTATTATCACTGCGACAGGCTGGGAATGCTCGTTTGGCAGGATATGATAAGCGGCGGCGGAATTTACAAAGCGCCCGCGATTATGATCGTACCCGCGTTCAATATGGCGTTCGGAACGAAAGCGTTTATGAAAGACGATACGGAAAAGAACTATGCGTTTTTCTCTCGCGAAGACGAACAGGGAAGAAAGGAATACTACGAAGACAGCGCAAGAATGGTGGACGAACTCTACAACGTGGTTTCCCTTGCGGTATGGGTACCGTTCAACGAAGGCTGGGGACAGTTCGATTCGGCGAAAGCGTACGAATTCTATCGCAAACTCGATTCCACGAGAAGTATCGACCACGCAAGCGGCTGGCACGATCAGGGAGCGGGCGATTTTAACAGTTTTCATATCTACTTCACGCCTTACTGGTTCCCGAAATACGACAAAAACGACGACAGACCGATTATTCTCAGCGAGTACGGCGGATTCAGTCTTAAAGTTCCGGGACATATGTACAACAAGGAAAAGTTTTTCGGATACAGAAAGTATTACGAACAAGAAAAGTTTAACAAAGCCTTGTTTGCGCTTATCGGCAAGAGAGTAAAGAGAGCGATAAAGAAAGGGCTTTCCGCGACAGTTTATACCGAAGTAAGCGACGTTGAAGACGAATGTAACGGACTTTTGAGTTTTGACAGAAGACTGGTAAAAACCGACGTAGAAGCCTTGCGCAAAATCAACGAAACGATTAAATTATAATTACGATGTTTAATGAAAGAATAATGAACGTGTTCGACGCAGTGATGAAGTATCTCACCGCAGGCGAATACGTCGTAGTGCCGAAAACGAACGTTCGCGACGCGCTCGAAGGGTTTAGTCAGGCGGAAATAGACACCGCGCTTAACACCCTGCAAATGAACGAACTTATACAAATACGCTACGCCGACAGCGAAGTGTATTGCCTTACCGTGCTTCCCAAAGGAATACGTGAAGACGAAAGACGGGAAGAAGCGAGAGAGGCGGAACGGCGAAAACAGGCATTGCTCGAGGCGGAACGAGCGAAACGGGAAGCGCAAGCCAAAGAAGCGGCAGCGGCGGCAGAAGGAAAAGGTTCGGACGGAGAAACCGTCGCGGTTTCCGCCGAAGAGAAACCGACGGACAGGGAAAAACCGCCGACGGAAAAAGAAACGATAACCAAAGTTATTTCCGCGACTAAACCGTTTAATTACGTTAAAGCGGCGATTATTTGCGGCGTAAGCGCATTTTTGGGCGCGTTTATCGCAGGAATGATTGCGCTGGGAATTATCGTAGGCAAGGTAGGGTAAAATGGTACTAGGAAAGAAAGAAAAAGTACTTATGAACGTCGTATACGAAGCGGCGAGCGGCACGGCAGGCGGTCAGTGCCTTATTTCTCCGGTAGAACTCCTTTCCCGTATCCCGTACAAAGTGGATTTCCGAGAAGGGGATCTCGAAGAAACGCTTAACAAACTTATGCTGGACAACTATTTCGTCTACGAAAAAGCAAAAAAACTCAATGGCGACCTTATGTACGTTATTACCCTTAAAGACAACGGGATAAGTTATCTCAGAGATAAGGAAGTTTCGAGAAGAAAACTCGCCATAAGAATTGCGCTTACGATTGCGATAGCCGCGCTGTCGTTCTCGATTAAGTACATTCTTCAAGCAATATTCGGGTAGGAGCGGCGCAAACGTGACGCTTTACGTCCCATAAAAACGAAAAAGGTTAAGCCTTCCCCCACGGGGGAAGGTGGCAACGAAGTTGACGGATGAGGGGAAAAGCAAGCGGACGAGATAA
>CAJLYQ010000031.1 GCA_905210905.1 uncultured Christensenella sp. | reverse complement strand
ATAATAATATAATAACTTTTGTCAATAGGGTTCGCCCGAATATTCTTCCGATCCGAATAAACAAAATAAAAATCCCTTCTGCCGTCATAAATCGGTACGTAATCCGATAAAAACAGCGAAAGGGATATCTTTATTTATTTGTTAATATTTTGAAAAAAGCGGTAGGTTTTGCGTTTATCTTTTTTGTTTATTTTTGGCTTTAGGTTGTTTTTTTCCGCACTTGTAATTATACAGGGGCGTAATGATTTTTTCGGATATATACTGCTCGTAATTGCAAAGGGAAAGCGTATACCATTTGCTTCCGAAACACAGCATTACCGCTATCACTACGACCATTGCCGCAAGGGGTAAAACCGCCATAATCACGAAAGGAAGGCTCAAAATAAGCGCAATAAGCAAAGTTTGAACGAACATTTGTATCGTAAGAATTGCGGAGTTTTTCATTTTGCCTTTAAGCGGCTGATCGTAAAGAGCAATCGACGGGATTAAATGGACGAGATACATAAGTATAAAAAGTGCCGCTATCGCCGCAAAAATCACCATAATCCAGTGTCCTGCATTTGCTTCTTTTTTCCAGTATTCGCCCACAAAATAAACAAACACGTTTGCTATTCCTGCGAACAAAACCAGGAAAAACGCACCGACGACAAGCATCCCTTTCCACGTTCTTTTTACACCCTTAAAAAACTCTTTAATCGCCTTAGGAACGTCGTTTCCGTAGTTGTCTTTCTTCGACGCAAACGAATCGCCGATAATAAATTTAGCAGACAAACCGGTCATTCCTCCGAGTCCTATGCTCATAATAAAAGCACATACGCCGAGCGCCGCAAAAATGATGTAGTATACGTTAAGTATGTTCATTTTAACGTCCAAAGCGGTTGCCGTTGAATCGCTCATTCCGAAACCTATACCCGACAGCAAATACGGAATTTCGCTCGTTTTCGTCATTCTGTACGCTATCGATTCGGTGCCTTGATAAACTTCCAGCAACACGAATAATACGAGTACGGGGATAAGGAACAGCAAAAACATGAGATTCGCTATCAAAAGCGGACTGTTTCTGCGTTTGGATACTTCTTTGAAGTACTTAAATCTTCCGATCTCCACTTCGGGCGTTTTGCCGCCGTCTTCACGGTATTCCGGACAAAGATCGAGTTTTTCAAGCATTCCGAAACTCTTTTTCTGCTTCGCCATTTTGTTCTCCTTTATCGTTAATTTCCGTTCTTTTCTCTAGACAATTTTCTCATTCTTTCCGAATGGTCGAGAATGGTTTTTCTTATTCTCAGACTCTTAGGCGTGACTTCGAGCATCTCGTCGGTAGAAAGGAATTCTATACATTCTTCCAGACTGAACCTTCTGGGCGTTTCCAGCGTCAACGCTTCGTCGCTTCCGGCAGCACGCATATTCGTTACGTGTTTTTTCTTACATACGTTTACGGGTATGTCTTCTTGTTTGGGAGAATAACCCACGACCATACCTGCATACACGGGCGTTCCGGGTCCGATGAAAAGTTGTCCTCTGCCTTGAGCGTTAAACAATCCGTACGTTACCGCTTCGCCGGTTTCCCACGCAACGAGTGCGCCGTAAGGACGGCGCGGAACGCTGCCTTTAAGCGGTTCGTAGCCGGTAAATATACTGCTCATTACACCTTCGCCGCGCGTTTCCGTCATAAAGTCGTTACGGTATCCCAAAAGTCCTCTTGCAGGAATCGAAAATTCGAGTTTGGTTCTCGTGCCGAGCGGATTCATAGTGATCAGTTCGCCCTGACGTCTGCCCATATCCTCCATTACCGAACCAATGCAGGTGTCGGGTACGTCGATGAATAATTTTTCCATAGGCTCGCAAAGTACGCCGTCAATAACCTTGTTGATTACCTGCGGCGTGCTTACCTGAAATTCGTAGCCTTCTCTTCTCATAGTTTCCATAAGAATGGACAGGTGAATTTCGCCTCTGCCGCTTACGATAAATTCGTCGCTCGACTTTTCCGTAACTTTAAGAGAAACGTCTTTAAGGAGTTCTTTCATAAGTCTTGCGCGCAAGTGTCTGCTCGTAACGTATTTGCCTTCTTTGCCGGCAAACGGACTGTCGTTTACAGAGAAAGACATCTGCAAGGTAGGTTCGCTTATTTTTACGAAAGGAATGGGGGTTACGTCCGCAGGATCGCAAACCGTTTCGCCTATAGTTATGTTTTCCAAGCCGCTGAAACTTACGATATCGCCTACCATTGCGGAATCGACCGTAGTTTTGTTAAGTCCGGCAAACTGATAAATATTCGTTATTTTTCCGCGGTATTTTTCGTCGGTATGGTAATTGCAGACGACTACTTCCCTGTTTGCTCTCATTACGCCGCGTTCTATTCTTCCTATCGCTATTCTTCCGACGTAATCGTTGTAATCGATTGCGGAAACAAGCACTTGCAAAGGCGCGGTTTCGTCGCCTTCCGGCGGATCGATATGCGAAATTATCGTTTCGAAAAGCGGAACTAGGTCTTTGCCTTCTTCGTCGAGAGAAAGGGTTGCCGTCCCTGCCCTTCCGCTGCAATAAACGACCGGGCTGTAAAGTTGTTCTTCCGTGGCGTTAAGTTCCAAAAGCAAGTCGTAAACTTCGTTAAGAACTTCGTCGCATCTTGCGCCGGGTTTGTCAATTTTGTTTATACAAATAATGATTTTATGGTTCATTTCAAGGGCTTTTTGCAAAACGAATCTCGTTTGCGGCATAGGCCCTTCGTATGCGTCTACGAGCAGTACGACGCCGTTTATCATTTTAAGAACACGTTCGACTTCGCCGCCGAAATCCGCGTGTCCGGGGGTGTCGACGATATTGATTTTTATATCTTTATAATAGGCCGAAGTGTTTTTTGCGAGAATGGTAATTCCGCGTTCTCTTTCGAGTGCGTTATTGTCCATTACGCAGGTAGGAACGGACTGATTGTCCCTGAAAATTCCGCCTTGTTTAAGCATCGCGTCGACGAGAGTGGTTTTACCGTGGTCAACGTGCGCTATAATCGCTATATTACGCAAATCTTCTCTTTTCATTTGCTCTTACTCCATTTATTTCAAACCGTTATAAATATCTTCCGTAATAGTTACGGTCTGTTCGTAATAGTCGCTGTCTTCGTATACGTTTAACAATACGTCGTACGGTTTCTGCGGCGTCGTAATGGGACTGCCGGCAAAAAGTTCGTACGCGAGCGCTTTTACTTTAACCGTAATCGTTATATCCGTCCAAGTTCCGTGAAGGTTGTAATTCTGAACTTTTTCTTCGTTTCCGAGCGCTTTATAAATAAAATTGCCGAACTCGATCGACGAAGACGAAACCGTGAAGTTTTCCAACACGCTTTCACCGTCAATCAATATCTCGCACGCATACGACTTTACATCGTAGGTTTTATCGTCCGCATTAAACGTAGACGCTACCCAAGAAACCGACATTTTATCGGTTATCGTAACTATGGGTTTTTCAAGTTTCCACGCCGGAACGTCGAGTTTTACCCATTCGGAATACGAAGTGTTCTCTCCCGTAATCTCCGCTTTTACCCTGAACGCCACAATACCTTTGTGTCTGGGAACGGAAGTAACGGTGTTTTGCGTTCTTCCTTCAACGTAATTGCTTTCGTCCGTTTCTTCCGGATTGCCGTAGCAATAAACGTAACTATATGCGTTCGCTCCGCGGATTTTATTCCATCTTATACGGATATAATAGTCTTTTTCTTCGTTAAAATCGACAAAATAAGGCGCGGGAACTGTTTTCTTGTTCCCGAAAATTATTCCTATCGGAATGGCAACCGCCGCTATTATCAAAACAGCGCAAACGCTTGCGATGATCGCAAGCATTTTTTTTGTCGGCTTAAACCGCTTTTTTTCTTCCGCTTTCGTTTCGGAATTGTTTTCGATAGGTTCTTTTTTTGCGCTTATTTTCTCTTTTTTCACTCTTTAAGCCTGTACCTTTACTTTTTTAAGACGTGCAAATCTCGGCAATCCGTCTTCGAGCGGCGCTTTGGAATCTCCTTGTATAAGGGGAAGCGCGTAATCAATAAACTCCTGACTGAGTCCCTTGTTGTCGGGAAGTATCCAACTGTCGGGTATCTTCTTTTCGGTGTTTGCCGCAAGTTCGATGTTCATCAGTTTGTATTCGATTTTGTATTCTTTTCCGGGTTGTCTTTCGAACACGACCATTTTATCGGTGTTGCCTTCGCAGGCGCTGCGAACTGCGGTTCTGCCTGCCTCAAACGCTTCTTCGACGTCCGTTTTGCTTGCAAGGTGCGCTCCGCATCTCTGCATCAGACTGAACTCGACGGCTCTTACTTTACCGCCGATTTTCTCTTTTACGAGATTTGCAAGCGTCGCCGCTACACCGCCCAGTTGCGTATGACCGAAACTGTCTTTCGACGCGGAAGCGGATGCGATCGCTTCGACTACGTATTGTCCGTCTGCGGTTTTGATACCTTCGCTGAGCGCTACGATACATTTTCCTTTGTTGTTGTCCGCAACTTCTTTAACCTGTTTAAGGAATTTCTCAACGTCGAAAGGTTGTTCGGGCAGATAGATAAGATCGGGTCCGAGTCCTTTGTACGAAGCAAGCGCGCTTGCCGCGGTAAGCCAACCTGCGTTACGACCCATTATTTCTACGATGGTAATTTGTCCTTTGTCGTAAACGGTAGCGTCGAGATACATTTCCATCATCGTGGTAGCGACGTATTTTGCCGCGCTGCCGTATCCCGGGCAATGGTCGGTTCCGTAAAGATCGTTGTCGATCGTCTTCGGTACGCCGATAATGTTACATTCGTATCCGCTCTTAAGAAGATATTTGCTTATTTTGTTGCAAGTATCCATACTGTCGTTTCCGCCGTTATAGAAGAAGTATCTTACGTTATATTTTTTGAACACTTCGAGAATTCTTTTATAATCGGTTTCGTCAACGTCCGCACTTTTAAGTTTATATCTGACCGAGCCGAGAGCGGAAGAAGGCGTGTTTTTGAGAAGATAAAGTTCTTTCTCGTCTTCCTGTCCCATATCGTAGAAGTTTTCCGTTAAAATACCCTGAATACCGTTCGCCGCGCCGTAAACTTTAGTAATGTTTTTCTGAGCCAACGCTTCGATAAAAACGCCTGCCGCGCTCGAGTTAATAACCGACGTCGGTCCGCCCGACTGTCCGAACATACATGCTCCGACTAAATTTTTCATTTTATGCCTCCGTTTCTTATTTCCCTAATTTTTTTGCTATATCGTACAACTCCGTATCGAATTTTCTTTCGCATTTAAGCGCGTCTTCGATATCGATGTCTATTATTTTGTTTTCTTTTATTCCTATCGCCCTGCCGCCGCAATCTCCTTTCATAAACAGTTCGATTGCGCGCGCTCCGCACCTTGCGGCAAGCACTCTGTCGCTCATCGACGGCATTCCTCCGCGTTGAATATATCCGAGTTTAACCGTTCTTATCTGTATTTCGTCAACTTCCGCAAGCAATTTTTCTTTGAGTTCTACACAACTGCAAACTCCTTCGGCAAGGACGATAATTACCGATTTCTTTCCTTTTATTCTGTCAAGTTTTATCGTTTTCGCGATTTCTTTGATGTCAAAAGGAATTTCGGGTACGAGAATAATTTCCGCACCGCCCGATATGCCCGCATACAAAGCAATATCTCCGCAGTGTCTTCCCATAACTTCGATTATACAGGCGCGGTTATGTGCGGTCATCGTATCCCTGATGTTGTTTATCGCGCTTATGACCGTGTTTACCGCCGTGTCGAATCCGAGCGTGAAATCCGTGTAAGCAAGGTCGTTGTCTATCGTCCCGGGAAGCCCAACGCAAGGCACGCCGAAATCTTTATAAAACTCGCTCATTCCGGCAAGCGAGCCTCCTCCGCCTATTACGACAAGTCCGCCGATACCGTACGCTTGCAAAACTTCGTACGCTTTTAATCTGTACTCTTTTTCAAGAAATTCCGGACAACGCGAAGTACGCAAAATCGTACCCCCTTTCTGAACGGTATCCGAAACGAACCTCGAATCTATTTTGTGAACTTCTCCGTCGATAAGCCCGGTGTAACCGTCGTCAATTCCGTAACATTCTATTCCTGCCGCCGACGCACAACGAACAACCGCTCTTATAGCCGCGTTCATACCCGGCGCATCCCCGCCGCTGGTCAAAATGCCTATTTTTTCTATTTTATTTTTGCTCATCTTCTATCTCCGCATAAACGTATATCTTCATTTGTAAATATTATTTCAAATTATATCACAATTTAATTATGCTATCAAATTATTAAAGCCCGTTTTTCTGTTGAAAAACGGGTTTTACGAAATTTTTATTTATCTCACTTGTCCGTCGCCTTTTACGACGTACTTGACGGAAGTAAGTTCTTTAAGCCCTATCGGACCCCTGACGTGCAGTTTTTGCGTGGATATCCCCATTTCTGCGCCGAGTCCGAGTTCGTATCCGTCGGTAAACCGCGTTGACGCGTTAACGTACACGCACCCTGCGTCCACCATCGTCGTAAAATATTCCGCCGCTTTTTCGTCCCTTGTTATTATCGCCTCGCTATGGTTCGTACCGTATTCGTTGATATGTTTTACCGCTTCTTCTTCGTTTTCTACGATTTTGACTTTAATGATCATATCTTCGTATTCGACGTAAAACTCTTCGTCCGGAACGACTTCGGCAACCGGATAAATCTTCCTTACTTCTTCCGTTCCTCTTATCTCGACGCCTTTTTCTCTTAACACATTAAGGCAATCGGGCAAAAACTCCGCTGCTATCGCTCTGTCGACGAGCAACGTTTCCGCGGCGTTGCAAACCGACGGACGGCTGGTTTTCGCGTTAAGCACGACTTTTTTCGCCATATCGAAATCTGCCGTTTTTTCTACGTAAACGTGACAATTTCCACCGCTTGACGCAATTACAGGCATTGCCGCTTCCTTTAATACGAACTTTTTGAGTTTTTCGCCGCCTCTCGGGATAATAACGTCTATGAGTCCGCCGGCATGCAGCATTTCCATCGTTTTTTCTCTGTCCGTGCTGTCGATAAAGCCTACGAGATCCGCGTTTTCTCCGCATTCGGCAAACGCCTGTTTCATAAGTTCGACGAGTTTTCGGTTACTGTTAATCGCTTCCTTTCCGCCCTTTAACACGACGCCGTTGCCGCTTTTGATACAAAGTATCGCCGCGTCTACCGTAACGTTGGGTCTGGATTCGTAAATTATTCCTATTACGCCGAGCGGAGCGTGAACTTTTTCCACGACAAGTCCGTTCTTTAGCGTATAGCGGTCTTCGACTAATCCGACGTAGTCCGGAAGAGCGATTACGTCGTCTATTCCGTCGCACATCGTCTTTATCCTTGCGTCGGTAAGCGTCAGTCTGTCCACAAACGCCGCGCACAAACCGTTTTTCTTGCCTTCTTCCACGTCAATCGCGTTAATCCTTTTCAGTTCTTCCGCGTTGTTAAGTACCACTTCTTTAATTTTAGTAAGAAGTCTGTTTTTTTGTTCCGTTTTTACGGCAAAAAAAGCGTTCGCCGCTTTTTTTGTGTTTTCGCAAACCGCTTTTACGTCCATTTCGATTAGTCCTCGTCTTCTTCTTCGGGCAAATCCGCGTTATGATATACGTTTTGCACGTCGTCGTTTTCTTCGAGCATTCCGATAAGTTTTTCTATCATCGGAATTGCTTCCGTCGCCGGCGTGACGTAATCGTCCGGATAAAATCCGCTTTCAAAACTGAGTATGTTCATTCCGCCTTTTTCAAGCGCTTCCTTTACGTCGTTGACGTCTGCGGGAAGGGTGTAAATTTCGTAAACGTTTTCTTCGTCGTTTACCACGTCATCCGCACCTGCGTCAAGCGCAAGCATCATTACGTCGTCTTCCGTCATTCCTTTCCCTGCTTCAGCGAGAACGAGTCCTTTTTTCTTAAAAAGATAAGATACGCAGCCCGTACTTCCCATCGAACCGCCGCATTTATCGAAAGCGTGTCTTACGTCGCCTGCGGTACGATTCTTGTTGTCGGTAAGCGCTTCGACGATAACCGCTACGCCGCCTGCCGCATAACCTTCGTATTGCATATCTTCGTAATTAACTGCGTTAAGTTCTCCGCTCGCTTTCTTTATCGAACGCATTATGTTATCGTTCGGCATATTGTTTTGTTTTGCTTTCGCTATAACGTCGCGAAGTTTGGAATTGCTGTTCGGATCGGGACCGCCTGCCTTGACCGCAACCGCAATTTCTCTGCCGATTTTGGTAAATACGCTGCCTCTCGCCGCGTCCGCTTTACCTTTCTTATTCTTAATGTTGGCCCATTTACTATGTCCGCTCATCGTATACTCCTGTTTATCTTATTAGGTACATCGCTATCCCCGCGCTGACCGCGGCGTTAAGCGATTCCATTCTGTTTTCCATCGGAATCGACAATTTTTCGTCAATAACTTCCCTTGTTTCTTTGCTCAGCCCGTGCGCTTCGTTTCCAACCGCTATCGCTATCTTTTTATCGCCTTTTTTGTATCCGTAGATACATTCTCCGTCCATATCAAGTCCGATTATACTGTAACCGCATAACAAACTCAATGCGTCGGACAAAGTCGTTTCTATGATAGAAACCCGAAACGTGCCGCTCATAGCCGCTCTTACGCATTTCGGAGAAAAAGCGTCGGTACAGTCCGCGCATATTATCGTTTGTATTCCCCTTGCGGCGGCGGTACGAATAATAGTACCCATATTGCCTGCGTCGGATATCCCGTCGAGAAGAAGAACCGTATCTCCTTTGGGGCGGGCGGGCGGGACCTGCTTCGCTACGAGAGCAATTACTCCCGAAGGCGTCACCTGATCGGCAACGGCGTCGAACAACCCGTCTTTAACGATATACGCCTCGGTATCGAATTTTTCTTCCAAGAACGCAAGATCGCTTTCTTTGCTTTCCTTTATAAACAAGGATACGACGGAATAATCCGTCGGTATGTCCTTAACCAAGTTAACTCCTTCCGCAATAAAAACTCCTTCTTCCGAACGGAGTTTTTTATCCTTATATAAAGCGCGAAGCCTTTTCAAAGACGCGTTTTGCGACGACGTTACGTTCATAAATTGTTTTCCGATATTAAAAGTGGTTACTTAAAAAGGTAACCACTTCTTTACGTTGTTATTTCGTAGCGGCTTTAGCCTTTTCGCACAGTTCCGCGAACGCTTTGGGGTCGTTGACCGCAATGTCCGCAAGGATTTTACGGTTGAGATCGATTCCGGCAGTCTTAAGACCATACATAAGTCTGGAATAAGATATGTCGTTCATTCTCGCCGCAGCGTTAATTCTGGCAATCCACATTTGACGGAAGTCTCTCTTCTTGAGTCTTCTTCCGACGTATGCGTATTGCATAGACTTCATTACAGCCTGTCTTGCTATTCTGTAAGAACGCGATTTGGAACCGAAGTATCCTTTCGCTCTTCTCATTATCTTTCTTCTTTTCTTTACTGCGTTTACCGCTCTTTTAATTCTCATACGACACCTCCATTATTTCTGACCGCTCATAAGCGTCGCCATCGTCTTTTGTTGCGTAGCGTCTACGTATCCGCCCTTGCGAAGATTTCTCGTTCTCTTGGTCGTTTTTTTGTTAAGAATGTGATTTTTATTCTGCTTCGCTCTCTTGATCTTACCGGAAGCAGTCAGTCTGAAACGCTTTTTCGCACCGCTGTGCGTTTTCATTTTGGGCATAATCCAAATTCTCCTTTATGTGTGTTTATTATTATTTTTTTACCGTGGGTGAAAGCATCATAAATACGCTTCTGTTTTCCGCAGTGGGTTTCTTGTCCATCGTGGCGACGTCCTTGACCTTTTCGTAAAAGTTTTCCAAAACCTGTACGCTGATTTCGGGATGCTCCATCTGACGACCTTTCATTCTCAAAGAAACTTTGACTCTGTTTCCGTCGGCGATAAACTCGCGGGTTTGTTTCGCTCTGACGTTAACGTCTCCTACGTCGATTGTTTGCGAAAGTTTTATTTCTTTGACTTCGATGACTTTTTGCGCTTTTTTCGCTTCTTTATCTTTCTTGATCATATCGAAACGATATTTGCCGTAGTCCATTATCTTGCACACGGGCGGTTTTGCCATAGGCGAGATATTGACTAAATCCAAGTTACGAAACTCCGCTATGCGAAGTGCTTCGCTCTTTGCCATTACTCCGAGTTGTTGCCCCTTTTCGTCAATCAGTCGGACTTCTTTGTCAACGATACTCTCGTTTATCGATAATTCCTTAAAAATTGTTAGTTTCCTCCAAAAATAAAAGATGTGCATAGTAAATACACATCTTTCCGTCAATATCTTCGTATTACAGAAACCGTTACGCTTTTGCTTCCGGTGAGACGCATATCTACTTTTCGCAAATATATTACCAACTATTTACGCTTTTGTCAAGCATAAATAGTCGGTTTTATCGTTTTTTATAAGGTTTTTTCTTCAACTTCTTTATTGATAAGCGCAATAAACTCTTCTTTCGTCATCGTACCCATATCTCCGCTCTTACGGTTGCGTACGCTTACGACGCCGTTTTCTTTTTCCTTGTCGCCGATAATAATCATATACGGCACTTTTTCAAGTTGCGCTT
Organism: uncultured Christensenella sp.; assembly: GCA_905210905.1. Taxonomy (GTDB): domain Bacteria; phylum Bacillota; class Clostridia; order Christensenellales; family DTU072; genus CAG-1782. Next base: position 10,747 of record CAJLYQ010000031.1, on the reverse strand, counting down.
CTCTTATCTTGTATCCGATTTTTTCGTTACGAACGTCTTCGACCGCCCTTACGCCTTTCGATTTAAGTTCTGCGGTAAGCGCTCTAGCGTCGTCTTCCGTTCTTTCGGTAAGGCTGAGAACCTTAACTTGCGTCGGAGCGAGCCAGGTCGGCAACGCGCCGCCGAATTTTTCCAGGATAAGAGCCATCGTTCTTTCGTAACAACCTATGCTCGTTCTGTGAATAATATACGGTCTGACTTTGTTTCCGTTTTCGTCGACGTAACTCATATCGAAGTTTTCCGCGAGGAACATATCGATTTGTATGGTTACGAGCGTATCTTCTTTGCCGTAAACGTTCTTGATCTGTATATCGAGTTTCGGACCGTAAAACGCCGCTTCGTCGATGCCTACGGTATACTTAACGTTAAGGTCGTTAAGTATTCTTTCCATCTCGTTTTGCGCTTTATCCCATTTTTCGGGGTCGTAAATGTACTTATCTTTGTTGTTCGGATCCCACTTGGAAAAACGATAACTTACGTCGTCGTCAAGTCCGACGCACTTCAAACAGTAAGTAGCAAGTTCGAGACAGCCTTTGAATTCCTGTTCGAGTTGATCCGGACGAACGATAAGGTGACCTTCGCTTATGGTAAACTGTCTTACTCTGATAAGTCCGTGCATTTCTCCGCTTGCTTCGTTACGGAAAAGCGTACTCGTTTCGCCGTATCTGAGCGGTAAATCTCTGTAGGATTTAAGTCCGTTTTTATAAACGGTATACTGGAACGGGCAAGTCATCGGACGAAGCGCGAAAACTTCGCCTTCCGCTTCGGGATCGCCCATAACGAACATTCCGTCGAGATAGTGATCCCAGTGTCCGCTTATCTTGTACAGTTCTCTCTTCGCCATATAAGGAGTTTTAGTACGTACGTACCCCCTTCTTTCTTCTTCGTCTTCTACGAAACGGTTAAGAATCTGGAAAAGTTTCGCGCCGTTGGGCATAAGCAAAGGAAGTCCCTGACCGATGGTTTCGTCCGTCATAAAGTAACCGAGTTCTCTGCCTATCTTGTTATGATCGCGCTTTTTCGCTTCTTCGATTGCCGTAACGTACTCTTCGAGCGCGCTCTTTTTGTCGAACGCCGTTCCGTAAAGACGGGTAAGCATTTTATTATGCTCGTCTCCGCGCCAGTACGCGCCGGTTACGGAAGTAATTTTATACGCTTTAATGTATCCGGTAGAAGGAATATGCGGTCCTGCGCAAAGATCGGTAAAGTCGCCCTGCGTATAAATGCTTATGGTTTCGGTTTCGGGAAGATTTTCTATAAGTTCGATTTTATACGGCTCGTCTTTGAACAGTTCGAGCGCTTCCGCTTTCGAAATCTCCTTTCTGACGATAGGATAGTTCGCTTTGATGATTTTTTTCATCTCTGCCTCGACTTGTTCTATCTCGTCGCGGTTAAACGGCGTGGAAAAGTCGAAATCGTAATAAAAACCGTTTTCGATTGCCGGTCCGATCGCAACTTTGGTGTCGGGTCTTAAGTGTTTTACCGCCTGCGCCAAAACGTGCGCGGTACTGTGTCTGTACGCCTTCTTGCCTTCTTCGTCGTTAAAAGTCAAAAATTCGACTTCTGCGTCGTCGGTAAGAACCGTGCTCATTTCTTTAACCTGTCCGTTTACTTTTGCGCAAAGCGCAACTCTGGCAAGCCCGTCGCTTATCGATTTTGCAATATCGAAAAGGGATGCGCCGCTCTCAAATTCTTTCACTTCGTCTCTAAGTTTGATTTGCATATATTTGCCTCTTTATGTTTCTTTGGTTTAATGTTGATATTGTAATCCGCTTACTTCCGGCCGTCCGGTGACGACTTTATAATCGGCGAAATTTCTGTTCTTTACGCTCGAATCGTAGTATTTCATTACGTTTCCGTCAACGTCTTTCTTGAAGCCTTCGCCCGAAGCAAAGAACGTGTCGATAAACGTTTCCGCAATGGTTTTCGTTCCCATAGTTGCCGTTCTTTCGTCAACTACGCTCTTCGCTACCGAGTAGCGCGCGTATGCTTTAACGTCGTCTTCGTCGTTGTCCTTGTCCTTAGGATCGAGCACCAACTGTTTGCTGCTTTCGGCGTACAACGTAACGTCCAGAACGTAATCGGAAACGATGCTCTCGAACGCAGTTCCGGTAATATAGTAACTCTTGCCGTCCTGCGCTTTTCCGTCCGTCGTAGCGGTTAAACTCGCTTTTGTTTCGTCGTATTCCTTATAAATGCTCTTATCGAGATCGTTTTTCTTGTTTTTGTCGAGAATAACGACTTCGTATGCGGTTTCTTTAGTTGCGTAAATCCAGTCTTTATTGTACTTTTTATACATCTCCGCAACGTCCCTGTCGCCGCTCGCACTTCTTATAAATATATACCTATTGTCTTTTTCGTTGTACACGTAATATTTATCTTTCATATTTTCGGGAATGTCTTGTTTGTCCTCAAACGACGAGAACGCATCGGTTTTGACGTAGACGTCTTTTTTTACAAGCAGGTTCCCGTCTTTATCTCTGCCTATCAGTTCGGCGTAAGCGGTAACGTACACTTTATCGTAACGACCTCCTTCGGGCGCATAATAAAGTCTTACGCTGGGATAACCGTTCTCGTTTACGCAATTGTTGCCGGTAACGACGGGGGTCACGTTTTCGTACTCGACGGCGGTGTATCTATCCTTATATATAAATACGTTTTTCGCCGTGGAATCCTTGACGGAAGAATTTCCGTAAACCTGCGACACGATGCCTCTTGTATAAACGTAATCTTCGTCCAGCCCTCCGCCTATTTCAACCTTAATTTCGTCCGCACTCACTTTTTCTACGGTAGAATTGCGGACGACCGCGACTGCGCCGCCTATTAACGAACCGAGTTCTCCGCTACCGTTGAACGAACTGTAAAAATACACTTTCTTCGCTCCGGAACTCGTCACGCTCGACTGATCGTCGGCGTAACCGACGACACCGCCCATACAGACGTTTTCGAATTTTCCGCTCGATCCGCACACTTCCGCACGTACGTTTTCCACATTTGCCGAAGTGATCTTCGATCTTTGTATAACGCCGAACGCTCCGCCCGCCGTAGCCTTATCGCGAACTAGTCCGACGTAACGAAGTTCGTCCCAGTTTCTCCAGTATACTCCGCTTATTCCCACGTTCTTAGCGGTAACCGTGTCCGCTTCGGACGAATACAGTCCGCCGACGATACCTGCGGCGTACAATGCCTTGGTCACAATTTCCGTTTCCGCGTTTCTGGCAGCGGCGTTTGAATCGCCCGATACGGTAAATTTATTAAATCCGTCTACAATAGCATTGTCGATCGACGCACCGGACGCGTATCCGGCAACACCGCCGACGTAAGTACTCAACGGCACTACCGCTCCCGCAATAGCCAAATCCCCGTAGGAATTAACCGCCTTTTCGCTGTTATACCCTTGCTCGACGTTAGTATCCACGCAAAGAAGATTATCGTCCGCCATGTCGGTAACGGGATTTCTTCTAATCGTCAAACCGTAATCGTAAAACGCTTCGTAATTTGCGTTGCCGTAATTAAAGTTAACGCTTTCCGTTCCGCTGAACTTCGTCGCAACGATTTTCGTTTTTCCGTCGGCAATCTCGGTCATTCCCTTTACGTATCCGACCACGCCGCCGGCATACTCGTTTACCACGCCGTGGTTTGTTATCCCGTTGGGCGTCGCGTTGTTCATATTGAACGTCGTTTTTTGTTCGTAAACGTGAGAAACTCTGATTTTTCCGTCAACAACTTTAACGTTTTCGTATTCGCCGGCAACGGCGCAGCCGCTGACTATTCCGGCATAGGAATAATCTCCCGACGCGTAATAGGAAATATCGGCGTTTTTGAGCGTAACGTTTTTAATCGTCGCTCCTTTAGTATAACCGAAAAATCCGACGCTGCCGTAACTCGTTTCCGTTTCTCTCTCGCCGTTTCCGCCGGCAACCGCCGTATAAGCCGGGTCCGCGTCGTCGCCTTGTTTTACGATATTGCTTACGACGTAAATTCCATCTCCGAGATCGTCGCCTTTATCGTAAGAAAGCACTTCCGAACTCTTGTATACGGGTTGTCCGTTTTCGGACCAACCGAGTATTTGCTTCGCGACGTATTTCGGCGTTCCTCTTTCGTCCCAACCGGTAATTTTCAAACCGCTTATCGTTTTTCCGTTTCCGTCAAAAGTTCCGCAAAACGCTTTGCCGAGCGAAAGTCCTACGGGCGTCCACTCTTTGGTCAATACGATATCGTCGGTAAGTTTTATCGTGTAATTCTTGTACTTTTCGCCTACGAATTGTCCGATTTCGAAAAGTTTTTTTTCGGAATCGACTTCGATAGTTTTCGGCTCGAGAATGTCGGGTTTCTGATCGCTGTTTTTATCTTTACAACCGACAAAAAGCACGCACCCGATTACGACGCACATAACTATTCCGAGCAGAACCTTGATTTTGGTCTTCATTATTTGTCACTCCTATGCTACGACGCCGTTAAGGAACGTCAGAAAATCGTTATATACTTCTTCTTTGTTCGTTTCGTTGAGAATCTCGTGTCTTGCGCCTTCGTATATTTTCAATTCGGGTTTAAGTCCGAGACCTTTATAAAACTCGTAAAGTTTCTTGACTTGTTTTGCCTGTGCGGATACGGGATCCTGACTTCCGCAGGCAATCATAAGTTTGAAATCTTTTCTTATGCTCGAAGCGTCTTTGCCGTACATATGCATAGCGCCGTTAAAGAACGAGTAATAGTAATCTATGCAAAGGACGTATCCGCAGTCGGGATCCGCTTCGTATTTAGCGACCTGTTCTTTATCTCTGGAAAGCCACGCAAAATCCTGTCCCTGTTCGACGAAGGGTTTGTTGTATGCGCCGAAACTGAGTTTGTTGATGAGATTTCCTTTTTTATCTCCGCCGACAAAGATTTTTTGTAAACCCGCTATCATTCGACCGGACGCAATGAGAGCGTTTTTCATATGAGCCGTTCCGCTGAGTATGCAACCGGCAAGTTTGTCCGAATGAAGTTCTACGAAACGTTGTGCAAGGAAACTTCCGTAACTGTGTCCGACGAGAATAACGGGAAGGTTGTAAGTTTGTTTAAGATAATCGCACAGAACATTCATATCTTCGAGCGTCTGGTTCCAACTGTCGCCGTAAACCATACCGTTTTCGCCGTTCAGAGCGCCTCTTCTGTGTCCCCTATGGTCGTCCCCTGCAACGATAAATCCGTTGGCATTAAGAAAACGAGCAAAATCGTCGTATCTGTCAGGATGTTCTGCCATACCGTGCGAAATCTGCACGCAAGCCTTTGCGTTGTCTACTTCGTCCCATAAATCAATGCCGATATCGGCTCCGTCAAATGCTTTCAAAAAAAGTTGTTTCACGTTACGTTCTCCTCTTGACTTTTATTTTTATATATTATAACACTATGACTATAAAAAAACAATACCTAAAAACCCACATTTTTTCGCTCGTTCTTCGTCCGGCAATCGACTATTGACAAAAAAAGATATAAACGGTAAAATTTTATTGATTTATCAAAAAGGATATGCGTTATGAAAATTAGGACTTTCTACGATAAGCCGAAAAGAAAAAAATCGAAAATTGTCGCAATATCGGTAATTTCCATATTTTCTCTTTTGTTGATTTTATTAACTTCTTTCGTAATTTTTGCGGTATAGAAAAAGAGTACGAATACCTGAAAAACAATCCTGTAGACACTTTTGTCGTAATGCAGGCTATTCCCAAAATTTTAGTCGGAATAGACGGTTTCTCCGTCAATCTTAACAGCAAAGCGACTAAAGACAATATAGAGTATCTCGGTAACCCCGATTTCACAGAATGACTTACCCAAACTCCAATTTTTATGGTAAACAACAGTATTACAACGGCGCACGGTTTTCAACGGAAAGCAATAAGCGTTATTTCGGATTTCAACAAGAAACTTGCTAAAAAAACCGATGAAAAATAGTTTTTAAGCGTTACGTAAATTTACGGCTATCGAAAAAACTTTCGTATCAAACATCTCGGATAAGGCAAGCATATAAATGTAATAATCTTATCGGAGAAAAATGAAAACAATCGTACTTACCGGGGGCGGAACAGCAGGACACGTTTTTCCAAATCTCGCCCTTCTTCCCGAATTGAAAAAACACTTCGGTTCCGTACATTACTTCGGTGGAAAAGGGATAGAACGGACGCTTGCAATGCAAGCGGGTTTACCTTATCACGAAACGACAGTCGTAAAATTCGACAGAGGGAAAATTTTCGACAACTTCAAAATTCCGCGGCTGTTGAAAAAAGGTATATACGAGGCGGCTACTCTCCTTAAATTCATCGCTCCGGACGTTGTATTTTCAAAAGGCGGATACGCTTCTTTGCCGGTTTGCCTTGCGGCAAAAAAACTCGGAATTCCCGTGGTATGCCACGAATCCGACTATTCTCTCGGTTTAGCAAACAAAATTATTGCAAAATTCGCAAAAAAAGTCCTGACGTCTTTTCCCGAAACGAAAGGCGGAATTTTCGTCGGCAACCCGGTTCGTGAAGAATTCTTCGACGGTAAAGACGAGTACGTTTCTTTTCCGAACCTGTCGGACAACAAAAAAACAATTCTTATTTGCGGCGGCAGCACGGGATCGGCGGCAATAAATTCAGTCGCTTACCAAGTACTCCCCGAACTGAGCAAGCGATACAACGTTATTCATATATGCGGTAAAAGCGGTGATTTCAGCGTAAAATGCAACAATTATTATCAATGCGCTTTTTCCGACTCGTTCCCTGCCGCGCTCAAAAAGAGCGACCTTATAATTTGCCGCGCCGGAGCGAATACTCTTTGCGAAGCGGCTGCCACCGGGACGAGATGCATAACCGTACCTTTGCCCAAAGGTTCTTCGCGCGGAGATCAGATTCTTAACGCAAGAAGTTTTGAAAAACGCGGATATTGCAAAACTATATTGCAGGAAAACCTTACCGCCGAAAAACTTTTATCGGAAATCGAAGCGATATGGTATAAAACTCCGCCAAAAATGAACGTATTGCAAATTAACAAAAATATTGTAAAACAAATACTTTCCGTTATCGAATAATTTGTCGATTATTGTTGTTTTTTAATTTTTTTTGTTTCTTGTTTTCTGCGTTTTTATAATTATTTTATAATTATCGCAGGAGGTAAAAAAATGAAGAAAATTAAACAACATATACCTGCGTTTTTATACGCTTTTTTAATCCTTACCATCGCCGCGCTCAGTATTTACATTCTTAATCCTTCGAGCATCGTCGCGGACGGCATCGAAAACGGTGAAAAAAAACAGCAAACAAATCCCGACGACCTCGTAAACACTTCCGGAGAAAAAGATAATCCGAACTCGCAGACAAAGAACGACGAACCAAAATCGGATAAACCGGACGATCCGACCGAAAAAGACGAACCGAAACCCGAACCAAAGCAATACGACGGTATCGTTCCGAGAAAATCAACGACGGACGAGTTATATTCTTATTCGCAAAGAATTTTCGGCAACGACGACATCGAACTTTGCGACGTAATACAGACTTCCGTAGGAATATATGCGATAGTTTATTCGCAAGCAACGCAAGGCGACGTATGCGGCGAAAAACCGTGCTTAGGGATAGTTAAACTCGATTCTTACGGCAATATATTGACTACGCTCTCGATAAACGATTACGATTATTTCAAATACGTAGACGCGTGCGCGACCGTAGACGGCTTGGTTATCGCCGCTAAAAACGCAGATAACAAAGACGGGATTTTATTCGTCGTTTCTTACGAACTCTCCGAAGTAAAGACGCGATACAAGGTAGGTTGCGTTCCTGACGGAGTTCTTCTCGCCACGTCCGATTCCTTCTTGTTCTTTGTGGAATTCAGCGAAGAAACTCTCGTATATGCCGTAAAAAACGGCGCAATTTCTTTTCAAAGCGTAGGCAAAGGGAAAATAGTAAAAATATTCGAATACGGCTCGTTTTACGCCCTTATCTCGACCGATACGAAAAATAATAATTATTCCTGCACGCAAATTTCTAAGTCTTCTCTTTCTGTTTTATCCGAAACGAAACGCGACGGCGCGGTGTGTATCGACGTTTTTCCCGTCCACTCGCCGCAAGGGCAAATTTTTGTCGTACTGGAACTAGTCGACGGCACAACCTACGCGAGAAAATTCTCGGATATAACTTTTACTAAAGTGCTGCTTTCAAAGCGAATGGGCAATTTCACCACCCACAGCGCATACTTCGACGGAGAAAACGTACTCATCGTCTGTAAAGGCAACGTAAATGGCGTAATCACCCTATCCCCGTCGTTGGAAACAAAAATAAACGAACTTAACTCCGAAATAAGCGTAAACGCAATAGTGGACGCAGTGTACCGCAACGGTACGCTTTATTACCTTATAGAAAACGACTCGGGCAAACTCGCTTTAATCTACACCGATAAAAACGTTTTATCGATTAAACACTTCGACTCCGCGGCACAAAACGCCAAAATCATTATTAACCTCGACGGCTCGTTTATGCTCTTCACCCGCTTAAACGACGAAATCCTTATAATAGTTTTATAAACGTAATCCCCGTAACGACAAAGGCGGAAAATTACTTTCCGCCTTTACTTGACCCAAATTTTTCTGTTTTACACGGGCTTTTTCCCCTTAAAGCGGCATATCGCTTGTCGCTTTGATTTCTTCGATAATTGTGACGTTGTTAAGTTGCTTTGCATACGCTAGCGCTATTTCTTTGGGAATTATAAACCATTGCGGACGCCCGAACGCTCCGACAGGATACCCTTTGCCTTGTTTTCCGCAATTATTCCATCTTAGCCCAACTCTAGGGACACCTTCCCATTGCATTATCGCAATACTGAAAACCGCATCTTCGGAATCTCCGTATACAACGTTCAGACTTCCGTTTCCTATCCGTGACTTCGGCCATAATACTTCTCTTGGATTCATTTTTTTTACTCTCCTTTATTTTTATTTTTTTTAATCAACGTAGGTAAACTGCTATTGTCTTTGTTTTCCCATACCGCTTCTTCTCTTCCCTCGTTCAACGTATCCGCTAAGGTATAAAAATCAATTACGTCGGTATGTTTTATCGTCCCCGTATTTGTAGGTATCCCTAAATTTTCGTCGTACCCTACCGCGTACACGGCATCGCTTTCTTCGTTAACCAGCCAGTGAACGTTAGTAAATGATGAATTACTCTTCGCATATCCCGCTATCGCTCCCTTCATACCGTTCCCCTTAACAATAGATAACGAAAAACTATTACGAACAGTCCCCTCCGACATTTCTCCTATCAATCCGCCCATGCAAAAAGCTTCCCATTCGCTCCCGGTCACGGTAGCGGTAACGCTTCCCGTTGCGTAACAGTCAGTTATACTTCCATAAGATCTACCTATCAATCCGCCGGCATAGGCATAATATCCTGATACGCTAACGCTTCCCGTTGCGTAACAATCGGTCATAGTTGCATTAGAGTCGCCACACAATCCGCCGGCATAGACAGAAGAATTTCCTGACACGGTAACGCTTCCCGTTGCGTAACAGTCGGTTATACTACTTCCCCCAGAAAAACTACCTATCAATCCGCCGGCATTGACATTATATCCTGACACGGTAACGCTTCCCGTTGCGTAACAGTCGGTTGTTATACTCCCATAAAAACCACCTATCAATCCGCCGGCATTGACATTATATCCTGACACGGTAGCGGTAACGCTTCCCGTTGCGTAACAGTCGGTTGTTATACTCCCATAAAAACTACCTATCAATCCGCCAATATATGAGTTATTGTTACCCGATACAATACAGTTTAATGATGAATTCGCTCCCTTAACAATACTTCCTTCAAAGCGTCCCGTCAATCCTCCCACATAATTCTCTGCGCTAATATCTTCTATCGTGATTGTCCCATAAGAAACGTTATTATCTAAGCACCCGTTAGATCTTCCCACTATTCCGCCGACATAGACTTTATAATCATTCGCCTTAATATATGATATGTTCACGGAAACTTCGCAATTTGTTATCGAACCCAAATTGTAACCGCACACTCCGCCGATATAATTCGTCCCGGATACGGTCATATTATTTAATTTTAAGTTTTTAACAACTCCGTCTGCGCCGATATAGGCAAATAAGCCTGTAAAAAACGTCTCGTCGTTCCGCATAGTTATATTAAAAATCGTTTTACCGTTTCCTTCAAAAACTCCGTTAAAATGATTTTCATCGTTAAACAACGGCTTGAAATTCGTTGCTCCTTCTTCCGCAATCGGAAATTCGAGATCGTTAAGTAATATAAACGCAGACGAACCGTATTTTTCCACGTTTTTTAACTGCTCTATATTGGTTATTTTGTATGGATTACCGATATGCCCGGTTCCTCCGCTGAATTCTACTGTATTCTCGGGTTCCTTTACAGCAAAATTAGCCGTAACCGTTATATTTGCTTGCACGTTTACTTCCTGTCTTGTCGCCGTAGTAACTCCGTCGCTCCACCCGGCAAATTCGTACCCGTCGTCGGGCACCGCGGTTACGCTTTGTCCGTCGCTTCCTTGTCTGACGGTTTGCGACGTTTCTCCGTCTATCCTTCCGTTTTCGTCGGCTGTATAAGTAATGGTATATTCGGGTTTTATTACCGTAAAATTAGCCGTAACCGTTATATTTGCTTGCACGTTCAATTCCTGTCTTGTCGCCGTAGTAACTCCGTCGCTCCACCCGGCAAATTCGTACCCG
>CAJLYQ010000030.1 GCA_905210905.1 uncultured Christensenella sp. | reverse complement strand
GTTTAATATGCGTGCGCACGTATTGACAACAGTAAAAAAATGTTATATATTATTTATACATATAAAAGGGCGTACTATGCGCTTTTTTAGTCGGAGGTTTGTTTATGAACGGAAAAACGGCGTTGAAGGTCAAAATAGCGATTGCGATATTTCTTGTGCTTTCGATAATATGCGCTACCGCAGCGGCGTTATCGATAGTCACGGACGCGGGAGTCGCGGAAGCAACCGTAGTCAACGCTAATCCGTCGGTAGTCGAAACCGAGGGCGGAGACCCCAGAAAAATAACGATTACCAAAGGCGACAAAATTTTCAGCGATTCCGCTCTTTTCGTAGACAACCTTAAACCCGACACATACAAAACGTACCATTCTTTTATTTCCGGCGATTTTTCCGTGGCGAGCGCCGATGGCAGGGCAAACCCGTACATCGACACCGATACGATGGAGATAAAGGACGCGACCGATAAAAGGGGCGGTATGCTCCTCAGCGAAACGGGCAATCAGCCTTCGACCGTTTACGAAAATAACGCGATATACGTTACCAAACCTAGCGACGGTCTGCAAATGTCGTTTACGTTCGGACTGAGCGAAGAACTCAGAATGGCGCTTAAAGACAAAATGCTTAAAGTGACGGTTACTCCCTACGTTGTTACCGCACGCGAAAAAGTAACGAGCCAGGTGATCGGAAGAGATCTGTCGCAGAACGACGAAGCGCAGATACTTTCTTACGTTTATACCGGCGGTGATGTCGAAAAAGACCCCGTAAGCGGACTAACGAATTCCATTCGTCCGCTGTTTTCTTCGAGTTCTGCCAAACAACTTCCCGTGGAAGACAAAGTCGTTTTAGGCAACGGCGGACAGATTTCGAGCGGAGATTATACCGAAAACGCCTTTATTCAGGTCACGCTTAAAGGTTTCATACAGAACGGCAGCGATTTTGTTATCGCGATAAGAGAAGTCGGAGTCCGCGTTTCCGTTACGTTCAGCACGGATTTAAGCGTCGCCACGACGAGCGGTTCGCCGAGCAGCGATCCCGCGGATATAAACAAAGTCACTACGTGTATCGTAACCGGCGACGACAGATATCCGTCCGCTCCGGCCACTTACGCAAAACCCGGCGACCTTCTCGACGTCAATCTCGTTCTGAAAACCAGCAGAGGCACGATGAACATCGATACGGCAGGCGCGTCGACCACGCCCACGCTCGAAAACTGCAAAGACGGAACGATGTTCAGAAAACTCTTCCTTAAAGAAACCGACGAATTCCTTATTTCTTGGGGAACTCCGACCGAAGGGTCCACGGACGGCGACGGAGAACAAAACCAGGACAACAAGTCCGGTCAGTCGATAAAGTTCAAAGTAAAAACAGGCTCGCCGTCGACCGGAATGTTAAGACTGAGCCCGATTATTTCTTACAGAAACAGATCAAACGATCAACTTACGCCGATTTATTCGTCGGACACCGTTTCTATAGCGGTTTACGTCGACTCCAAAGCGCCGAACACGCCCGAACTCGACGAAAACGGAAAGTTCTACCAAAAATATATGGACGAACGCAACGGCGCGTTTTATACCAACGTTCAGTCGAACACGGCGGACGGCGATATGCAAAACGGTCAACTCGTCAGATTGCTTATCACCGGATCGAGTCGCGACAACAAACCGGTTTTTGCCGACAGCGCGGCAACCAACAACGGCGGCAGCAACACGATAATTTATTATAAAACCAAATACGTAGGTACCGACGTTCCGCAAACGGTGGCGGAAAAGAACGCGGAAAGTTTTACCGGACCCGTGTTTAAGGAAACGGAAGCAGGGACCGACGTTTACGCAATGTACGAAGAAAAACTCGTTCAGGGCGAAAAATACTACAAAATGTCGCTTATCGAGAACTGGGCGGCAGGAGACGTCGTTTACGGCGAAACTTACGTAAGAAACAACGTCGGCAGGTACGAACGCACCGCGGACACGACGGTCGTAGCCGGAAGAAGTTATTACAGACTCGTTCCTTACGAATACGAAACGAACGGCGAGTTTACCGGGGTTTACGCGAGAATTACCGGTGCGGACAACGATTGCGCGTACAACAATATTTATTTTAACCTTGCCATAGGAGTGAACGGCACTTCGCCCGAGATTACCAAATCAGGCGTATGGTCGATAGAGTTCATAGCGTACGACTATTGCGGCAAAAGCACGATGTGCACGCTGAAATACTTCGTTAAAGTTGATATCACCGATTACGAATTTACCATTAAATACACGCTCGGCGGAGAAATCGACGACGATAACATAGCGCAAACCACGCTCGCGGACGTAAAGGTATCCTACGCTACGATAGACGACGACGCGAAATCGTCGGGATTTACCGAAGCGGAATCGACGGAAACCGGCGACGCGTACACCATAAGACTCCGCAGAGCGAACAGAGTTTATATTCGTGTTAAGTTTACCAACTCGAACACGTATCAGTCGTATAAACTGACCAACTTCGCCGTCGGCAACACCAGTTATTCCACGACGGAATTCGCTTTCGACAACAACAGACAAGTCGCCCTTGCCTACGAACAGTACAGAATTACTTCGGGCGGCGTGACCAAACAGGCGGATTATACCTTCGAAGTAGACAAATCGTATTGCTACAACGAAAGGTTAAGACTTATCCGACTTTCTTTCAAAAAAATAGTAAAACTCAACGTGGCGGACGTTAATCAGGAATATAACGGCACGCCGAGAGAAATAAAAGTAAGCGTTCCCGAACTCCAGAATATGGGTCTTACGGCGAAAACGAGAACCGTTTATTACGTCGATCAGGCTCTTACCAAACGAGTGGAAGAAGGAGAGAATAAATCCAACATTCCCACCAACGCCGGAACGTACTTTTTCCGTACGGAAATCGTGGACAACACGACTTACTACGGCGAAGCGACGGGCGACTTCGCAATTACGCCCAAACAGCCGAAAGTTTCCATAACGGATATGCGTATAGAATACGGAGCGAAAAGCGAAGACGGAAAGAAAAGAGGACTTGCGCTTCTGGACTTCGACCCGGACGAACGCGACGAAAAAGGCAGACAAGTACCGGGTACGGGTATCGTGGTTTGCATTAAAGACGGCGGAAGAGAATACTTCGTCTACAATATGTCCAGCGACGGAATTCCCGGTTATTATATGATAGACCCCGACGACATAGACAAAACGTCGGACGCCTACCTTTCTCCCAAAGCGGGCAAAATCTCGGTAAAAATCAAGTTTATCCCCGTAAAAGGCACGGTTAGCGGACATACAGTGGTTTATGCGGACGAAGCGTTCGACGCATACGGCAACTTCGTACAGGACAAAAACTACTCTACCGTAACGCAACAGTACGAAATCACCGTCACGCACGACGATAAGGTTAGTTTCACCTTCGCCGACGATCAGGGCGAAGACAGTTCGATAGAACAAACTTCGATGTCGATGAACAACGGCGACAAGAACGTGCTTAACTACGTCAGATACGTCTACGACGGCACCGGAAGATCGTTCGTCTATACCCTTACGAGCGCATACGAGTTCGACGAAACGGGCGAATTGCTCAATCTTATCGATTACGCTCGTATCAGGTACGCAAAAACCGATTCGCTTACTCTTACCGAATCGCAAATGGCGTCGTTGAAGTTTACCGAAACCCGTCCGGTAAACGCAGGAATATACGCCGTTAAAATCTATCTTGACGAAGCGAGATGCAATTACAGCAAAAACATCTATACGTACATAAAAATCGACAAGATAAAACTCACCGTAGATATCGAAAACACCGTGTGCGATTATCAGCGCGATACTACGCCGAGAGTTACGCTTAAACTCGCCAAAGACGGCGTTACCGACTACACCGACTCGGTGACGAAGTTCGTTTACGAATACTTCTTCTTTTCTTCGGACAAAACCGCCGCCGAACTTATGGACGAAAGCAACAAAGTTACCGGCGAAGACGGCAACGGCGGATACCTCAGACAGTTCACCGGCAATCCCGTTCCGTCAGGAAGATATTACGTCAAAGTAACCATAGACGAAGAAAACTACGAAGGTACGGGTCACGGACAAAAGTATACCGTGAAGAAAGTAGACGATACGAGCGCAAGTATGAACGCCGCGTGGCCGGAAATATCCACCAGCCAGTTTAACCCCGTCTATAACCTTTCTTTCGGGCAACCCCTTAAAGAAGTCGGACTCGGCAGAGTGTCGGCGTCTTTTACGTATCCTTACCTTAAATATAAATCCGCGTCCAACGTAAGCACGGTGGAAACCGTCGTTCCCGGCAAAGTGTTTGTCGCGACGGAAAAATACGACAAATGGCTCGGAACCAACCCCGACACCGTGGCAAACAGGCTCGCATACGTCAAAGCAATGTCTGAGTTCGAACCCGAATACAGCGAAAACCCGTACTCGTATTACCTTTGCTTTATCGCAATGAGTACGGACGGAACGAGCGAAGTCCTTGACGAAAACTTCGACTTCCTGTATAAAGCGGTACCGCTCAGCGTCGGACAGGCGGAAATCGACTGGACGGAAGTAGCCGTCGGCGACGTAACCTACGGCGATAAAGTCATAGAAGACGCGGACATAACCGCGTCGAAGACCCTTGGAATCTTGTATTCCTACAACGGCACCACCCCCGAAAACGGCGAGTATTACACCGTAAGCGGAAAATACGTGTACAGATACGTCGATCCGTCTTTCTATACTTTCGGACTTACCGGCAACAAACCCAACGTCAGTTCGGCAGGAACCGTCAATATAGAACTTGCCGCGTTCTTTAACGACAGAAACGGTTATAAAACGTCCTACGTCGGCGGTTGCGAACTCACCGTTCTCAAAAAAGAACTTACCGTCACCTTTGCTTACGACGACGGAAAAACCGACCTTACGCTCGCGTACGGCAACTGGACAGAAAACGACTTCTACAAGCGTATCGAACACACCGGTTTCGTCGACGATAAAACTTCGGACGAAATCAAAGGCACGTTTACCTTCCTTAAAGACGGCGCGCCCGTGACCGGTTCGATTTATGCGGGGAATTATTCCGTGGTTTATTCGGTGAACAACCTTAACTACCGCGGAGAGATAACCTTTAACCTTATAATATCTGCGGCAAGATTGTCGGTAAACGAACTTCCGGCGCTTGCTTCCGAAAGCAAAAACGTCGTCTACAACGCTCAGGTAATCTCGTCGGTAGACTTTATCAGCGGAAGTTTCGAAGCGGAAGGCGGCGAAATTCTCAAATACGGCGAAGGCAGAGTTACGCTCGGTTCTATAATAGGAATATACGAAGAAGATCGGATCACCGTTCTTCCGATTACGAACGAAACCCTTTTCCCGTACGCAGGGAAGAGAGTAAGAATTTACTTTAACTACGTTCCGTTCGATACGCAAAACTACGCGGAATTCGTCGGTTCGGACGAAAACGGCGGATATCTCGAAACCGTCGTCGGCAAAGCCGATCTGAGCGCAAGTATGACGCTCGGCACCAAACGCGCCGTTTATACGTATAAAGACGTAATCTGCACGGACGAAACTTTAAGAAACGACGTAGTCGACTATTCCTTAGCCGCCGAATACGGCGCGTTCGAACTGAACTGGGTTTTGGAAATCAGAAACTCTCTCGGGCTGCAGCCGCCCTACGGAGCGACGAGTTATCTCAACGCCGGCGAATATACGCTGACGGTTACGATCGACGACGACGATTATACGGGCACGGCGTCCTGCACCTTTACGGTAGAGAAAAAAGCGGCGTACGTAGAAATCGTTAAATCGGACTCGGCAGGACGGTTCGTTACGTTGGAAACCGACGAAAGCGGCAAAGTCGGACTGAAAAAACCGTTCAGGGGAAGTTCGCAAACGTTGGATTACGTTATTTACGAAAGCAAAACGATAAACGCGGACGGCACCGTAAAATACGACGTATTGGACGAAGCGGTTACGATACGGTTTAAGCAAAACGGTTCTTATCTCGGTTATACGCCGAGCGCGATAGGATACTACGATGCAGAACTCGTCTTGTCGGAAAACAGTAACTACGCCCTTGCGATATACGAAAGCGGAGAAAAAACCGACAAAATCGAAGCGTTTTTGAAAATCTCCGTCGACCTTACGTCTATGGAAATCGTCAATATCGAGCAAGTGTACACCGTGCCGAAATCCGTTTCCGTATATATGGGAATAAACAGCGCGACCTGCACGCTTACTTACGAAAAAGACGGCGTTTATTACGACAATCTCCCCGTAGAAGCAGGAACGTACGAAATTTATCTTAACTTCGCCGCATACGAAAACAACGGCTACGAAGACAAAATAAACGCTCTCGAAATCACCGACGAAAACGGCGTTTCCAGAGGGTATAAACTTTTCATCGACAGATACAGAACGACCATAACCGCTCCGTCGAGCGTGGTTACGACCTATACCGGTACGGAAGGAGAAAAAATCGTGGCGAATACTTCGCCGTACGGACTTTCCCTTTCGTATAAATACAGAAAGAACGGTTCGACAGACGATTACGTTTCCGTTCCCCTTGCCGAACTCGGCAAACTCGACGCAGGCGAATACGAAGTCGTGATAGAAATATCCGACAGAAACTATAAAGGCGAACACACGCTTATATATACGGTAAACAAAGCAAGACTTACCCTGAAGAGCGCGCCGTCCTTTGCGTCGTACGAGTACAATTCGCCGCTCGCCCCCGAATATATCGACGGAACGGGAGCGTATACCTACGACGGAAAGGAAAGAACGGGCAAATTCTCGATAGACGTTAATCTCATATCCGCTCTCGCCGTGGGCGAACACTCGGTTTCTTACTCGTTCATTCCCGACAGCGAAAACTTCTTCGAAGCGAGCGGAACGATAAAACTTACCGTAGTGAAAAGAACGCTTGACGAAACGAGCATAGGACTTACGAACGACGTTTTGGAAAACGGCGACTACGCGGTGGAATACAACGGTTTAAGACAACCGCTCAAAACGAAGTTCGACACGTCGAAAATTTACGGTTATCCGCAACAAAACGGTGATTTTGCCATCAATTTAAGATACTACGTGGACGGCGCGGCGCAAACGCCGCTCGCTATAGGCACGTACACCGTGGTTGCGGAAGTCACCGGGAAGAACTATACCGGCAGAAGAGAATGGCAGTATAAATACGTAATAACGACGGGTACGCCGATTATCTCGGTTAAACCTTCGGTAACGGGAACGTTCGCCGTCGGCGACGTAATCGACACGTCCTGCCTTAGCGGCGGCAAAGCCGTGATAAATTCCGCCGAAGGCAGCGAAGTTTACGGCAAGTTTGTTATCGACGGATCGGGCGCAACGCTCACCGAAGCCAACGTCAACAAAATTAGAGTTACGTTTATTCCCACGGACGAAACGAACTTCGGACGGGTTACGTTCGTTCTCGACGTAAACGTAATAGGTAAAGACTCGTTTATCGCGGACGGAACGAAAAAACCGCAAGGCACGACGATAAACGGCGAGGACTTCACCGACAGAATAATTTACCCCGACTTTACTGCGATAGGTTCGGGAGAAACGCCCGTTTCTTCGCACGGCGGAGAATGCGGAGCGATAATCAGACTTATCGGACCGAGAAATTCCTCTTACGGAGTCACGCTCGGAGAGTACGGAGTGGAATTCGTCGCGGCAAACGACGGTTGCGAAAAATGCAAACACGCCGTTTCCGTCCTTACGAAGTACGGCATATTGTCTTTCGTAAAAGACTCGTCTTACGTTCCGTCGGTAAACGAACGACTTGAAATATCGTATAAATTAAGAACCGAACAAGTCGAATCGGCTACGCAGTACAACAACATGCGCGGATTCGTGTCGAGCGACGACGTTCTCGAAAGAAAAATATTCACCGAAAGCGAAGCGACGTTCAAAATTTACCGTTTCGGCACCAACGAAAACAGCGACTTCATTCTCTCGATTTACACTCGCGGCGGAGCGTTCGTAGGATCGGTTACGAAAGAAAACGGAACGTTTACCTTAGACGGAGTTTTCGAAAACGAAACGGTACAGAAAGAACTTACCGCAGTCTTCGACGGCGAATTCGCCACCGTGTCGATGACTACGCAAAACTACGCTTTCATTAACGTAAGAGCCACCATTTCGGATTATACCAAAATCGACCCGTCGGATATCATTGCGGAAAACACCGAAAAAGCCTACGACGGCAATCCGATCACCGTAAGCGATATATCCGTAATAGTAAAGAACACGTCCGTTCCCGTAGCGGAAAGCGCGACGAGCATAAGAGTGCTCGACGAGAACGGCGTTCTTTCCGACGGAACCGAACGCGGAACGTACACCGTCGCAATTACCGTTAACGACGAGAAAAACAAGTACTACGGAGTACGTAATATTAAGTTTACGGTAACCAAACGCGACGTTAGCGACCAAATATACTTAGCCAAAGAATACGAAGAGAACGGCGGAAAAAGAATATACTTCGACGAATACAATTCCGGTTCTCACACGCTGATCACGCCTTGGATAAACGGCTCGGCGATGGCAAGCGGCGAGTACAAAGTCGAGATAAGACTTAAAGGTACGACCTCGTACGGAGCGATTTACGAACTGTCGGCAGGCGAGTACGAAGTGAAAATTACCGTGTCCGGCGTGTCGTATTCGGGCGAAGCGATTTTCGATTACGTCGTAAAACCGCAAAGCATAATAATGAGTTTAAGTTCTTCGAGTTACGTAGTAGACTACGGCAGCGACGAATGGCGTTCGTTTGCGGTATCGCCGTCGTTTACCACGCAAAACGGCGAAGAATTCTCCTTCCAGGACAGAGGCGGATACTCGGTTTATTACCGCGCGTCCGATTATCCCAAACAGAAGAAAAGACCCGTCAACGCAGGCGAGTACGTCGTTACCGTCGAAGCCGATAATCCGAACTATTCGATTATTTCGAATACCGTTTCGTACACGATAAGAAAGAGAACAACCGCGATAGGCACTCGTCCCACGCTGATTACCGTCGACGAAAACGGCAACAACCTCGTTTACGGACAAACGGCGAGCGAATTAAGACTTAACGTAAGAAACGCAGTCGTTTACGACGCGTCAGGCAATATCATAAGCGGTAAGTACTCGGTTGCGGACGACTACTCGTATACCGTTTACGGCGCAGGAGAAAGAACGATCGAAATTACCTTCGTTCCCGACGACAGAAACTACGAATCCTGTTCGTACGAAACCACGATAAAAATCGCGCCGAGAGTAATAAGAATCGAGTTCGTAAACCTTACGGCGGATTACGACGGCGCAAGCGCGAGAAACGCTCTTAAATATAAGGATATAGACGAAGAGATAGACATTTACTTCGAATTCGTCAATTCGTCAGGACAAACGACAGAACCCGTCGCCGCAGGCGTATATACGATAAGAGCGATCGTTTCGGGCAACAACTACAAAGCGGAACTCACCTCGACCGCAGGCGGCGGCAACCCCACGTTTACCGTAAACAAAGCCAAAGTGGACGAAACGAGATCGGTTCATCCGACGGCAACCGGAGTGGGAGTGGGCGAAAGTCTGGCAAAATCCGCACTCACCGGCGGAAGCGTGTACTATATCGGATTCAACGATCCCGTTAAAGGCACGTTCCGTTTCATCGAAAGCGGCAAAGCCTTTGCGTACGCAGGTACCCAAACCGTAGCGTATACCTTTACCCCTGACGATTCGTCCAACTTTGCCGAAAGACGCGGAACTACCGAAATCGTCATCGGCAGAGGTCAGGCGACCGTTACGATAGAAGAAATAAGCGTAGAGTACGGCACGGCTGCCGACTTCGGCAAAATCAAGTTCAAAACCTCCCCCGCGGATCTCGAAAGCGACGTTATTTTCGACTTCACCTGCGACGGAATTACTTACGAAAACGGCGATATAATTCCTGCCGGCACGTACTACTTTACTTGCCGTATCGACGGAGAAAACTTCGTTTCCGAAGAAATTTCGTTCAAGTACGTTGTAGAAAAGAAAGACATAGACATCGACTTTATTAACGGCGACGAAATAGTCACTACATACGTCACTTCCTACGGAGAAAAAGCCCCCGTCGACGTAAGAATGTACGACTCCAACACCGAAGGGAAAAGAACGTATCTTCTCAAAGACGAAAGCACGATGAAACTTAACGTCGAATACAGATACGTTTCCCGTGCCGGCACGAAAGATTACGACGACTTCGCCGCGCCGAAAGCGATAGGGACTTACGACCTTATCGTTACGTTAAGACACGACGATTATACCGCTACGAAAACCGTGTTCTACAGAGTAGACAAAGGCAAAGTGACGAACATAGAATTCGACGTCGATACGTTGTTGTATCAGACTTACGGCGAAGGCTCGGTAGTCGCGCCGATAATAAAGACCACCCCGGCGGACGTAAGTTATTACGTTATTTACGAAGGTTACGGCACGAAAATGCCGTCGCTCGTGGGTTCGTACAATATGACGGTGTACGTAGACGACGAAAATTACTATTCGATGCAAAAGACGGCGGTGTTCAAGATTAACCCCAGACCCCTTACCGTAAGCAACGTTACCGTAAAAGACAAAGCCTACGACGGCGTCGCAACGCTTGAAGTCAGCGCGTCGATTACCGGAGTTCAGTACAAAGACGAAGTAAAACTCAACATAAAAGCGCGTACCGCAGGCGGAATAGCGACCGTGGGAGAACACTACGTCGACATTACCGAGTGTTATTTAAGCGGACTTCACGCGTCCAACTATACGCTCGAATACCCGACTTACGACGGCAAGGTCAGAATTTACGGCAACACCGTCAAGGATAAAAACAGCGGTTCTTATATGATAGGACCCGACGGTATCCCCGAAGGCACGACGATAAGGTTCGAAAACGTGGACACGAAAAAGAACAAGACTACCGTCTGGTCGAAAATGATAGGCGTAGAAAGTTCCGTAGTGGCGTTCAACATTACGATAAACGGCTCGTCCGTAATAAACGACAGACAGTACAAGATCTGCGTCGAGATACCCGAACAGTACAGAAATAAAGAGTTCAATAAGGAATTTACGGTAAAATTCGACGGTGAACTGAAAGACAAGAACCTGTCGCCCGTGAGAGAAGGCAACTACGTCACGTTCTATGCGTCCACTTCGAGCGGTCAGGTAGTGTTCGAAACCGCCGAGTTCAAATACGGCTACGTCGTTACGGCGGCGATACTCGTAATCGTGCTTATCGCGCTCATCGTTATGATGATACTCAATCCCTTGCAACACAGGAGCAGAGTCACCGATCCGAGAGTGGCAAAAGACGCGGTAAAGAGAATAAAACAAGAACAAAAAAACAATAGACGGAGATGGTAAAACTTTGAAAAAAAAGTCGATAGCGATAAAAACGCTCGTTTGCGTCGTATTATTAGCGATAGCGAGTATAACCGCCCTTTTTGCGCTTAACGGCGCGGAAACCGCCCTTGCGGACGAAACCGGGCTTTCTTTCGAAAACGTGGCGAAACCGTATTTCAGCGGCGAAGAAGGTTATACGCTGAGAGCGTTCGTTTCAAAAGAGTTGTACGAAAATTATTCGCTGAAAATCACCTATCAGCGAGTAAAACTTAACTTTTATACCGACAACGTAACGACATATAATGGCGAATGTACGGACAAAACAAAAGACGGCAAACCCGTCTACGAAATACTCGACGAAAAAGGTACGGTTGCGGTAAACTCGAAAAGCGACAACCGTCTGACGGAAAACCCAACGGGCAGCGATAAAACGAAATATTACTTCGAGTTAAAAACGAACGTAAATTGCGCGTATATATTCACCGTTACGAAAAAAGCGTATAACGGCGCGGACGACGACGCGACTTATGCGACCTGCTACGTCCGCAAAATCGACGACGCAGCTCCTTGCGTCCTTTCCGCGAGCGCGGTGCTTGTAGGCACGGACAAAGTCCGCATAAAGATTAAATTTACCGACGCAAAAATCCCCGTCACGGACGAAACCACGGGTAAAACCGAGTTCAAAGACCCCGGTTGCGCGCGGAGCGGAGTCGTTTCCATAGAAGTAGCCGACGCGGCGACGGGAGAAATCGTCGAGAAAAAGACTTTTGCCGGATCGGGCAAAGACGGTATCGCAAGTTACGACGACTTTATCGGGGAGTTTAATCGTAATTACGATATAAAACTGACAGACGACGTGGGCAATGCGAGAGCGAAACGCGTGGGGTATAAGAACGAAGTTTACAATTCCGACGCGGAAACCGTCTTTAACAACGCCACGATGAGCGACGAAAAAGACGAACAACTTAAATCTTACTCGGTAAAGATACAAAACGCGGTTAATTCCGCCTACGAAAAATATATCGAAGTCACGCGCAGCGTAAATTCCACCGACGAAGAAAAGAAAGCCGCGCTTAACGAGTTTAACGCCGCGTTGAAACTTTACACCGACGCAAAAAACAAACTGCAAAACGGACACAAAATAAACTTCGAGGTAAAGTACGAAGCGGACGGTGAAGCGTTCGGCGAGTTCGTTGCGTACGGGTTTGAAAGCGGACTTACCTATTTACCGATAGGGGACAACGTCACGGTTACCCTTACGGGAACGTATTTTGCCAAACCGAATATGCCTAAGGATACGGACGCTATGCTTAAATCGGTGGACACGGACGTTAAAAACCCGACCGAAGCGTACCGGATAAATATAAGAACGGATTCCGAAAGCGAAGGAGAGCAAAATAAGCAACTCGAAGGAACGGCGGAAATCGAGTTTAACGCCGGGGATTATAAGAAAGCGGTTGCGATAATCGCAAAATACTCGGTAAGCGGAACGGTTACTTACGAAAAATGTAACCTAACCAAACTTCAGACCGATAACGAAGACGGAGTGGTGAGCATAACCGTGCCGTATACGTCGGGCGTAGTCACGTTGCTCGTGGAAAGAAACGGCAACAACAAACTATACTGGCTGTTTGCGTTGACCGCGTTACCGCTCGTTATGGGCGGCGCAATGCTTGCGTACGCGTTCAAGAAAATGAAGAAGATTAAACAACAAGCCGCGGCGCAGGATACGGAGCCCGCCCACCCCGCCCCAGAAGAGGATAAAAAGGAAAAGCCCGTTCCCGCCAACAAGAAGAAAAAAGGCAAAAAGAAGAAATAATAATCGGGCTTAACCGTTTTATTATAAAGAAAAATCTAACGAAAGGAGTTTTCAAAATGGAAGGAACTACTACTGAAACGAAAGAAAAAAGGTTAATTATCAATCGCCACACGCTTTGGACGATACCCAACATTCTGGTATTTATCAGAATACTTTGCGTACCCGTGTATATGACCTTGCTTATCTTGGGAAGCAGAGCGTCGGAAAACAACGCATATCAAAGTTGGTGGGTATATCTGTCTTTGGGAATTATGATTTTTGCTGCGTTTACCGACGTGCTCGACGGCAAAATCGCGCGTAGGTTCAAAGCAGGCACGAAGATAGGCAAACACGTCGTTAAGTACGATCAAGGCACGTACGTAGGACAGTGTATCGACCCCATAGCGGACAAAACTATGCATATCGGCGTAATCGTAGCGTTGGCGATAGCGAAAACGCCGTCGGGATCTCCTTATCTTCACTGGGCGTTTATAATTTTCCTTGTATTCCGCGAACTTATGATGGTCGTTATCGGAAGTTTCGTAGTAAACGACATAAACATCAAAGCGAATATGCTGGGTAAAGTAGCGAGTTGCATAATTAGTTGCGGTTCGATACTTTGTTTCTTCCATCCGTTCTTCCTTAAACTGTGGAGTACGTACACCCTTGACTGGATTATCGTTACTATAGGTCTTGCGCTTAACTGGGCGGCGGCGATAAACTACGGAGTGGACACGTTCAGACAACTCAAAGCGCACAAGAAAGCGCTTGCGGATAAAGCGGCTCAAACGACCGAGGAAAACGGCGAAACGTCGGAAGAACATACGAACGAATAAAAAATCTTTACTTAAGAAGGAAATAAAAATGGAAATGAACAAGAACTTTACGCCGTCGGAAGCTGAAGGGCGTATCTATAAGAACTGGTGCGAAAAGGGATACTTCACGGCAAAAGCAGACAAGAGCAAAAAGCCTTTTACCATCGTTATGCCCCCACCCAACATCACCGGACAACTTCACATGGGGCACGCGCTCAACGAAACTTTACAGGACATTATTATAAGGTATAAGAGAATGGACGGTTATTCCGCGTTGTGGGTACCGGGTACCGACCACGCGAGCATAGCGACCGAACTGAAAATCGTCGAGCAGATCCGCAAGGAAGGGCTTACTAAAGAATCCATAGGAAGAGAAGAGTTCCTTAAACGCGCGTATAAGTGGAAAGAGCAGTACGGCGGCAGAATAGTGGAACAACTTAAACGTCTGGGCAACAGTTGCGACTGGACGAGAGAAGCGTTTACGATGGACGAAAGATGCTCGAAAGCGGTCAGAGAAGTGTTCGTAAACCTTTACGACAAAGGACTGATTTATAGGGGTAACCGTATGACGCACTGGTGTCCGAGTTGCGGAACCGCACTCAGCGACGCCGAAATCGAGTACGAAGAACAACCAAGTTTTTTATGGCACCTTAAATACCCCTACACCGACGGAAGCGGTTATATGATAGTCGCTACGACCAGACCGGAAACGATGCTGGGCGACACTGCGGTGGCGGTTAACCCCGACGACGAACGCTATAAAAACGTTGTCGGAAAGATGATGAAACTTCCCCTTACCGACAGAGAAATTCCCGTAATTTCGGATAATTACGTAGAACTCGGTTTCGGTACCGGCGCGGTTAAAATCACACCTGCGCACGATCCGAACGACTTCGAAGTGGGCAAACGTCACAATCTCGAACTCATATCCGTTATCGACGATAAGGGAAATATGAACGAGAAAGCGGGAAAATACGCCGGAATGAGCCGTGAAGAAGCGAGAAAGGCGATCGTCGAAGACCTTCAAAAAGAAGGATTTATCGAAAAAATCGAGCCGTACACGCACAACGTAGGCGTTTGCTACCGTTGCAAAACCGTAGTAGAACCCAAAGCGTGCGAGCAATGGTACCTTAAAATGGACGAACTCGCAAAACCGGCAATCGAAGTGGTAAAAGACGACGAAACGACATTTATCCCCAAACGTTTTGAAAAAACGTACTTTAACTGGATGGAAAATATCCGCGACTGGTGTATTTCCCGTCAACTTTGGTGGGGACACAGAATACCCTGTTGGTACTGCGACGAGTGCGGAGAAAAAATCGTTGCAAAAACCGATCCGACCGTTTGTCCGAAATGCGGAAACAAGCATTTAAGACAGGACGAAGACGTGCTGGATACCTGGTTCAGTTCCGCCCTTTGGCCGTTCAGCACACTCGGTTATCCGGACAAAACCGAAGATCTGGAATACTTCTATCCGACCAACGTTCTCGTTACGGCGTACGATATTATTTTCTTCTGGGTAGCGAGAATGATATTCTCCGGAATAGAACATATGGGCAAAACGCCGTTCAGCGAAGTTCTTATCCACGGTATAGTAAGAGATTCGCAGGGAAGAAAAATGAGCAAGAGTTTAGGTAACGGTATCGACCCGTTGCTCATCATCGACAAGTACGGCGCGGACGCACTCAGATACTCGTTGTCTACCGGCGTAGCGCCCGGCGGCGATATCAGGTTCTCGGACGAAAGAATGGACGCTTCGCGTAACTTTATGAACAAACTGTGGAACGCATCTAGATACGTCGTAATGAACCTCGAAAACGCAACCCCCACGCCCGTTGACGAATGTAACCTTACCGACGCGGATAAGTGGATACTTACCAAACTGCAAAACGTAATTAAGGACGTAAGAAAGAATCTCGACAAGTACGAAATGGGACTTGCGCTTGCAAAACTTTACGACTTTATCTGGAGCGATTATTGCGACTGGTACGTAGAACTTACCAAGCCTATGCTTTACAGTCAGGACGAAAAGAAGAAGAGCGACGCGCTGGGCGTACTTAAATACGTGCTTAGCGAAATAATAAAACTCATTCATCCGTTCGTACCTTTCATTACCGAAGAAATCTGGTCGTACTTAGGCATAAGCGAAACGGTTATGCTAGAAAAGTACCCTACCTATCAAGAAAAGTTCGACTTTGAAAAAGAGTACGAAAACTTCGAAAAAGTTAAGGAAGTCATCGGAAAAGTGCGTTTTGTCCGTGCGGAAATGAACGTTCCCGTGTCGAAGAAAGTACACCTTTATATAAAGACCGACGACAAAAAAGCCTTTGACGGAGCGGAAGTTTACATCGAAAAACTTGCCGGCGTAAGCGCGACGAAGTTCATAAACGACAAATCCGAAGCAGGCGATAAACTCTGCGGAGCGGCTACGAGTTCGGCAGAACTGTATATGCCGATGGGAGAACTCGTCGATACCGAAAAGGAAAAAGCAAGACTTAACAAAGAAAAAGAGAAGATACTTGCGGAAGTTAAACGCGGAGAGAACCTGCTCGCAAACGCAGGGTTCGTAGCGAAAGCCCCCGAAAAACTGATAAACGCGGAAAAGGAAAAACTTGCGCAGAACAGAGAACTTCTCGAAAAAATAACGGCAAGGTACGAAGAACTCGAATGAGAGATATAATTTTCGACCTTGACGGCACGCTCATCGACAGCAGAGAGTGCATATTCGGTATATATAAAAAACTTTTCGGCGAGTTGGGTATACCCCTTCCCGCCGAAAGCGTTATGAAAAAGTTTATCGGACCGCCCGTCGAGTTCGTTATTAAAGACTATTTGCCCGAGGATAAACGCGCAGCCGCTTGCGAGCGCTTCCGTACGCTGTATAGAGAAATCGATCTGAAAACGGCAAACAAACTTTTCGACGGCGTGTACGAAATGCTTAATACCCTTTTTCTCGGCGGTAAAAGACTGTTTATCGCAAGCACGAAAAACGAGAGTATGGCGATAAAAGTATGCAGCCTGCTCGGAATAGATAAGTTTTTCACGGGTATATACGGATCGCGATATGAACTCGGTCGGCTTACCAAACGGCTTGTTTTGGACGCCGTAATCGAAGAAAACGGTATCGACAAAGGAAAAACCGTTCTGATAGGCGACACGCACTTCGACGCAGAAGGAGCGACCGAATCCGGTATTCCCGTGGCGATAGTAAGATACGGTTTCGGTGAAGAAACCGAATTAAAAAAGTATAAAGTCGCGGCGTATTTCGATACGCCCGAACAAGTCGCTTCGTTTTATCTGAGCATCGATTAAAGCGACAAGGAGATTATATGGGAACGATAAAAAAAGGCGTGTTTTTCGGCGGAAAAGCGCGCGTTGCGATAATAGATATAAAGGATATAGTCGTGGAAGAAATAAAAATCCACGATCTCAGTCCGCTTGCGGCTGCCGCGCTCGGAAGAGCGATGACCGCAGGAACATATATTTCGACGAACCTTAAAGACGAGAACAGCACGTTTTCAATGACGATAAACGGCGGCGGAGAACTCGGCTCTATCGTCGTAGCCGGAAGCGGCGGTAACGTAATAAGAGGGTACGTAGACAATCCGCACGTCGAGTTTCCCCTTAAAGAAGACGGACATCTCGACGTAGGTAAGGGCGTAGGCAAAGACGGTTTTATCACCGTAATTAAGGATTTGGGACTGAAAGAACCTTATATGGGCAGGTGCGCGCTTGTAAGCGGCGAAATAGCCGAAGACTTTACGCAATACCTGTTTACGAGCGAAGGGATAAGGAGCGCGGTTGCGCTCGGAGTGAGAATGGACAAGGACGGTTGCCTTTCCGCAGGCGGCGTTATCGTGGAAGCCTTGCCGGGTCTTGACGACGGACAACTCTTTATGACCGAAGACGTAATGAGCAATTTTAAGCAGGTAAGCGAGATTTTGCAGGAAAAAACGCCTTCGGAAATATTCGATTTTTACTTCGGACACTTAGACGCGGAAGGCTACGAAGAAGAAAAAGTTACGCTTAAATGTAATTGCGGCGAAGAGAAAATCGAGAATACGCTCAGAAGTATCGGCAAAAAGGAATGTGACGAAATACTCGAAGAAGTGGGCAAAATCGAAATTCTTTGCCATTTTTGCGGCAAAAAATACGTGTTCGATAAGGAAAGGACGGACAAATTATGGAAGTAGTCGAGTTCAAACAGGATTTAAGAGAACTGATAAAACTTGCGGCAAGCGCGGCGAGCGAGGGGAAGTACGTTCTTTGCGTGCATAACCTTAAAGACGCGTTGTCGCAGGCGTCAAACACCGAAGAAAGAAGTGCGGTTTACAGATGTTTTTCCGATATGTTTTCGGGTATGGACAACGTCGTTATGGGGCGCAACGCCCTTTTTCGCGGTTGCATAACCAACGATAGAGGCGGTTTTTATTCTCTTGCTTACGACAAGTTTTTCCCCGTCGCAAGCGAAGAGTTTTCCGACGAACTGCCCGTACCGGACGGCGATACGATACTCGGATACAACGACGTGTACAACTTTTTCCAAACGGGACAGTTCGAGCAAGGACTGGATATTCTGTGCGAACTCACTCCCGACGTAAAATGCCTTGACGAAGTCATCGGCGTGCTTTACGATGCAATAGAAAAAGGAAGAACCGTCGACTTGTCGAAACACGCGTACAAACTGCTGATTCTTGCAGGCATTTTCTCTACCAAAAGCGGCGATTTCGTGCGCGTTATGCTGCAAGGCAGTCAGATGACCCACGACCTTATGACGGACGGCGTGCAGGTTTTTTGCGACGAAACCGAAGACAGAAGAGTGCTTTGCGATATAGGCGAAGCCTTCGTAGACGAGGGCGAGTACGAATGTGGCAGAATGTGTTTTGAAAGAGTGCTGGAAGAGTGCGAAATCGATGAATGCGCCTTGTTTTATTCCGCCGCGCTTGCGTATGCGGCAGGCGACAAAGAAAAATTCGAAGAGTACTGGAACAGGTATAAGTTGGTTTACAAACCTTTCGGCGCACCGACAGAACTTTTCGAAAGAATGTTCGGAGAAAAAGTTCCCGTGTACGGAACAGTCCCCGCTACCGTGGTGAATGAAGACGCGGGTTTGCTTGCAAAGGGGAGTGGCGACGAATTCGAGAGAGCGGACGCGCTTTGCGCGGTTTTGTCGTTCGGTTCGGACGAAACGCTCCGCAACAAGAAAGTATTCGCAAAAATAAGCGACGAAGAATACTTTGCTGCAGTAAAAAAAGTTCTTGTTTCGACTTACGTGGACGAAGAAAGAAAAGTAAGACTTCTCAACGAAGTTTTCGAAAGGAACTACGACGGAAGAATGGCGATTGCGTTTGACGATAAAGGCGTGTCGTTCGACTGCGTACCTTTGGGCGACAAGACGGCAAGGTCTATCTGGCACAGAATATTCGTTAAGATCAGTACGGGAATTATCTGTGCAAAAGGCTTTTTGCCTTACAGAGCGTCTTTCCTTTCGCATATAGTGAAACAGGTTAAGAAAAGTTGCGTCGAACATAAGATTAAACCGACGGAAAAAGACGAACATTTTCTCGGCGTGGTTATAGCGACGTATTACAACGGACACGCCGCAAAAAACAGCAACATCTCTATGATTGACGGACTCGTTCCGCCCCTTTCCGCAGCCGAACTTAAGGCAGGACTGGAAAAATTTCCGCCGGAGGTAATCTCGTTTTGAAAAAAATCGTTTGCGCGGTATTGCTTTGTCTACTCATAGCGACTTGTTTTATCGCGTGCAGCGAAAGAGAACAAAAAATCGTCGTTTCGTTTGAAACGAACGGCGGTTCTTCGATAAGCGCAAGAGAAACTACGGTTGCCGATCCGCCTATATCGAAAAAAGACGGGTTCAGACTGGAAGGCTGGTACCGCGACTCCGACCTCAGAGAAAGAGCGGTTTTTCCGTTTTCTCCGACGGCGGATTGCGTTCTGTACGCCAACTGGACGGATATTACCACCGGTAGTTTAGGAATAAAATATGAAAAAAACGCTACGCTCGACGCATTTATAGCGTCGAGTTTTTCGGGTAATTCCATCTCGGTTTGCGTACCCGACACCCATCTTGGTTTGCCCGTAGTCGGCATAAAAAAAGGATTTTTGAAAATAAAATCTTACGTCGTAAACTTTTGTATAGGAAAAAACGTAACCGAAATCGAAGAGGAATTTTATCGGTGTTATTCCCTTAATTCCTTTGAAATAATAGGCAGTAACGAACGGTACGAAATCGACGGAGATTCCCTTTGCGACAAAAAAGAAGATAAAATCGTCGCTTACCCGGTCGCGCTGAAAAAAGATATTTTTTCTTTCGATCGCACGCTCGCAAAGAACGCTTTAATCTATAATGACAATATACAAAAAATAGTTTTCGGCGAAAACGCAAAAGCGGAAGACGGAGCATTCGAAGGGCTTAAAAGTTTGAAAGAATTTTCTGTAAACGAAAGTAACGGTTACTATAAATCGGTGGACGGGATACTTTACTCGAAAGACGAGCAAATATTGTACCGTTATCCGCAAGGAAAAAAAGGGGACGAGTACGTCGTTTCGGACAAAACGGTAACCGTGTCCGAAACTGCGTTCGAACAGACCGCTCTTAAAAAAATCACGCTCGGAAAAAACGTAAAGGAATTTTTCGATTTTTCGTCCGTGCCGCTCCTTGAAGAAATCGCGGTGGAAAAAAACAACGCTTATTTTCAATCGATCGACGGCGCGCTTTATTCGTCGGGCGGCAAAACCGCCGTGCGTTTTCCGTGTGCGAAAACCGGAGAATATTCGGTAAAACAAGATACGGAAATTATAGGCGAATTTGCTTTTTCCGAGTGTAAAATTTCGTCCGTTGTTTTGCCGAAAAGCGTAAAAACCGTAAAAGAATTTGCGTTTAATTTTTGCGTTAATCTCGAAAAAGTGCGTTTTGAAAAAGAAAGCGAGTTGACTTATTTGGCGGAAAACTCGCTCGTCGGCTGTACCGGACTGAAAACCTTTATTCTCACGACCCGCCGCCCGCCCCAAACCGCCTCCGCTTTGTTTTCCGCGACGAGTTCGGATCTGAAAATCGTAGTTCCGTCCAACGTAAAAGAAGCGTACGCATACTACTGGGATTTCGCCGCATCGAAACTATCCGATACGGGTACGGCGGTAACTAATTACACGGTTTTGTTCGACGCAAACGGCGGAAGCGAAGTTAGCGAAATTCACGGCGCGTTTATTCTTAAAGCGCCCTCGACGAAGAAGGAAGACGCGATTTTTCTTTACTGGTCGGACGAAGACGGCGACGAAGTCGTTTTTCCGTATTTTATCGAAGGATATAAGCGTTTTTATGCAGTCTGGTCGAAATAAATCCCGTCGGGATCGGCGTTTCTTAAACCGTTAAAGCGAAGTCAATAGCCGTTATTGACTTTTTTTTAT
>CAJLYQ010000029.1 GCA_905210905.1 uncultured Christensenella sp. | reverse complement strand
GGCACCGGCAATATGGAAATCCACCTTGACAGACGACTCACCGAAAAACGTATTTTCCCCGCGATCGACCTTAATCGGAGCGGAACGAGAAGAGAAGAACTTCTTCTTACGCAAAAAGAACTCGAAACCGTATGGGGTATGCGCCGTATGTTAAACGCAGGCGACGGCGGCGACGCGTCGGAAGTTATGATTAACGAACTCATAAAGACCAAAACGAATAAGGAATTTATGGAACAAATCGATATGAAAATCAAAATAATGCAAGACAAAGGCTACTGGAAAAAATAATTATTTAGATATAGTTTTGTGTAAAGGCGACCGTTCGGTCGCCTTTATTTTTAGCATATTATTGTATCCGCCGCTACGTAAAACGACATAAAATATACTTATCTGTATCCACGGATACAAAAATGCCTTCCGTCCGTCCGTAAATACAGGGGTATTGACCCGAAAAGAATAGTGTTGTATACTAAATACAAAACGGATAGGAGGGGGCTATGAAAAAAATTTTGGTTTCGTCCGATTCTTTTAAGGGAACTTTGGCTTCGCCTAAAATTGCGGACGTTTTTGCTCAAACCGCCAAGCGAAAAGGGTTTGACGTTGAAGTAAAGGGCGTAGGTATAGCCGACGGGGGAGAAGGAACGCTTTCGGCAATTTTGTCTTGCGGTAAGTATGAAAGAATTACGGCGGAATGCCATAATCCGTTGTTTGAAAAAATCACCGCGTCTTATGCGTTAAGCGGCGATACCGCTATTGTAGAAACCGCCGAGGCGAGCGGACTTACGCTTATCGAATATAAAGACGGCAACGCGCTTCACGCCACGACGTACGGTACGGGAGAACTTATTCTCGACGCAATTAAACGGGGCGCAAAAAAGATTTTTCTTTGCTTGGGCGGCAGTGCGACCAACGACGGAGGTATAGGCGCGCTTTCCGCTTTAGGGTTCGTTTTTCTCGATAAATACGGAAAAGAAGTTAAACCCGTCGGCGAGAGTTTAGATAAAATTGCCGACGTCGATTTAAGTAAAACCACTTATTTATCGGATAAAGAATTCGTTCTCGTCAGTGACGTGGATAATCCGCTTACCGGAGAGTTTGGTGCGACAAGGTTTTTCGGTAAGCAAAAAGGGGCGGTCGGTTCTTTTGCCGACGCACTTGAAAACGGTATGTTGAACTACGCTTTCGTAACGGAAAAAATCACCGGAGTCAGGCTTGAGGATATGAAATGCGCGGGAGCGGCAGGCGGTTTGGGCGGCGGTTTTATCGCATATCTTAACGCCAAACCGAGAAGCGGAATAGATTGCGTGCTTGACTTAATCGGTTACGACGAAAAACTCGACGGGATCGACGCAGTGATTACAGGCGAAGGCAGAATCGACGAGCAATCGTTGCACGGCAAGGCGGTTTTCGGAGTTTGCGAGAGGGCGAAGAAAAAGGGAATCGACGTGTACGCCATAGCAGGATACACGACTTTAAGTGACGAAGAAACTAAAAATGGCGGAATAAAACACGTCGAAACGCTGCTTTCGTATGCCGAAAGCGTAGACGATTCTATAAAAAACGCGCCGTTATATGCGGAAAAAGCGGCGGAAAAACTACTTGAAATTATATCGGAGAGTTAATTATGACGGAAAAAGAAATGAAAAAATTCGTTAATCAAATCGACAAATTCGAATTATCGACTTTAGACAAGGGAAAAATCGGCGGCGATTTCGTTTCGCTTAAATGCGGAACAACGCACTACGAAATCAAAGGCGACGGCGAAACGGTAGTGCTTGTACACGGATACGCCACGCCGTATTACATTTACGACAAACTTTTCGACGAATTCGTAAAACGAGGCTATAAAACGCTAAGATATGATTTACTCGGTCGCGGTTTCAGCGAAAGGTCGAAAAGAGATTACACGCCCGAACTTTTTGCCGAACAACTCGAAGAACTTACGAACGCGGTAATTCCGAACGAAAAATTTATTCTCGTGGGAACTTCGATGGGCGGTTCTATTTGTGCGACGTTTACCGCCGAACACCCCGAAAAAGTGAAAAAACTCGCTTTGCTCGCCCCTGCCGGTATGGATACTTTCAAGCCGCCGTTTTATATGAAACTTTGCAAAGTAAAAGGACTTGGAGAACTCGTTTT
The DNA here is from genome assembly GCA_905210905.1 of uncultured Christensenella sp. Taxonomy (GTDB): domain Bacteria; phylum Bacillota; class Clostridia; order Christensenellales; family DTU072; genus CAG-1782. The sequence goes on along the minus strand of CAJLYQ010000029.1, from coordinate 19,327 downwards.
TTATAGCGTAGCAGGCAAATTGTTACTAAAAAAATGTGCGTCTGAAATGTATTATTCCACGGAAAAAGAGAAAGATTATTATGTTCGAAAATTTGCCGAAGCGGCAAAATTCAAAGGCTTTTTGCGTAGCACGCTTTCTTCGCTCAGGAACACTATTTTACAAACCAAAAAAGTGACGGAAAATTATAAAACAATCGGCAAAACCGATATTCCGATATTGTGCATTTGGGGTACGATAGATAAAACGATGCCTTATTACCAAAGCGCAAGACTTACCGAAGTATGCAAGAAAGCAAAACTGATTACCTACGAAAATTCGGGGCATATTTTCCTTTTCGACGAAGGGGAAAGATGCGCAAAAGATTTGCTTGACTTCTTCGCCGAATAGAAAAAATTAATCGGAATTCCGATCTTTTATTCGTCGGTATGATTTTTCTTCCACGCCTTGATTTCTTCGAGGCGTGTTTTGTATCTCGACTCAAGCCCTTCTTCCGTAGGAACGTAGTATTCCTTTCCGACAAGACTGTCGGGCAGACATTGCATAGACGTAAGTTTGGCGTCCGTATCGTGAGCATAACGGTACCCTTTGCCGTAGTTTAACTCTTTCATAAGTTTTGTCGGAGCGTTGCGTATCACCAAAGGAACAGGCTCGGCAAGTTGTTTAAGAGCGTCTTTTTTGGCGGATTCGTAAGCGACGTAGAGCGCGTTCGATTTAGGAGCGAGCGACATATAAACTACGGCTTGCGTAAGATGAACCGAACATTCGGGCATACCGATAAGGTGGCACGCCTGATATGCGGCAACCGCTATTTCCAACGCTCTCGGATCGGCTAATCCCACGTCTTCGCTTGCGAAACGAGTAACTCTTCTTGCGACGTAAACCGGATCTTCCCCGGCTTCGAGCATTCTTGCAAGCCAGTATACGGCCGCGTCCGGATCGGAATTTCTCATCGACTTATGCAAAGCGGAAATCAGATTATAGTGTTCTTCGCCGTTTTTGTCGTAAAGAAGGGATTTTTTCGACGTGCATTGTTCGACGATTTCACTCGTAACGGTGGTTTTTCCGTTTTTGTATATCCCGTTAAGAATTGCCATTTCCAGCGTGGAAAGCGCGTTTCTCGCGTCGCCGTTTGCGAAGTTTGCGATGGTTTGTATCAGTTCGTCGGATATGTCCACGTTTTGACCGCCGAAACCGCGTTCGTCCGTAAGGGCGTGGCGGAGAAGTTTGACGAGATCGGCGGTTTTAAGCGATTGCAAAACAAAAACTTTCGCTCGCGAAAGGAGTGCGCCGTTTACTTCAAAAGACGGGTTTTCCGTAGTCGCGCCGATTAAAATTATGCTTCCTTTTTCGACGTACGGAAGAAAAGCGTCTTGCTGCGCTTTGTTAAATCTGTGTATTTCGTCTACGAAAACGATTGTTTTTTCTCCGTACCGCCTGCCTTCTTCCGCTTGTTCCATTACCTGCTTTATCTCTTTTATGCCGCTCGTAACGGCGGAGAAATCGATAAATTTTGCTTTCGTGCGGTTGGCGATAATGCGTGCGAGAGTGGTTTTTCCCACGCCGGGCGGTCCCCAGAATATCATAGAACCGACGTTGTCGTTTTCTATAAGACGGCGCAAAACTTTTCCTTCTCCGAGCAGGTGTTCCTGTCCGCAGTATTCGTCGAGATCGCGCGGACGAAGTCTTGCCGCAAGGGGTTCGACGGTTTCTTTTTCAAACAATGTAGGTTGATAAGGCATAGCGAATTATTTTTTCTTTTTCGGCACGGGCGTTACGCGTTCCAGAATTTCGGCGACTCGTTTGGTAAGTTCGCGATCTTCTACGTCGAGTACGTAATGAAGTTTTGCTCCGTCGTAAGGGTAGTTTTCCGACGCGTCTTCCATAATAGCGGCAAGTTCGGGAATTTTTTTGACGAAAACCGTATTGTCGCATACAAGAAAAACCGGTTTGTCGTTCAGGTATATCATATATTCGCCGAACATTTTGCGATAACGTATATCGTAATGCGTCGGCAACTGTTCGACGCAAAAATCAACGTATTCTTTTGTCGTAGCCATTTTTTGCTCCTTTTTTTTCGATAAGATTATTATACCATAAATCGCCGTGCCGGGGGTAGATATAAACGAATTATGTCGAATAAAACGATATTCTCCCTTTGATAAGGCTTAAAGCACAAATAAATGTTGAATACGGCGGCGTTTTTTGTTGTTATTAGTCGCTCCTTATGTTATAATATCAAGGCTTTAATTAGAAATAAATAGCAAGGACTATCATTTAGGAGAGTTAAAAAATGGGTTTAATTAGTTTCCTCCAAAGAAAAGACAGAGAAAAAACGATAAAGAAACTGCGTGTGACGGTTGATGAAATCAACGCGAAAGAACCGACTTACGCCGCTATGAGCGATGAAGAACTTATTTCGCAAACGCCTGCGCTTAAAGAAAGATACGCAAGCGGCGAATCGCTCGATAAACTTTTGCCCGACGCGTTTGCAGTAGTCAGAGAAGCGGCCAAAAGAGTTCTTAATATGCGTCATTTCGACGTGCAACTTATCGGCGGAATAGTTCTCCATCAGGGCAGAATCGCCGAAATGAAAACCGGTGAAGGTAAAACGCTCGTCGCGACCCTGCCGGCTTATCTTAACGCTCTTACCGGGAAAGGAGTTCATATCGTAACGGTAAACGATTACCTTGCGAAACGTGACGCGGAATGGATGGGCAAGGTATACGAATTTCTCGGACTTAAAGTAGGCTGCATACTGCCTAATATGAGTTTTGCGGAGAAGAAAAAGGCGTACGAAGCGGACGTAACGTACTGCACAAACAACGAAGTAGGGTTCGATTATCTTCGCGACAATATGGCTACGAGCAAGGATAGAGTTATGCAACGCGGACACGCCTTTGCGATCGTGGACGAAGTGGACAGTATTCTTATAGACGAAGCGAGAACGCCTTTGATCATATCGGACAGGGCGGCGGAAGCGACGAAGATTTACGAAGACGTGCAAAGTTTTATTAAAATACTCGGCGAAGACGATTATTCCAAAGACGAGAAAGAAACGCACGTTTATCTTACCGAAAGCGGACTTAACAAAGCGGATAAGTTTTTCCGCGGAGATATGACCGACGGACAAAGAGCCGATCTTAACACTAAAATAAACAATGCGCTCAGGGCGAATTTCCTTATGGCGCGCGACGACGATTACATCGTTGAAAACGGCGAAGTGGTAATAGTAGACGAGTTTACCGGCCGTAAGATGGAAGGAAGAAGATTTTCCGACGGTTTGCACCAGGCAATCGAAGCGAAAGAAAAAGTAAGAATAAAGAGAGAGAGCAGAACGGTAGCGACGATTACTTTCCAAAACCTGTTCCGTATGTACGATAAACTTTCGGGTATGACGGGTACCGCGCTTACCGAAGAAGCGGAGTTCAAAGGAATATACAATCTCGACGTAGTGGAAATTCCGACCAATCACGAGATGATCCGCGACGACGAACCCGACAAAGTTTTCGCAACGAAAGCCGCTAAGTTTAAGGCGGTCGTGGAAGAAATCAAAGAAGTGCACGAAAGAAAGCAACCCGTGCTTGTGGGGACGATAAGCGTCGAAGTCAGCGAACAACTCAGCCGTATGCTTGCAAGGAAAGGAATTCCGCATAACGTGCTTAACGCTAAAAGCAACGAACTAGAAGCGAAGATCATCGCTCAGGCAGGTAAAGCGGGCGCGGTTACCATAGCGACCAATATGGCAGGTAGGGGAACGGATATTCTTCTCGGCGGTAACCCAGAATATATGGCGAGAGAAAGAATGATAAAGGACGGCTACAGCGAAGAACTCATAAGCGTCGCTACGGCGTTCAACCAAATAACCGATCCCGAAGAGATAGCGGCAAGACAGAGATTTGCAGACCTCGTAAAGAAGTTCAAAGAAGAAACGGACAAAGAAAGACTTGAAGTAAAGAAACTCGGCGGATTAAGAGTTATCGGTACGGAAAGGCACGAGTCCCGTCGTATCGACAATCAGTTACGAGGACGTAGCGGACGTCAGGGCGACGAAGGAAGCAGTTGTTTCTTCATTTCGTTCGAAGACGACCTTATGAGAAGGTTCGGCGGCGACAGACTGTCGGGTATGCTTACCGGTATGCTCAGAGGGGACGAAGACGCGGCGATCCAAATGCCGATGCTTTCCAAACAAATCGAGAACGCGCAAAAACGTTGCGAAGACGCAAACTTCGAAAGAAGAAAATACGTCCTTAATTACGACGACGTTATGAACAAGCAAAGACAACTTATTTATGCGGAAAGAAACAAGGTTTTTGAAGGCGCGGACGTTCACGATCAGATACTCAAGTATATAGAACCTGCCGTAAGCGATATGGTGGCGGGTTACGTAGACTTCTCGTCGGGCGACGAAAACTCCGTCGATTACGTTGCGTTTAACTCCGCACTGGAAAGAACGTTCCTTAAAAAAGGCACGAATATTGTCACGAAAGAACTCGTCGGACACAGACAATACGATTTGATCGTGGAAACCGTGGTGGAAGAAGCAAAACGCCAGTACGAAGAAAAGTGCAAACTTATGGAAGAGAACGGTTTCGATTATAAAGATTTCGAACGCAACGTACTATTGCGTACCGTCGATACCAACTGGATGAACCATATAAACAATATGGACACGCTCAGAAACGGTATAGGGCTGAGAGGGCTCGGACAGCGCGACCCGGTAATAGAGTACAGAAGAGAAGGTATGGATATGTTCGACTGTATGATAGAAAACATTCAGCAGTCCGTAGCCATCGCTATGTGCAAGTTCGACGCAGAAGAAGCGGTAGAGAGAAAGAACGCGGTTCAGGAAAGAGCGTCGCAAATATCTCTTAAACGTCAGGGAGTGTATGCCAACGGTCCGTGTCCGTGCGGTTCGGGAAAGAAATTCAAAGACTGTTGCGGAAAGAAAAAATAAGAGCGAGCAGGTAATAAGATGATTGATTTTTATTCGCAAAGACAAACGCTTGACAAAACCGAGAAAGAAATCGCGACTTTACGCGACGCTTTCGACGTCGAAGGGTGCAAGAAAGAAATAGCGACGCTTACCGAGCAAAGCCACGCGGAAGACTTCTGGACGGACGTGGAGAAAGCGCAAAAAGTAAACAGAAGAATAAACGAGTGCGCTAAGAAAGTTAAACGCGTGGAAGAAGTCGAGAAAAAACTTGCGGAAACGAGAGAACTGCTCGACGTGATCGAAGAAATGGAAGAAGAAAGCGAGATGCAGGGCGCGATAGACGAAGTCAACGCACTCTCGAAAAGGGTGGCGGAACTGTCTATTGAGGCGTTGCTCAGAGGCAAATACGATGCCAACGACGCCATTCTTACCTTGCACGCGGGAGCAGGCGGAACCGAGGCGCAGGACTGGGTAGAAATGCTGTTCCGTATGTACACGAGATATGCGGAACGTTCGGGATACAAAGTAAGCGTGCTGGACAAACTCGACGGCGACGACGCAGGGATAAAGAGCGTTACTTTCTCGGTCGAAGGGGAAAATGCCTACGGCTATCTCAAAGCGGAAATGGGCGTTCACAGACTGGTAAGAATAAGCCCTTTCGACGCAAACAAGAGAAGACAAACGTCTTTTGCAAGTCTGGAAGTTATGCCGGAAATAACGGAAAACGAAGATATTAAGATTAACCCGGAAGAACTTAGAGTAGATACTTATCGAAGCGGCGGAGCCGGCGGACAACATATCAACAAAACGGACAGCGCGGTAAGAATAACGCACTTACCTACAGGTATAGTGGTTCAGTGTCAGAACGAGAGAAGTCAGATACAAAACAGAGAAACCGCAATGAAAATGCTGATAAGCAAACTTACCGAATTGAGGGAAAGAGAAAGACTGGAAGAGGCGCAGTCCATAAAAGGCGAGATGAAAAAAATCGAGTGGGGCAGTCAGATAAGAAGTTACGTATTTTGCCCGTATACGCTCGTCAAAGACCACAGAACGGGCTATGAAAACGCAAACGTAAACGCGGTTATGGACGGCGATTTGCAAGGTTTTATCATCGAGTATCTTAAAAGAAGTTAGTTAGTTATGACGGAATACGAGAAAAAAGCGCAAAACAAACTTGACGAATTGCGCGGAAAAAAAGACGTAATTATCCTTGCGATAGAATCGAGTTGCGACGAAACGGCGGCGGCGGTTCTGAAAGGAAAAACCGTGCTTTCGAACGAGATAAGTTCACAAATAGAAATACATAAACGCTTCGGCGGAGTAGTGCCGGAAATAGCGTCCAGAAATCACGTAATCGCTATCGGCAACGTGGTAAGCGAAGCGATAAAGAAAGCGGAACTGACGCTTAAAGATATAGAAGTAATAGCGGTGACATACGGCGCGGGGCTTCAGGGAGCGTTGCTTGTCGGCGTGTCGTTCGCTAAATCTCTTGCGTACGCTTTGGGTATCCCGATTGTGGGTATCGATCACATAAAAGGGCACGTTTTGGCAAATTTTCTCGTTCACGAAGAACTCAACTTTCCTTTCCTTTGTATGCTCGCAAGCGGCGGACATACCGAATTGATGGAAGTAAAAAGTTACGGAAATATGAAAGTCTTGGGAGCGACGAGAGACGACGCGGCAGGAGAAGCCTTCGATAAAGTCGCAAGAGTGATAGGTCTTCCGTACCCCGGTGGACCGCAAATCGAAAAGCACGCCGTAGAAGGCAAAAACACGGTAGTTTTGCCCAGACCGTACAAAGGGGAAGATACGCTTGATTTTTCTTATTCCGGGATAAAAACTGCGGTAATCAACTACGTGAGAAACGCAGAACAACGCGGAGAAAAAATAAACACGCACGACGTGGCAAAATCCTTTCAGGACAGAGCGACCGGTATGTTGGTGGAAAACGCAATCAAAGCGGCAAAAAAATACGGATATAAAGAAATAGCGATAGCAGGCGGGGTCGGCGCAAACGGCGAGTTCAGACGCAAGATGACGGAAGAAGGAAAAAAGAACGGTATAAAAGTTTATCTTCCGCCTAAAATATTGTGTACCGACAACGGCGCGATGATAGGCGCGGCGGCATACTTCGCTATCTCGGAAGGGATACCTGCGGCGGCGCTTTCGCTTGACGCAAACCCCGATCTGTGATAGAATAGCAAACGCTTTATAAAGAAAATGCACTCGTAGCTCAGCCGGATAGAGCACTAGCCTCCGACGCTAGGTGTCGTTGGTTCGAATCCAATCGGGTGCGCCAAACAAAAAAAGACGATTTGCGGGTGTCACCATTAGGGATTATAAGAAAACAAAAAATATTTTAATGGGAACACCTGCAAGTGGATCAGCAAAGAGAGTTCGGTAAAATTCCGAACTCTTTTTGCGTTATAGGTTTGACACGTAATACTCCATACGTTATTCATTCATTATACGTGCCGGAAGATTTAGAGAAATACCGCAAAAAATGAACCGTTGGTACATTGTTATAAAGATTAAATTTTGCTATACTATTTACACAAACAGATTGGACATAACCTGTTCAATAAAAAGAAGCGCGGGAGCGCGCACAGAAGCGTTGACAAAATCGATTCTCTGTGTTAAAATTAGATATGCACCCAGGCTGCCTTTAATGTTGAGATGTTCACCAAAGGAGGTAGTTAAGATGGGGAGCAAAAAGAGATTGAATAAACGGAAAACCGGAGATAAGATTTATCAAGCGATTGAGAAATCGGGTCTTACCTACGAAGAGGTTGCAGAAGAACTTGGACTTTCGAGTCCGAGAGTGATCTAAGTAAGTATGCATCCCAATAAGTGAAAAATGATATAATTCACATTATTGGGATGCAATTTCTGTTGTTTTGTCAATCGTTTTTTAAGAGATTTTAAGAAATTTTCTAAATAATTTTTATTTTCGGGGTTTTGACGCCCTAAAATAGGCAAAATAAGGGGGTTGCCGTCGTGTTGTGCGGCAATCCCCGTTGTTTTAACTTGTAAAAGGGCATAAGAAAACAACCGCGGCGATAATAGACGCGGCGCGTCGGCGGTGTTAAGTTTCGTTAGGCGGCTTTTTTCTTCAAGAATTTGACCCGATAGCCCGCGTCGGGCGTTTCGGGCGTTGCCGATTTCAAAACTTCCATAAGTTCGGCGCGCTTTTGTAGCGGTGTAATCCACGACCGCCGCCCGTATTTATCACGTAAAGACGAGTGCGGGCAATGATTATAACGCACGAGCCAAGCGTGCATTTTTTCGCGTAATTCTTCAAAGGTTGAAAAGGTTAAATGATTATAAAAATTTTCTTGATCGGTACGATGTGAGCGTTCAACTTTTCCATTGTGGCGCGGCGTGTAAACGCGTATCAATTTATGTTTTATGCGGAGTCGGTTTAATAACTGATCGACGGCGTGGACTTTGCCTTCGCCCGTGCCTTTCGGGTTTGTAAATTCCGTGCCGTTGTCGGTTTGAATGATAGAGGGCAAATAACCGAAGTAAATTATCGCGCGTTTGATAAAATCGACGGTCGAGTATCCGCTTTTTTCCTTGTAAGGGTATATAAACCGCTCCCGCGTTGCCTCGTCAATCATTGTATATTGATAATATCGCTCGTGTTTGTATTCGCCGACGTTACACTCTAACGGAACGTATTTGACGTCCATTTGCATTTTTACGCCGAACATTTCGGGCGTATCGTACGGCTTTGCGATATACGGGTTTATTTCCCGCACGGGGCGTATTTTATGTTTCATTAAAAAGCGGTAAAATCCGCCATACGTCCGCGCGTAGCCGTAGTCGGTGCGAAGTATGCCCAACGCCTCGGCGTAACTTATATCGGGGTGCGATTTGAATACTTCGGCAATTTGCGCCGTTTCTTCGGGCGTGTGCGCGTTCGGGTGCGGCGTGTGCGGGCGGCTTGATTTGTTTTTCAAACTGTCCGTTGTGCCGTCGTAGGCTCTCCGCCACCGATAAAGACTTTGTATCGTGCATTTTGTTTTCTTTGCAACCTTGAAAACGTCCTCGCCGTCAACTATCCATTTTTTAAGCGCGTTTTCTTTTTCTTTCGCCGTGTATTTGATACCCTTCATTTTTAACCTCCGTAAAACAAAAGCGGGCTACCGATAGGGCAACCCGCTTTACCTCTTTTTTTTGATTATTTGTTTTTGTTTTCCAATTCGCCGACCGCCCAACGCAAAAACTCGGCTTTTTTCATACCCGACGCCGCTATAACGGCGTTAATGCGGGCAAGTTCGGCGGGATCAAGATTTACAATAAACGGCTTGTATTTTCCGTTTATTTTTTTTGCGTATCTTGCGTCGGCGGCTTTTTGTGCCTCACTCCGTGCCATTTTGTACCTCCGTTAAAATAAGTCGTTTTCGGCGATAAACGCTTTTACGTCGTCGAAAGTAGGGCAATCGGATTTTGATATTTTCACCGTTGCCGTTACGTTGCAATCGCTTAATATGGATACCGTCCACGATTTCGCGTTTTCCGCCACCTTGTAAGTTTTACCGTTTTTTTCGATCGTCATATTACACCTCCGTTTTTTTCGATTTTAATAATTTTTTCGACCTTGCAACCGCAAAGGGAGTAAAAACGCCGTGTTGCGGCAATCGCCGATTTTTCCGACGTGCGGGCGTTGCCGAACGGGCTAAAAGTGTATGACCCGTCGGGGTTAGGATTTTCGACTTGATTTGTCCTACCGCTTAAAATTACGGTTATTTTGTACGGTCTTTTTGATTGATTTTGCATTTTGTCCTCCTATCGCGGGCATTTTGATTTGACAAACCCGACTAAAATATGATAAAATAGGACTTACGAGGGGCGGTTTCCCGCCCGCTCTGCCTTGCCGATTTACTCGGCTTTGGTTTGTGCCTTGCTTGTCTTTGGCTTTTTAAGTGTTATTGTAACTTTGACTCGTTCCACCGTGTCGTTACTTTCAACCGCTTTTGCCAAGTCTTGCAAGGCTTTTGTTATGTTGTCCATATTCGCACCTCCTTTTTTGATTTCAAAGGTTTTTGTTTCCCTCAACCTTTGTGATTATATTATATCATAGTTACTATGATAAGTCAACCGTTTTACGCACTTTTTCAAAAAATATTTTTATTTTTTTCGAGAAAAATAAACGCCTTCCGATAGTGGAGGGCGTTTTATCGTTATACCGAGATTTTTAATAAAGGAATAGCCGCGTTATTGACTTCGCCGTAAAGATTTGATATAATAGATTTGCTACAATCATTACACTTCATATCTTGCGACTCGGTTATAACACGGCTAACGATATAACGACGCCCGTTTTTCTCGGTGCGTCGATAATCGTACTACTATTATATATCGAACGACCGAGAAAGTCAAGACTTCTTGAAGTGTAAACGAAAAATTTATCTTTCAAGGAGTCTTTTTTATATGACGGTTTCCGAACGGATTTTCGACCTTTTGAAAAAGCAAGGAAAAAAGCAAGGCGACCTCGCGCGAGCGTTAAACGTGCGCCCGACAACGGTTTCGGAGTGGAAAACGGGAAAACGCGAGCCGTCGGCTGTCTTTTATGCAAAAATCGCCGAATATTTCGGCGTGTCGCTTGACTACCTTATTACGGGGCGACCGCCACGCGACGCACCCGTACAACAAATAATCGGTAACAATAACTCGAATAACATTGCAAACGTAGCGGGCAATGTCGGCGGGGATTTGACCGAATACGAGCGGGAATTACTGAAGGTATGCGAGTCTTTCGATATGCGCCACAAAACCGCTCTTTTAATGTACGCATACGACCTTGAAAAAGAAATCAAGAAAAATAAGGAGTGATTTTGTATGAAGTGGTTTTATAATCTTAAACGCGTTGTACGCGTTATAATTGCCGTTGTATCGTGGTTGCCGTTATTTATCTTTGCGAGCGTTGTCGGCGGTAGCGTAGGGGAAAACGGCGAAAATATGCAAACGTGGCAAGCGTTGATAATTTGCGCATTGCTTGCCGTCGGCGTTGTATTTACCGTGTTTGCAATCAAAGCGCGGGCGAAAGAAACAAAAGCCGCTCGCGACGCCAAACAAACGGAACGAGCCGCACTTGAAAGCCGTAAAAAAATTACGACAACCGAAAATCCGCATATAATCAAAATGAGCGACGCCGCGGTAACGTCGCCCGCAACGACGTTGAGTTTTCCGATATTTACAAAGGCGGTCGGGGTATCGTTCGATAATTGCCAAGAAAACATACAAAAAAGCAACGTCGGCGACCCGCTTTTAATCAAACACAAGCCAACCGAGGAATACCCCGAAAGCGTGGACGTCATAAACGCGCGGACGCGTAAGCGTATCGGTCGTATCAAATCGGATCTTGCGTGGGAATTTGTAGGCGAGTTTGACGAACGGTTTACACTTGACGGCGAAATCGCCGATATAACGGGCGGTAGCGACGGGCAAAATTACGGTTGCAATATAAAGATTGTCGGCGAACATATCGACGACTAACGCCAAAACAAGCAATAAAAAACGCCTTCTTGCGAGGGCGTTTTTGTTTTATCAATTAAAATGTTTTTCGCCGAGGCGGGTTGCCCAACCTTCAAACCATATTCGATCGTAGGGCGGTAAAGTGTTGCCGAGTCCTTTTCGTATTTTGTACTCGCGCCACCAATAGCGAATACAAGAGGGAATACTGACGATAAAAGGCATAAACACGCCGAGCATAATATTTTGTAAACCGTGTCCGCTTTCGTGTTGCAAGATATGTAAAGACGGGTTTTTGTTGACGACGAAAAACGCGCCGAGTTCAAAGCCGCCCCAACCGCTCCCGACTTCAAAATAAATCAAATAATGAAATCGTTTCGGTTTATGCCCCGTTACAAGCAAGGCAAGGGCAACAACGCCGCCGCAAAGCGTCATAAGCGCGCCCCACGTTAGCGACAAAAGCCAAAACATAATTGCTTTAACCGTTTTCATTTTGTACCTCCAAAGGCTTGTTTTTCAAGTCGTAAAGCGTTGCCTCGATTTGCGACTTTATCCACGTTTCGATGTCGCCGAAGTTGTCGTTTATAAATTTTTCGACGTCCGCCGATAACTGCATACGCGCCGCCGCGATTGCAAGTTTTAACGCCTCCTCTTGCGCGTCTTTCGTCCAAGCGTCCGTACCTTTGATAGACTCGACGTAAGTTTGATATGTAGCCTTTACGGCATTTGAAACAACGTTCGTTGCGCCTTGTAAAAGATTGCGCGCTTTTTCGTTTTTGATTTTGGTATTGATAAGGCTTTTAACCTTTGCCAAAACCCACGCGCCGAGCGTAGCGAGTAGGGCGGAAACGATTTTGATTATAATACTTTGCCAATCCATAAGTTTTTTTTAATCCTCCGTTTTGTTTTCGTTGTCGGGGTGGGGCGGAAATTCGGGCAATGCGATCAAGTCGTTGTATAAGTCCGTGATAACGCCGTTACCGCCGAGCAAGTGATACGACTCATACTCCCGACGCAATGCGTCTTTTGCATAAATCGGACAATAGCCGCGGTCGGTGTATTTTTCGTGCTGTCGTATAATTTCGGCGCGCAAAAGACTTTGCAAGCCGCTTTGCATTGCTTTGTTTTTTGCGTGTCCGCTTTTGAAATTGCCGACAATCGCCGTTACCACCGCGCCGACGGACGTACTTATAATCGCGGTTAAGATCGTTGCCCAAACGTTCATTTTACGCCTCTACAAACCACTCGTCGCGGAGCGACGCGCCGTTGTTGTCGGCGATTTCTTCTTTTGACTTACCGTCAAGGTCGTTGACCCAAATTTCGCAAGCGTCGTCAATTTCGCGTTGAGTGAGTATCCCCGCCGCCTTGTCCGTGTTTGCCGTTTTGAGCCATTTGTCTTTGCTGAATACTTTTTGTTTTGCGTTTGCCATTTTTGAGATTACCTCCGTTTTGTTTACTGTAATTACTTACAATCTTTTTAAGTTTGTTTTTCGGCGCGTACGGGTAAATGTTCTTTTTATAGAAGTTTCGCCCGTTGATATGTGATAGCCAACCGATAAGGGATAAAAGGCTCATTGCTTGCCGCGGGGTAGTGTAGCCCGTTTTACTAACTTTGCGCACTCGACGACATAGCCGAAAAAATATTCGTTTGCGAAGTATGGTTTTGTTTTTATAAAACCGATACCCGACAAAATCAATCGGGCGCGAGTTGAGTTTCCAAACTTGCCAATTACCTTTTATCTTTAATCCGATACCGTGCAAGTAGTTATCAATCGCCGCAACCGCTTTATGTAACTTTCGCTTGTTAGAGTCTATCAAAACCATATCGTCAACGTATCGGACGTAGTATTTGACGTGCAATACTTCTTTGATATAGTGGTCTAAACCTTCCAAGTAAAAATTTGAAAACCATTGCGACGTATAATATCCGATCGGTAGATGATCGCCGCCGTTTTCGAGGACTTGACCGATAAGGCGTAAAACCTTTTCGTCTTTGATTTTCCTTTTAAGCATTTCGAGCAATATCGGCGGGCGGACGCTGTCGAAAAACTTTGATACGTCAAGTTTTGCGCAATAACGCATTTTGACGTCGCGTATCGCCGTTTCGACGTAAGCCTTCGCGTCAATGCCGCCGCGGTTAGGTATGCTCCCGCAACAATAACGGTACATACCGCGCGTTATTACGGGGTTTAATGCCGTAATAATAAGCCAATGCACGATTTGATCGGGGTAAAATTTCGGTACTGTGATTTGTCGTATTTTACAACAAGAATTGTCGTAAATTTCGATATGTTCACTCGGCGAAAGTTTTGTCGTTTCGGTTTCGAGCATTGCTTTGATTTTTCGTGCGTAACCGTCAATATCACTCAATATCGCTTTGACGTAGAGTCGGTCGGTTTTACCTTTTGCGGCGTTTCGGATTGCCGTTTTGATAAAATCGACGTCGCACATTTTCTCGTACAAATAACCGACTCTTTTCATAGAATATCCTTTAATCTTCTTGCGGTCTTTCAATGACTTACTAAACCGCCCTCTTTGTGAAGTGTTTTTTGCCGAGGGGCAAGGATTATGCGCGCTCTAAATAAATATCAAGATTAAATGCGACCCCCGATGTTCGAGTTCGTGTTCGACGGATCGTAATTACCGTTCCAATTCCACAAGCCCGCGTTCGTCGTGTTGTTCCAATTCCCACCAACGGCAAGGACGGAGCCGTTGACGTTCGCGTCGGGGAGTGCGCGCAATACCCTTTATGTTTTTATTGTCGCTATTGAATAGACGCCAAGGGGGAGGTATCCCCCTTGACAATCCCTCTCTTAAAGAGGTTTATAGCAAAGGCGACCCCCGATGCTCGAGTACGCGTCCGACGGATCGAAAGCACCGTTCCAATACCACAAGCCCGCGTTCGTCGAGTCGTACCAAAGCCCACCAACGGCAAGGACGGAGCCGTCGACGTACGCGTAATCCGCGTAGTAGGTGGCGTTACTCCCGCCGACTTCGGTTGCGTATTGTATAAGTGGGTTGCGTCCGAGCGGTTCGACCTTTTTAATATAGCCGCCGCCCGACGAACGGTCGCCTTGATAAACGTACGGCGACGCGGTTTTGCCCGCCGCATAAAATGCGGGGTCGAAACAAACGTACACTTTTTCGTCGGAAAACGAAATGCCGTCAACCCACTTGTAAACGTTGCCCCACAAATTCTCGATACCGCGGTATTTCGACGCGTGTTTGCCGTCGGTGTTGCTGACTTCCGACCCCGACGGGGTTTTTACGCTGTCCGTCCTTCCCGTAGCGACCGCCGCCGAATTACCGTTTGCATAACCATACATAACCGATTGTGAGTTTGTTGTTTTCATTTCAACGAGCCACAATTCTTTGATAATAAGGTCAATCAAGAAGTCGTATTGCTGATAACCCGCGCCGTTTGCCTTGCAACCCGTACGGAAATTATCGCAAGTAATATTGACAAGTGCCGTTGCGCCCGATTTCGAGTACACACGCGCCGACGACCCGCTCCCTTCGTATTTGCCGACGAGAACGTAATCGAGTTCGTTTCCCGCGCCGTCAACAAACAACGTTGAAAAACCTTCGTATCGGATACCCGATATTTGGTGCTTGTATGTTCCGTTGCTGTTTTTCGTGATTTTAGAGTAAAATTTCGGTATCTTGATAAATACGTTACCCGACGCGTCGGTTACTTCTTGCATATCGCTCCACGGATAGCAACGGTCAAAGTCGCTTACAATGTCCGTCGTGCCGACCGTATAGGAAAGCCCGACGGCGTCGTCCGTCCTCGTAAGGGCGGACGGGGTGGACGAGCCGACTTTATCTACACCGTAGATTTTTGCTTTTTCAATGTTCATAGTTTAATTACCTCCTTCGAGTGCGGCAAGCCGCGTTTTAATTTTCTTAAATTCGGCGTCAATTTCGCCGCCGCGCGTATACCCGACGGCTTTTTCCGACTCCGCCGCCGTTGCGGCATAAATTGCGATTGACGCGCCGCCGCCCTCGGTTTTGAGTGCAACAAGGTTTGCCCAAGCGGTCGTACCGTCGCCGATTTTCAAAACCTTGTTTGTGGTATCGTAGCCAAATTCGCCCGCGGAAAGTACCGAGTTTTTACTCGCCCAATTTGCCGCGGTGTCTTGTCTGACTTTGAGTGTTACGGTTATATTCCGCGTTGCCATTTTGACCTCCTTTACGCCTTACCGCCGTTAATCGTCAACGTATCGGTTGAAAGTACAACGTTTCCGCCGTCTTTCAATTCGGTTACGCTTTTGTTTTTGAAATTCGAGTTGAAGTTTGCGGTAGCGCGCGCCTCGGTAAAGTAAAGGTTTACACCTTCCGCAATATCGCTCGTAGTAAGCACAACCGCGCCCGTTTTACTGTTTACCGAAAGCACCTTACAATCGGGGGTGCGCAACCAAACCCAATTTGCAAGCACGGTCGGATTATCGGCGTTAAGTATGTAAGACTTGTTTTCGTCCGTGCGGACTGCCACGTCGCCGCGTTGCGCGGAAAGCGCGAGCATTGCGGCTTGACTGTCAACGACAAAAGTTTCGGTAATCGCGATTGCGGGGAGCAAACTTTCGTCGAGTTTTCCGTCGCTACCAAGCACGGGAACGTCGCCCGCCGCCGTACCGACGTTTTTACCCGCCGCCGTTCCCGCGTCGCTAATCTTTGAAAGGGTAAGCGAGGGGATAAGGGCGACCGCGATTTTTGCGTTTGCGTCAAGCACGGGTACATTGCCCGCCGCCGTTCCCGTATTCTTACTTGCCGCCGTTCCCGCGTCCGAAATTTTGGAAAGAGTAAGAGCGGGAATATCCGCCGCCGTAAGTTGCGTTGCGCTTGTGATAATACCTTTTGCGTTTACGGTAACTTTGGTATAAGTTCCCGCCGATACGCCGCTATTTGCAAGCACGAGGACGTATTCGACGTCGCCGCTACCGTCAAACGTTTTAGAGTTTGCGACGACCGCTCCCGAAAACTTAATCGTCCTTGCGGTTTGGAGTTTAATTGCCTCGTCGGCGAGTGTTGCTTTGTCGATTTTTCCTTGCGAGTCCAAAAGCCCGATCCACGTTGCCGCATTTGCGGTTTTTGCAAAAAGGATATAAGCCTTCGTACCCGTCGTGTCAACCCAAAGCGTGCCAATGTCGTAGCCGACGTCGCTCGCGGTGGGGGCGATGCTTTTGACTTCGACGTTTCCGCCGAGTCCGTATTTCAACGAGTTGTATGCGGTAGTGCCGTCGCCGATCTTAAATTTGCGAGTATCGGTTTCGACGCCAAGTTCGCCGAGCGTCAAAACGGGGTTTTTGCTCACCCAATTTGCCGCCGTGTCGTTGCGCATAATCAACGTTACGTTGAGTGTTTTGTTTGACATTTTAATTACCTCCGTTAGCATTGATAATTGTTATATCGTCGAGATCAAGCCCGATAATAACGTAATTGTTTGTTGCCGTATCGTAGCGGTACGGCGTGTTTGTTGCCGCGTCGATATAGATTACACCGCCGACTCCGACGTCGGGGAAGTGGGCGCGGTCGATACATTCGGTAACGCCGCCGTCCTTTTGTTCAAGCGCGGTAACGCGGTCGTCAAGGTCTTGCAACTCGTCGGGGTATTCTTTGGAAATAACCTCGTCGGCGGGGATTTCTAAATCGAAAGTCGCGTTAAAAATTTCCGTTTGCCAAATTATCGTATCGTCGTTTTCCGCCTTTTGGAAAAGCACTTGCATATCGACGTTGCGTTGCCTTGTAACCTTTTTCGGAAAAACATAAATGAGTCTTACCTTTTCGGGGTCGGTATCGACGTCGAAAATAAAATGTCGCGTTTTATCGACGAACGTAAAATCGCGGTTGACAATCTTAATAAACGGCGTAAATTCGGCAAGGTTCAAATTGCCTTGTTTCTTGTCGATTATCATTGTCAAATCGTCGGCAAGGTTATTACCGACAACTCCAATTCGGAAAAATCTTTGTTGCGGGGATTTGCCGCAAAAGGTAAGTTTCATTGCAAGCCCTCCTTCTATGCCTCGCCGCCGCTGAAAATGATTGTATCATTTTCGTCGATCAATCCGCCGCCCTCGAAAGTTGCTTGCGGTGTTCCGTTAAGTGTAACGGTTGTACCTTGTTTCGTTCCGATTTGCTGTTCGAGGTCATTTACTTTTTGCTCGACTTGCGTTTTTGTGGTACTTGCAAGGTTTGCCGCGTCGCTTGCGGTTTGTTTTGCCTCGTTCGCGGCTGATACCGCATTGTCGGACTTTGTGTTTGCCGCACTTGCAACTTCGGTTGCGCTATCCGCTTTTGTATCCGCGCCGTTTGCGGTTTCGATTGCCGTTTCCGCTTTGCTGACGGCGTCCTCGGCTTTGGTTTTTGCGCCGTTCGCCGTAGTAACCGCACCCGCCGCCACCGTTTCGGCGTTTCCCGCTTTTGCGTCCGCGCTTTCGGCAATACCTTTGACCGTTTCGGCGGTGGTCTTTGCGCCGTTCGCTGTTTCGACTGCATTATCGGATTTTGTATTCGCGGCGTTTGCCGCGCTGACGGCGTTTGTTGCTTTCGATACTGCGTCCGTTGCCTTTGCGACTGCGTCGTCGGACTTTGTGTTTGCCGCATTTGCCGCTGAAATAGCGGTGTTTGCCGCCGCGACTGCGCTTGCGGCTTTTTCGAGTGCCTCGTCAACGATTGTTTTAATCGTTGCATAGTCGGCAACGGGGTTTATCAACTTTTTAAGATTGACGATCGACGTACCCGAAATTTCAAACGAATACAACGGGAGTTCGTAAGCCGTGTTGACATTGTCTGCGGTCGCCGCGTAGGTGTCGTTTTGTTCGAGCGTTATCGCCTCGTAAGTACGATTGACAACCGCTAAAAGACTACAATTTGCGTCGTCCGACGGGTGGTACGTTTCGATACGCGCCACAACGTAACCGACAAAGCCGTCAAAAATTTGCGGGGCGACTAATTCCGCCGCCGTGATTTCGCACATACGACCTTGCACCAAAAACGCGCCCGTGCCGATTTGTATTTTTTGACCGACGATTTGCGCGGCAAGTTCGTTGCCGTAACCCTTGTAATATCCGTTTGCTTTGCTTTGGTCTATAAAACGCGAGCGTACTTCAAGCGCGTACAAATTCGCGTTGAAATTAAAACAACCTTGAAACGTTACGGGTTTTATCATTGCTGACCTCCTAATTTTTGATAACTTCGGTCAAAAGTATTTTCTTAAAACCGAGTTTGATTTTTGTATTTTTGCCGTCGCCGTCGAGCGTGATTATTTTCTCGCTTATGGGCAACGTCTTAAATAACTTACCGTCGTAATAAAGGGCAACCTTCGTATAAAGTCGGTAACCCGAAAAGTCTATCGGGTCAATCGTTTTGTTGTTGTCGATAATGATATTATCAACGTATCGCGCGTTAGCGAGTTCGTAAACCGCGTTAAACTGTGCGTCCGCTAAATATTCCGACTCATAATACTTTGCCTTTACGGGGTAGAGCCGCCCGTCGATATTCCCGTTTTCGTTCGATTGTACAATGTTGTTGTTTTTATCGCGGTAATAATAGACGGTTGCAATAGTGGAGGGGCGGGGCTGATATTTCGGGATATAAACGGGGTTTCCGTCTTTATCGGTAACGGGATCGCCGTTTGCGTCCGTCTTTTGCGTTGTGGTATAAATGATATTGCCGTCCGCGTCCGTTTCGGGCGTTTCGACGTTGTATTTGATAGTTGCAACCGTTTTGTTTGTCGTTGTCGAAGTCGTGGTTAGTTCGTGGATAAAGTCGCGTAAATCGACGCTTACGGCGTCCGTACACTTAACGAACGTAAAGACAATTTTTCCCGACGCGATGTCGTAGTAACTTTCGATATTGTACTCGTAGTATTTCAAGTAACATTTCAAGAATTTGTACGCATTGACAAATTGATA
>CAJLYQ010000028.1 GCA_905210905.1 uncultured Christensenella sp. | reverse complement strand
CCACCCGCCCGTAATCAAACCGAAAACGGGTAAAACTTATTTATAAAGGAGTAAGAAATGAAGAAGAAAGGTATATTCAAAATAGTCGTTGCGTTATTATTCGTGGCGGCGGCAGTCGTTTGGCTTTTGTCGGTAGTGATGCCGGAGAAATTCAAAGATCTTAATTTTGCCTGGCTTATCGCGGCTTTTGCCGGTGCGCTCGGATTGCTCTTTATTTTCAGGGGATTTTTCTCTAAGACGATAGGCGGAGCAAAGAAGTTTTATATCTTTTTAGGCGCGGTATTTATTATCGGCGGCGTACTTGCTTTGGTGGGTACGATTATCGACGATAAACTCGTTTTGCCGATAATAGCGGTAGTAATCACCGCTGCCGGACTACTTTCCCTTCTTGCCGTAGGCGGCAAAAAATGGGACACCGCGGACAACGAAAAAGCAGGGTATAAAAACTATTACGAACGCAAAAAAGACGAAGAAAAATTGCAAGAAAAAGAGAAAAACGACTGATATTTTATTTTTAAGCAAAACAAAGGAAAAAACCGCGAAATTTTCGCGGTTTTTCTTTCTCGTTTTTTATGGTTTCGTTATTTTTTGAATCTGGCGAAAAACGACTTTTTTTCGTAAGGAACGGATTCTACGCTGGTTACGGTATATCCCTGCGCCGCAATAGCGTCCTTTATCGCGTCCACGCTTACGTCGTCGCTTGCTACTACTTCGGTTTTTTTGTCTACGTGCGAAGAACTTACCGATTTAACGGTTACCGCTTTTCTTATAGCGTCGTTTACGTGGCTTTCGCACATTCCGCACATCATTCCTTCTACGCCCAATATAATTTTCTGCATAAAACAACTCCTTTTTTTTCTTTAACTTTATACCTATCAGTATGCGATTGTCAAGCGAAAATATGAAATATTATTCACTAAAATTTACGCTCGTCTGAGTATTGCGACTTTAAGGTAGAGGGATTCGTCCAAGCCGAGCAAAGTTGCGTGGTCGCGTGCCTGCGTGCGGAATTCGACGAGTTTGGCGTCCACTTTCGAGCGTGTGCTCGCTTCGGAAACCATTTGTAAAAAGTAGGGTACCGTCAGGTGTTGCGAACAACTGCAAGTAACGAGCACGCCGCCTTCGTTAAGTAGTTTGAGCGCGATGGTGTTAATGTCGAGATATCCGCGGTAAGCGTCGCGCACCGTGTCCGCCGTTTTGGTGAAAGCCGGGGGATCAAGAACGATTACGTCGAATTTTTTGCCGTCGCGTTTATATTCTCTCAGCAGTTCGAAAACGTCCGCGCGTATCGTCGTTACGTTGGTAAAACCGTTGAGTTCGGCGTTGGTTTTTACCGATTCCAAAGCAAGTTCGCTTACGTCTGCGGCGTAAATTTCTTTTGCTCCGAACTTTGCGGCGCACAGAGAAAATCCGCCCTGATTGCAAAAACAGTCGAGTACAGTTTTGTCTTTGACGTAGGGTTTCAGTGCGGCGCGGTTTTCTTTTTGGTCGAGAAAATAGCCCGTTTTTTGTCCGTTTGCCACGTCTATGCGCAGTTTTACGCCGTTTTCTTCAATCGTAAGGCAAGGGTTTAACTCGCCGTAAAGCACGCCCTTAACGAGCGGTAAACCTTCTTTTTCTCTGACGGCGACGTCGCTGCGTTCGTAAATGCACGCCGGGCGGAAGAGTTCGACGAGCACGTCGACGATAAGGTCTTTGCGTACGTCCATTCCGAGCGATAAAAACTGCACGACGAGATGGTCGCCGTATTTATCGACGATTAACGCGGGCAAAAGGTCGCTTTCGCCGAAAACCACGCGGTAGTTGTCGCAGTAACCTTCGCTTTCGCGTTCTTCTTTCGCTTTTCTTATACGGTTAAGAAAAAAATTGCGATCGATAGGCGTTTCGTCGCGGCTGATTATTCTCACGATTATTTTCGAAAGGTGGTTAATAAAGCCGTATCCGACGAACCTGCCGTCGAACGAAACGACTTTCGCCACGCTCCCTTGTTTGTCTTTGCCTTCGATTTTGGCGACTTCGTTGGCGTATACCCAAGGATGATGAAGTATGCGCTTTTCTTCGCCGGGTTTAAGTTTTAACGTGTACATTTTAGTCCTTCTTTTCGGCAGAAAGCGCGTAAATAGGCATACCGAGAGAGATAAATTTTCTCTCGTATTCGGTGACTATTCCGACTTCGCCGTTTTCGTGTAAATTCTCTGATTTCGATAAAATTATGAAACCGTTGTTTTGTAACTGTTCGAGAGAAAATTCAAAAAAATCTTTATCGTCGGTTTTTTGATAAATTCTTCCGTTTTTGATGAGTAACTTTTTATAAATTTCGAGATAACGCGGAGCGGTAAGACGCTGTTTTGCGTATCCTTTATTCGGTAACGGCGTGGAAAAATTGAGAAAAATTTCTTTCACCGAAGTTTCGGGTAAATACTTAACCAAACATTCGGCGTTCGCTCGCAAAAAACGAACGTTTTTTATGTTTTCCGAGCACGCTTTTTCCGCTCCCGACAGTATGACGTTTGCGATTTTTTCTACGCCTAAATACGAATTCGACGGGTTCTGTTTGGCTTTTTTGCAAAGGAAACCGCCTTGTCCGCAGCCTATTTCGAGAGATATAGGCTCGTTCGAGCCGTAAAGAAGTTCGTACGAAAGAAGTTCTCTTTCCTTTATTACGTCTTTTACGTTTCGCCCTTCGTCTGCGGTCGGAATGTACCATTTGCCGCAGGCGTCAAGCCGTTCGTATGCGTTGGTACGCAATCTCATTCTCATTTTTTATAGATCTCCGCAAGTTTTTTGAAGGCAGGAAGCGAACGCTTAATCATATCCGCCGAAACGCAGTACGACGCTCTGACGTAGCCTTCCACTCCGAAACTGTCGGACGGAACGAGCAACAGTCCGAGTTTTTTTGCCTCTTCGCCGAAAGCGTTTGCGTCGCCGCCGAACGCTTTTATGAACAAATAAAACGCTCCTTGCGGCTTAACGAATTCGTATCCGTAGGAAGAAAGCGCGCCCGTAAGCAGATCGCGGTTTTTCCTGTATTCTTCTACGTCGCCGGTCAGACGAACGCATTTTGCAACCACTCTTTGAAACAAACTCGGAGCACAGACGTACCCTAATACTCTTCCCGCGCCGCAAATCGCATAGTAAATATTTTGCGCGTCCGTGCATAAAGGATTAACCGCAACGTACCCTATACGTTCGCCGGGCAAGGATAGGGATTTTGAATAACTGTAACAAACTATCGAGTCGTCGTAGTAGTTCATTACGTACGGAACGGTGATTCCGTCGTAGACGATTTCACGGTAAGGTTCGTCGGATATAAGGAAGATAGGGTGACCGTATTCCTTTTCTTTGGATACCAAAATCGAGCATAAAGATTTAATTTGTTTTTCCGAATAAACCGCGCCGGACGGGTTGTTCGGCGAATTTATAATTACGCCTTTGGTGCGAGAGCCGATCGCTTTTTCGAAAGCGGTAAGGTCTAAGGACATATCCGGACCTGCCGGGACGACGTTAAGGGACGCGCCCGTTCCTTCGACGAAAACTCTGTATTCCGGGAAGAACGGAGCGAACGTTATGAATTCGTCGTTCTCTTCGGCGAGCGCCTTGAGAGTAACGGTAAGGGACGCCGCCGCTCCTACGGTCATATAAATAAGGTCGGGTGTAACGTTTGCGTCAAAGCGTTCGTTTATATAATCGGAAATCGTTTTGCGTACGGACGCGTCGCCTTGCGCCGAAGTGTAGCCGTGGATTACGGTGCTGTCGGGAATATCGACGAGCGAGCGGAGCGCGTCGCGGACTCCTTCGGGAGCGGGAACGCTGGGATTGCCGAGAGAATAGTCGAACACGTTATCTTTGCCGACTTTTTCCGCAAGGGTTTTGCCGTACTCGAACAGTTCGCGTATGATCGAGCGGTTCGAGCCGAGAATTAGCATTTTTTCGTTGTACATTTTGCCTCTGATTTTTATCGTTTATTTTAACAATTATTTTATCATTTTTAATCGTCGTAGTCAACGAAAAACGGAAAGGGATACGTGCGGCGCGAAGTTGACAAAAAGACCGGGCGAGAGTATACTGTCCGTATGGAAAAAATAAATATTCTGGTCGTTTATCACAAAGAAAGTACGCTCATAAAAAGCGAAGATATTTTGCCGATAAACGCAGGCAGAGCGATTGCCTGTTCGGACGACAAAAAATGGCTTGAACAAAACACCGTCGGCGACGACTCGGGCGAAAATATTTCTGCGCTTAACCCCGTTTATAACGAACTTACGGCGGTCTACTGGGCGTGGAAAAATCTCGAAAGCGACTACTACGGGCTTATGCACTACCGTAGACATTTCGTGTTTTCGGATAAAAAACGCAACTATTACGTTGCGAGAAAAATCGGCAAAAACTATCTCGAAAAGATAGGTTATTCCCACGAAAAACTCGTTTCGATTTTGAGCGAATACGACTTTATCGCACCTAAACCGATGAGAGAAGTTTCGGTGTACGAGCATTATAAAAACGCTCACGACGCAAAAGATATGGACGCCGCAATCGAAGCGATTAAGGAGTTTTTTCCCGAATATTCGCAGGCGTGCGACAAGTACGTTTTCGGGCAAAACGAGTATTTTTATAATATGTTCGTGTTCGATAAAATCACGTTTAACCGTTATTGCGAGTTCCTTTTCGGCGTTCTTGACAAGATAAAAGACAGGTTCGAAGGGAAAAGAATGTTTATTTCCGAGCGCATTACCGGCATTTTTATCGAAAAACTCATTCTCGAAGGAAAACAAGGCAAGTTTTTGCCGACTATATATATTGAAAAGAAAATCGGACTGAAAAAAGCGATCGCGCTCACGAAAATTAATCTGAAAAACAGGACGGACAAAGGACCGAAAAGTTTGATTTATGCGTTTAAGCCGATTTTGGAACAGGTTTTGCCGTCGTTCGTTTTCAGCGCGTATCGAAACAGAAAATAACCGAAAATAAAATAACGATATAAAAAAGGATTTGGCATGAAGACGTTTTTACCTTTTTTCAAAGATAAAAAAGTACAGACGCTGCTCGCACCGCCCCTTAAACTATGCGAGGCGGTTTTCGAACTGTTCGTTCCCGTGTTCGTCGCTCAGATTATCGACAAAGGAATACCGAGCGGCGACGGCAACTTTATTCTCGTAAGGTGTTTGATACTCGTTGCGCTCGGACTTGCCGGGCTGGGGTTTTCGGCGCTGAGTCAGTATATGAGCGCAGCAAGCGCAACCGGGTTTGCTTCCGCCGTAAGGCGCGCCTTATACAAAAAAATCGGTGAACTTTCTTTTTCCGATTTGGACAAACAAGGCACGGCAAACGTGATTACCCGTATGACAGGCGACGTGGACAGGTTACAGACGGGCGTAAATATGACGTTGAGATTGTTGCTCAGATCGCCGTTCGTCGTGTTCGGCGCGGTCGTGGCAGCGTTTATTGTCGACGCGATAAGCGCAACGGTTTTTGCCGTCGCGGTGCCGGTTCTGATGGTAATTGTTTTTGCGATCTTGCTGGTCGGAATTAAGATATATAAACAGTCGCAGTCCGGACTTGACAGGCTGACTTTGCTTACGAGTGAAAACGTTTCGGGCGTAAGGGTTTTGAGAGCGTTTGCAAGAGAAGAAGACGAACGGGAAAAATTTGCCGAAGCGGACAAAAAATACGCGTCTTATCAGATCGCCGCGGGAAGAATTTCCGCATTGCTCAATCCGCTTACCTACGCGATAATAAACGTCGCGATAATCGCCCTTATGTACGTCGGCGCGATCAGGGTAAACGCCGGCAATCTTTCCAAAGGACAGGTTGTCGCGCTTTACAATTATCTCTCGCAAATACTTGTCGAACTGATAAAATTAGCCAACCTTATCATTACGATTTCCCGTGCCGGAGCGAGCGGAAAGAGAATAAAAGAACTTCTTCTCGTCGTGCCTTCGCAGTCGTTCCTGACCGAACCCGTAGAACAAACCGAAAGCGAAACGGCGGTGGAATTCAAGAACGTTTCGCTTAGTTACGACAACGCCGCCAAAGCCGTCGAGAACGTAAGTTTTAAGGTAAACAAAGGCGAGATACTCGGTATCTTAGGCGGTACGGCAAGCGGAAAAAGTTCTATCCTGTCGCTTATACCACGATTTTACGACGCAACCGAAGGCGAAGTTTTGGTGGACGGAATCGACGTAAAAAGATACCCGAAAGAGCAATTAAGAGATAAAATCGCAGTGGTAATGCAAAAGCCGTTTTTGCTGGAAGACACGATAGAAAACAACATTTGTTTCGGCGAAAAGGACGAAGAAAGACTGGCTAAAGCGATTGAAGTATCGCAAAGCAAGGACGTAATCGCAAGCAAAAAAGACGGTTTGCAGGAAGGTGTAAGACGTGGCGGAAGCAACTTTTCCGGCGGACAGAAACAAAGACTTTCCGTTGCGCGCGCGATATATAAGGACGCCGACGTGCTTCTTCTGGACGACGCTGCGAGCGCGCTCGACAACATTACCGAGCGTAAATTAAGGGACGGCATCAAGTCGCTTAACAAGACGGTAATTATGACGAGCCAAAGGGCGAACAATCTTATGAACGCCGACCGGATTCTCGTCGTGGACGAAGGAAAAATGCTCGATATAGGCACGCATGAACAACTGTTATCGAGGTGCGAACTGTACAGAGAAATATACGAATTGCAGAACGCCGACAAGGGGGTGGAACAATGAAACGTCTACCGCTTAAAAGAATATGGAAATATATAAAACCGCATTCGCTTATGCTGGTTTTGGGGCTGGTTTGCTCGGCGGCGTACGCCGTTTGCGCACTTCTCGTGCCGGTTTACGTAGGTAAAATCGTGGACTTGTTCGTCGGGAAAAACGCCGTCGATTTTTCCGCGCTCGGTTTATATCAGGGGTTGCTCGGCGGACTTGCCGCAGGGGCGACGATTGCGCAATACGTTCAGGGACTCGTCAACAACCGTATAGCGTTTTTTGCCGTAATGAATATGCGTAACGACATAATTGCTAAGATGCAACGCATACCGCTCGGATATTTCGACGCGAAACCGTCGGGAGAGATTGTGAGCAGTATGATAGCGGACGCGGAAGCGTTGTCGGACGGACTTTTACTTGCTTTTACGCAACTTTTTACCGGCGGAGTAACGATAATCGGCACGATAATAATGATGATCGTGTACAATCCGATAGTCGCTTTAATCGTCATCGCGCTTACCCCGGCGTCCCTTCTCAGCGCAAAGTTCATTACCGGAAGAACTCGCAAAAAGTTTGCTATGCAGGCAAAACTCAAAGCCGACGCAACGACTTTTATCGAAGAAACCGTAGGGAATTGCAAAACCGTAAAAGCCTACTCGCAAGAGAAAAATATGGAAGAAAAATTTGCTTCTCTCGATGAAAAACTCACCAAAACCGCGCACGGAGCGATGTTCTTTTCTTCGTTTACGAACCCCACGACGAGGTTTATAAACGCTTTCGTGTACGCGGCTGTCGCACTCGTGGGCGGACTGCGCGCGGCGAACGTGATTTCCATAGGCGGAGCGATAACCGCCGGCGCGCTGACGTGTTTGCTTAACTACGCAAGTCAGTACGCAAAACCCTTTAACGAAATATCCGGCGTCATCAGCGAACTTCAGTCTTCCGCAGTGGGCGCAAACCGCATTTTCGCACTTCTCGACACCGAAGAAGAACCGTCGGACGAAGGCGGACTTGTCATCGACGGCGAAGGCAAAGTCGAGATTAAAGACGTTTATTTTTCCTACGATAAATCGAGAGAACTTATCAAAGACTTTAATTTGTCCGTAGAAAAAGGAAAACACGTGGCGATCGTCGGACCTACCGGTTGCGGCAAAACCACGCTGATTAACTTGCTTATGCGGTTCTACGACGTGGACGAAGGAGAAATCGACGTAGACGGTATAAACATAAAAAGCGCAACAAGAAAGTCGCTAAGAGACAGTTACGGAATGGTTCTTCAAGAGAGTTGGATAAGAAAAGCGACGGTAAGAGAAAACCTTACTTTGGGTAGCGATATTCCCGACGAAGAGATACTAAAAGCGGCAAAAATATGCAAATCCGACGGGTTTATTTCGAGAATGAGCAAAGGGCTCGACACCGAGATAAGCGACGAAAGTCTGTCGCAGGGCGAAAAGCAACTTCTGTGTATAACGAGAGTAATGCTGAGCAAACCGAGAATGCTTATCCTTGACGAAGCGACGAGCGCGGTGGACGTTATGACGGAAGTAAAAATAAACAAAGCGTTTGATTTGCTTATGGACGGAAAGACGAGTTTCGTCGTGGCGCACAGACTGTCCACCGTCAAACACGCCGATCTTATTCTCGTAATGAAAGACGGCAACGTCGTGGACAGCGGCACCCACGAAGAACTTCTTAACAAAGGCGGATTTTATAAAGACCTTTATTACGGTTCGATCGTCTAGACCGATTAAGAATAAATTTTCGGGCGCAGTCGCTTTTGCGGTTGCGTTTTTTTTGAAAAACGTTTTACTTTTCCGTTAAAAAAATATAAAATGGCGGAGTGGAAGAAAGTAAAAAAACGGTATCGAAAGCAAGTAAAAAGAAAAGCGCGTTTGCGGTAAGGGACGTTGCGTTTATCGCCCTTTGCGTCGCGCTTATTTCGGTATGCTCGTTTATCACCGTTCCGGCGCCGGTGCCGTTTACTTTGCAAACGTTCGGCGTGTTTTTCGCATTATTCTTTTTAGGCGGAAAAAGGGGAACGGTTGCCGTAACGTGCTACGTTCTGCTCGGAGCGTTCGGCGCGCCGATTTTTTCCGGGTTTAAGGGCGGGATAGGCGCGCTCGCCGGCGCAACCGGGGGATATATAGCAGGGTTTTTCCTGCTTGCCGTATCGTTTTGGGCGGCAACGAAAATTTTCGGAGAGAAGAACTCCGTAAAAGTAATCGCCGCAGTCGCAGGACTTATTTTATTGTACGTTTTCGGAACGCTTTGGTTCGTTTTCGTGACGAGCAAAACGCAAACCGTTACGGTAAAATACGCCTTGTTTGCGTGCGTTTTGCCCTTCGTGCCCTTCGACGCGGTAAAACTTATTTTTGCGTATATAACAGGAAACCGCCTGAAAAAGCGGTTTCCGACGGTTTCTTAATATAATTTTTCGTTTTTACTTATCGGTTTTTAACTTAATCAGTAATACCGGCACTATGCCGCAGTCTGCGTCGTCGGCGTCTTTTTCGATTATCGAACCGTCGCTTTGTACTACCGTTATTTTTTCGCCTTTATCTCCGATTATCCAACTCGACGCGGCGGTTTTGCCGTTTACGAACAAGCCGAGCGCTTTTGCGTAGTCCGTCCCGGACTTAACCCTTTTTTCGTCCTGCCGTTTCGGGTCGGCGTCGTATCCGTAGTTTTTGTCAGTCGCTACGGAAAGCGGCAGGGTGTTTACGAATTCGTAAAGGTCCGAGCCGAACACTTCCGATACCCTTTGATCGAAGGCTACGGGCGCGAAGTTTTCGACGAACCAATCGTTAAGCGAATCGAAGTTGCCGCAAGCGAGAACGAGTTCGGGAATTATCGCCGCTAAACCGAAGTTTTCGTCCGTGGCAATCACCGTCCATTTGACGGGTTCGTACTTGAACCAGTACACCGTGCCGACGGAATATCCGTTGTCGCCCATGTTGGAGTTCGACGCGATGGCGTCGTAGGAGTCGTTGTGCGGTCTGTATTTCGTGAAGTAAACGCCGCGATAGCGGTCGTTGCCGGCGACTACGTCCTTATAAAAAGCGTAATCGCTCGCTATGCCGTTTGCCTTGAAACCGAACGAAGTCCAACCGTTAAGCGTGTCCGCTTCGGACGCGTAGTTAAGATAAGAAAGGGTAATTACGTCGGTAACTTGCGTTTGAGGATAGAACCCCATATAAATTTCGTCCGAGTGACGGCAGTATCCGCCGCTTTGCTCGACGTGCATCGCTTTGCCGCAACGGGAGCAGTAACAATCCGACTCGTCGTGGACGGTAAGTCCGCAAACCGTGCAAACGCAGTTTTCGCCGAAAACGTGAGCGCGGCACTTGACGAACTTCGCCGTGTAAACCGTTTTGTTTTCGGGATAAGGCCCGGTTACGGTCAAATCCGAGCCGTCGCTGATTTTCTTTTCGCCGACGAACCAACCGAGCCAGCCGTAGCCGGGATAAACGATCGCTTCGAGCGTGAGTTGTTTTTCGTGCGAAGAAGAACTTACGATTCCGCCGTTTATGTTTTTCGATATAGCCGCCGTATCGTCGCGCGCCCATTTAGCGACGTAGGAGTAAGGCTCGGAATTAACGGTAAGAGTAAGAGAACTTTCTCCGCTGATTCTTTCGTCGCCATCGTAAAAACCGAGAAAAGCGTATCCGTCGTTGGTCGTAACGCTTACGGCGATTTCTTCGCCGAGCGTAAGCGGTCTGTCGGGAAGAACGATTTCGCCCGCGTCGGGATCGTTGCGGTCAATGCCTAAGTCCGTCCAGGTCGCCGTAATCGTGGCATTTTGCGCCGAAAACGCGTACGAAAGTTTTTCATTGTCTTCGCCGAGAACGCCGTTTTCGTCGTAAAAACCGAGCCAGGCGAAGTTGTTTTTTACCGTAGCGGTAACTTCGACTTCTTCGCCGTCAACGAAAACCTTATTAGGTAAAGCGATTTCTCCGCCGTCGCAATTCTTGTTGAGAGTGATTTTAGCCCACTTCGCGACGAGTTCGAGATTGCTTTCGGGCATAGCGAAAACGTAAGTAAAGGAGTTTTCTTCGCTGACTTTTTCTTCGCCGATAAACCAACCGAGCCAGACCGCGCCGTAATACTCGTTTTTGCCGGGCGCGTCGTCAAACGTGTTGCCCACGGCGGTTACGCTGACTTCTTCCCCGGAATAAAACGCTTTGTCCGAGATAAATTCGACTTTGCCGAGGGTTTCGTCCGAACTTATTACGGTAACCGAACACCACCGCGCGGTAATTTTCAGATTTTCTTCGGGAAGAACGAAAGCGTAAGAAAAACTTTCTTTTTCGCTCACTTTTTCGTTGTTTATAAACCAACCGACGAAAACGTAACCGTCGTTGCCTGCGGCGGTTGCGGTAAAAAGTTCGCCGGCAACGAGTTTTAATTCGTCGGTGGAATTTATCGAGCCTGCTTTTTCGTCGGAGTTTATCAAAGAAACTTTAATCCATTTTGCGGTAAGGTCCGCTCCGTCCGCCGTTGCGGTGAAAGTATAGGAATAATCCGCGCTCAACTTTTCGTCGCCGTTGAACCAACCGACCCAAACGTATCCGTCGAGAGTTTTGCTATTCACCGTCACTTCGTCGCCGACGAGAAGTGTTTTTTGAGAAACGCTCGTTTTTCCTGCGTTTTCGTCGGACGGCGAAGCCGTTATTTTTGCCCATTTCGCAGTGAGAACAACGTCGCTTGACGGCACGTCAAACGTGTAAGAATAGTCGTTTTCTTCGCTTACTTTCTCGTTGCCGACGTACCAGCCGAGCCAGACGTACGGGGAAGAAAGGGGAACGACGGTCACGGTTACGCTTTCGGAAAAGTTGACTTTTTGATTGATGATTTCGCCGCTTATTTCGGGCGTTTGGGTTCCGTTTATTTTGATTTCGGTGTTCCCTTCGCGGAATTCGCCTACAAAACGGATATAGTAGAGTTTATTGCGTTCGAATTCGTACGACAGTCCGTCCGCTCCGCTTAAAGAAGAGGCGAGAAGATTTTTTTCTTCGTCGTATATATGCGCGATAAACGGGAACGCTCCGAGAAAATCGATCTTGTCGGAATCGTCCGTTAAGGGCAGAAAAGCGTAGTATTCTTTTTCGCCTGCGGGGGAAGAAACCGATACGGCGGTTTTCTTAACGGCGGTAAGGCTTTTTGCCGAGCCGACGGATACCCACTTTGCGTACAAGACGGTTTTCTTGTCGATTTCTTCGTCGAAAGCGTACGGCTCGCCGCTGCAGTCGGCGTTAATAAACCAACCTCCGAAGATATATCCGTCCTTTTCGGGTACGGGGTAGATAAGTTCGTCGCTTTCACGGTTCGTTCCGTCGTTATAGTTGTACACGACTTTCCCGGTGCCGATCTTGCCCGAATATACGACCTTGGCGGCGTCGTCGTCGTTGTTTACGAATACGTAGTAAGAGTTTATTTCGTAAACGGCTTTGACCGTTTCGTCCGAAGTAAGAGAGTAAGGGGCAAGGCTTTTGCCGAATTCGTCGGTGACGAAGGTTTCGCCGATCGTCCAACCCTTAAACGAGTACCCTTCGAGATAAGGCACTTCGAGCGAGTAGTCGGAGTCGAAACGCACTTTTTTCGTTTCGCCTTTCGTTTTTCCGCCGTCGGCGTCGTAACTAAGCGTGTATTCGTTGGGTTCGGTAAGAGCGTAAAGCGTGGTTTTTTCCGTAAAAATCGTGCCGTTTTCGCCGAGTTTTACGTTGTTGCCGTGTTTGTCCGTCCAACCTAGAATTTCATAGCCCGTTACGCTTATTCCGTCGAAAAAGTCGGATTGAAGTTCGGTATAGGTGGTTGCCGTCAGCACGGAAAGGGGAGTAAGGCTCGCTTCGTCGAAGTAACACGTTATTTCGACGTCGTATTTTCTGTGCGCGTTAAGCGTGTAAAAATACGATTGTTTGCCGTCCTTCGATTGCGTTTTTATATAGAACGCGTTGTTGCCGTCGCTTAAGGTAAGGATTTTGTTTTTTATTTCTTTTTGCGCTTTTTTGTCCGAATAAATGCGGATTTCGCCTTCGTCGTTAAGGGTTATGCCTTGCGTAAGGTCGATTTGTTCGGTTCCTTTTTCCGCTACGAAAAGTATGTTTTCTCCGTCGATTTTGCCTTCGATCGCGTCTTCTCCTTCGCCCGCGACGAAAGACGTGATTTTGCCTTGTTCGGGCACGAAACGAGCGTAAACGGTCAGGTCGCTTTCAATCAGCATCGTCTTAAAATTCCAAACGGTGCGGTAGGTTCGGTCGGTGTACCAACCGTAAAAAACGTAGCCGTCTTTGGTCGGAGTTTCGGGTTCGGCAACGCGAGAACCGTTTTTTACGCTCTTAGGCGCAACAGCAGTGCCGCCGTCAGAGTCGAAACTTACCGTAAAATAAACGTCTTCTTTGGGCGCGAAGTCGGACGGAGTAACGCCTTCTTTGCAAAAAACTTCGCCGCTTTCGAGTTTGATTTCCCCTTTGATTACCGTTCCGACAAGCGTTTTTTCGCCTGCGGCGGTTAAGGTTATTTTTTCGCCCTTGACGACGTAACTTCCGCTGAGTTTGGTTTCGTTCGAAAACCGTCCGTTTTCTTTGAGTTCTATCCATCTGAGGGTATCGCTCGCGCCGTCCGCCGTGATTTTGTAATACGTGCCGATAATATCTTCGTTAATCGCCGTTTGAGAACAAGCGAAAAGCGCAACCGAACACAAAAGGGTGAGCAAGACAAAAACCGCCGATAAAATTTTCTTTTTCATATTTTCTCCGTCGCAGAGCGTTATTTTATATAAATATACTATATAGTAACATAAAAACGCCGTTATTACAATACCCCAAAATGTCGGACGAGAGCCGCCGCAACCGAGAGAAGACGGGATTTCGTATTGTAATCGCGCATAAATCGTGGTATAATTAAAGAAAAACTAAAATGGAGATGTTATCAATGAGCGTTAAACTTATAGAAAAAACCGAAACCGGCATAGAAACTTACCGTATAACCAACAAAAACGGCCTTTACGCCGACGTTATCACTTTTGGGGCGCGTATTCACAGACTGGTTGTTCCCGATAAAAACGGCGTTTTTGCGGACGTCGTCGCAGGGTTCGATTCGCCCGAAGGATACAGGGGAGAAAATCCGTATTTCAACGCGATCATCGGCAGAACGGTGAACCGTATCGGAAACGCGCGTTTTACTCTCAACGGAAAAGAATATAAACTTTTCGTAAACGACGCGAAAAACTGTCTGCACGGCGGCAAAGTCGGATTCGACAGCAGAATTTTTACCGCGTCCGTTCCCGACGAAAACGGCAACGAATTGCGCCTTACCTACGTTTCGCCCGACGGCGAAGAAGGGTATCCCGGCACGCTGAGCCTTACCGTGACCTACACTTTGTCCGATGAAAACGCACTCGGAATCCGCTACGACGCAACTTGCGACGAAGACACCGTGTTTAACCCCACCAACCACGCTTACTTTAATCTCGACGGCGATTTCAAGAGCATACTCGACACCGAACTGTACCTTAACTCTCACCGTCTGACCGAGTCCGACGACGAACTTATCTGCCACGGAGATATAGCGGATATAACCGGAACCGCCTTCGATTTTTCCACGCCGAAAACTATCGGAAAAGATATAAACGCACCGCATAAGTATTTCGAAAACGCTCACGGCGGATACGATTTTAACTACGTTATCGATAAAAAATGCGACGGTAAAGAACTTTGCGCAAGAGCGATTTCGCATAAATCCGGCAGGGTAATGGAAGTCTATACCGACAGACCGTGCGTACAGTTGTATACAGGAAACTTCCTTGACGGGACTCTTCCTACAAGAATACGGTTGCCTAAACAGTCAACTTTGTGTCTAGAAACGCAAGGATACCCCAACGCTTGCAACGTACCGACTTTTCCGTCGATTACCCTTAAAAAAGGCGAAAAATTCAGTTCCGTTACAGAATACGTTTTCTCGGTAGAAAAGTAAAACCGATATATAAGCAAAATACGAAAAAATATGAAAAAGCCGCTTTAGATTAAGCGGCTTTGTTTTTAGAAAAAATCGATAAATTACAGCGACGCTATATAAGAGCAAGCGTTCATTGCGCAGTTTGCTCCGTCGGCTACCGCCGTTGTAAGTTGACGAACTTTTTTCGTCCTGCAATCGCCGGCGGCGTAAAATCCGCTCGTCTTCGTCGTTCCGGTTTCGTCGGCTGCGATATAGCCGTTTGGGTCGAGATCGGCGAGAGCGGAGTAGGGGGCGTTGTCCGGGATTTGACCGATTGCGATAAAGCAACCTTTGACCGCCAGGTCGAAAGTCGTTTTTTCTCCTCTGCGAGTAAAGGTAAGCCCTTCGAGTTCGTTCGTTCCCTTAAACGCGGTAAGGCAAACGTTGGGGATGATTTCCACGTTGGGGAGTTTTTTCAGCACTTTGACGAGTGCTTCGTCGCCGAAGAATTTATCGAACCAGGTGCAAACGTAGACTTTTTTGCAGTACTCGGAGAGCAGGATTCCGTATTGAAGAGCGGTGTTGCCGTCGCCGATCAGGGCTACGTCTTCGCCAGAGAAAAACGCTCCGTCGCATACGGCGCAGTAGGATACGCCTTTGCCGGTAAGTTCTTCTTCGCCCGGAAGGTTTATATGTTTATGTTTTACGCCGGCGGCCACGATAACTGCTTTCGCATAGTAAACTCCGTCGTCCGTCGTTACTTTGAACTTCCCTTCGGCTTCTTTGGTCACTTCGGTGACGGTG
The DNA here is from genome assembly GCA_905210905.1 of uncultured Christensenella sp. Classification (GTDB taxonomy): domain Bacteria; phylum Bacillota; class Clostridia; order Christensenellales; family DTU072; genus CAG-1782. Next base: position 6,540 of record CAJLYQ010000028.1, on the reverse strand, counting down.
GCGAGTTCGAACTCCGCTCCGAGATCGGAGATTTGCTCGTAAAGCATATCGGATAAATCCAGTCCGCTTATTTTCTTGTGGGTGGGGAAGTTCTCTACCCTGGGAGAAGACGCGATCTGTCCGCCTATGGTTTCTTTTTCGAACACCGTTACGCTTTTGCCGTTTCTTAATGCGTACAACGCGGCAGTCATACCTGCCGCGCCGCCGCCGATTACTATAATATCGGTCATCTGTTTAGCCCTTTATGCTTTCGATAAACTTTTTGATGTTGCTGGCGTTCTGATACTTAACGACTTCGCCGTCTTTGATTACGACGAGCGTAGGCGCTTGTACGATGCCGTATTCCGCAACTTTGTCCTTGTTATCTTCGGCGTATACTTTTACGTATCCGATACCTGCTTTGTCGAGCATCGCCGCGCTCATTTTGCAGTTCGGGCAGGTTTTCGTCGCGAAGAGAATAATTGCGTTTTCGGTTCCTTTTTCTTCTTTTACGGGAGCCGTTTCTTTCTTTTCGCAAGCGCAAGCGTTGCCGTGTTTCATTACGGAAGAGGCGATATCGTATTCTTTTCTTTCTTCGTATTCTTCGCGTTTACCGTCGTTCCAGTTCTGGACGGGGCGGTAGTATCCGGTAATTCTGCTGTAGACTTCGGCGTTTTCTCCGCATACGGGGCATTTGAAGTGTTCGCCGGCAAGATAACCGTGATTTCTGCATACCGAGTAAGTAGGCGACATCGTGTAGTAGGGGAGTTTGTAGTTTTCCGCAATCTTTCTTACGAGATTTGCCGCCGCTCTCCAGTCGGGGAGTTTTTCGCCCAAAAACGCGTGGAATACCGTACCCGAAGTATAAAGGGTTTGCAGTTCGTCCTGAATGTCGAGCGCGTCGAAGATGTCGGAAGAGAAACCTACGGGCAGGTGCGACGAGTTGGTGTAATAAGGCGTTTTACCGTTTTCGGAAGCGGTGATGATGTCGGGATAACGCTTTTTATCGTGTTTTGCAAGACGATAAGTGGTGGATTCCGCCGGGGTCGCTTCGAGGTTGTAAAGGTCGCCGTATTCTTCCTGATAGTCGCTGAGTTTTTCACGCATAAAAGTAAGAACCTTCTTCGTGAATTCCTGCGTTTCTTTATGAGTCATATCTTTTCTCAGCCATTTAGCGTTAAGACCGACTTCGTTCATACCGATAAGACCGATGGTGGAGAAGTGGTTGTTGAACGTGCCGAGATATTTTTTCGTATAAGGATACAGTCCGCCGTCGAGAAGTTTGGTAATAACCGTTCTCTTGATTTTAAGGCTGCGCGCGCTGATGTCCATAAGACGGGTAAGACGTTTGAAGAAGTCTTCTTCGTTTTCCGCAAGGTACGCAATTCTGGGCATATTGATGGTAACTACGCCGACCGAACCCGTGGATTCGCCACTGCCGAAGAAACCGCCGGATTTTTTGCGGAGTTCACGCAGGTCAAGACGCAGACGGCAGCACATACTGCGGACGTCCGAAGGCTCCATATCGCTGTTGATGTAGTTGCTGAAATAAGGCGTACCGTATTTTGCGGTCATCTCGAAAAGCAGTTTGTTGTTTTCCGTTTCGGACCAGTCGAAGTCGCGAGTAATCGAGTACGTCGGGATAGGATACTGGAATCCTCTGCCGTTGGCGTCGCCTTCTATCATTATTTCGATGAACGCCTTGTTTACCATAGCCATTTCTTTTACGCAGTCTTTGTACTTGAAATCCATTTCTTTTCCGCCGACGAGCGCGTTGAGTTCGGCAAGGTCGTTGGGGACGACCCAGTCGAGAGTAATGTTGGTAAACGGCGCCTGCGTGCCCCAACGGGAAGGAGTGTTCACGCCGTAAATAAACGACTGAATACATTGTTTAACTTCTTTGTAGGTAAGATTGTCCGCTTTGACGAAGGGCGCGAGATAGGTGTCAAAGGAGGAAAACGCCTGCGCTCCCGCCCACTCGTTTTGCATAATTCCGAGGAAGTTTACCATCTGGTTGCAAAGCGTGGAAAGATGAGCCGCCGGCGACGACGTGATTTTTCCGGGAACGCCACCCAACCCTTCTTTGATAAGTTGTTTAAGCGACCAACCGGCGCAGTAACCGGTGAGCATACTTAGGTCGTGAATGTGAATATCCGCGTTGCGGTGAGCGGAAGCGATTTCTTCGTCGTAAATTTCGCTCAGCCAGTAGTTGGCGGTGATTGCTCCGGAGTTGGAAAGAATAAGTCCGCCTACCGAGTAAGTAACCGTGCTGTTTTCTTTAACGCGCCAGTCGGAAATTCTCAGATAATCGTTTACAAGGTCCTTATAGTCGAGTACCGTCGATTTCAGATTACGGAGTTTTTCTCTCTGCTTACGATAAAGAATATAAGACTTCGCTACGTCGGCAAAACCTGCCTGAACGAGAACGTCTTCGACGCTGTCCTGAATGTCTTCTACGGCGATTTTACCGTCCTTAATCTTAGGCGTAAAGTCGCTCGTAACTTTGAGCGCGAGAAGATCGATTACCGAAGGATGATATTCCTTTTCTACGGATTCGAACGCTTTTCTGATGGCTTCGCTGATTTTTGCAATGTCAAATTCGCAAACCTTGCCGTCTCTTTTGATGACCTTGTACATTGTTTCCTCCACTATATTATATATTTTTTTCTGTGATTTTTTTATCGTAACCTGGGTTTATATGCCGCGAAGTTCCGTGTTCGGGACGAACCTTTTTGCTATCGCAAGAAACTTCCGCATATTTTCTTCGCTCACGCCTTCCGCTTTTCCTATCAGGAAGCCGCTGTCGACGAAGTTTTGCAGAAAATATCTTTTCGCCCCCGTAAGCGTTTCCGCCATCAGCGCAACGCTTTCTTCGTCGTGATGCCCCTTTATTATCGTCGTGCGGAATTCGTAATCGACTTTGCCGCTCTTAAGCAGATCAATGCTCTTTTCGATCTTTTTTACGTCTGCCGCTATACCTGCCGTGAAAACGTACCGATCGAAACAATTCTTTACGTCCATCGCAACGTAGTCGACGAGGTTCTCTTCTATAAGCAAGGCGAGTTTGTCGGGAAAACTGCCGTTCGTGTCGAGTTTAACCGAATATCCGAGCGCTTTGACTTTTTTTAGAAAATCCGCTACGTCCTTTTGCAAAAGCGGTTCTCCGCCGGTAAGACAAACGCCGTCAAGCACGCCTACGCGCTTTTTAAGAAAGGAAAAAATCTCTTCTTCGCTTATCGCGCTATCCGGTTTTTCGACCACAAGCGAGGCGTTGTGGCAGAACGGGCAAAGGAAGTTGCAGCCGTGAGCGAATATCGTACACGCGACTTTCGACGGGTAATCGAGAAGCGTAAGTTTTTGTAATCCGCCTATAACCATACCGCTTGCGCCCCCTTGTCAGTCAAAACCGTTCTTCGAGCGGTTGTTAAGACGAATTTTATCATAAACGAACACGCTTGTAAAGTGGTTTTGGGTAATATTTTAATTTTTTTAACCACAATATTTTGTTGAAACGATTTTTTGCCACCACTAAATGTTCTAAAAGTAGAAAAAATCGGATTTTCGTTTGTATCCACGGATACGCGCCGAGTTCGAGAGCGTAAAAAGACCGCCGAAAAGGGTACCCGAACACGCGAAAATCGGGTTATTTACGGCGCGATTGCTTTAAGAGAGCGTTTAACGGCGTAATTTCGTTAAACAAAAAACGGCGGAAACGCAACCGAAAGCGTGTTGACAAAAGGTGCGGAACGAAGTTATAATATAAAAAACATTACTACGAGATATGGTTCCGCATATAGTCGGACTACGGAGGCAAAATGAGTAAGAGTAAAACTAAGCAACCGAAGAGGAAGAAACTGCCGCTGACGAAGGAGCAGAAAGGCGCGAGAGCGATACTCGGCGTGTCGATCGTGCTCATTATATTGCTTTTTATAGCGTTGACGTTTGCGGTGGGGCTCATACTTAACACCGAAGGCGTGGACGCCGTGGAAGATCAGATTTCCAACTATAAACCGGTCGCATACGGTCCGGACAGACTCGTTCCCGTCAAGGACGAGAGCGGATACTGGACTTATACTACCGACAGAGATCTTAAGGTAATGCAACTTACCGACGTACATATCGGCGGCGGATTGCTTTCGGTAAAACAGGATTTGTGGGCGGTTAACGCCGTCGCGTCAATGATAAGCGCGGAAAAACCCGATCTCGTAATAGTTACCGGCGACATCGCATTCCCCGTACCTTATTCTTCGGGAACGTTCAACAACCTTAACGCAACGAGAATATTCACCAAACTTATGGAAAAACTCGGCGTTTACTGGACGTTTACTTTCGGTAACCACGACACCGAAGTGTACAGTTACTTTACCCGTGAAGAAATAAGCGATTATTACGAAAAGGCGATAGCGAACGGCGAACTTACGAGATGTCTGTATCAACGCGGACCGAAAGACGTTGCCGGATACGGAAACTCTGTTATTAAAGTTAAAAACTCACGCGGCGTCGTTACGCAGGCGTTGGTTACTTTGGACAGTCACAGTTACACCAACGGCGACGCGCTGGGCGTTTTGTGGAAATACGACAACCTGCATCAGGATCAGATAGACTGGTTCGTTAAGAATATGCAAGCAATCAACGCGGACAACAAGAAAATCGACGCGACCGTCGGCGACGTAAAGAGCCTTGCGTTCTTCCATATCGCTCTTCCCGAATACCGTGACGCGTACAAAGAATACTACGAAAACGGCAAAAAGAACACCGAAAGAGTTACTTACGCTTACGGAAATATGGGCGAATCGATGAGAAAGAATTCCGAAGGCGTGGAAACGTACGGAGTTTTCTGCGGAATGGGACAGGACGAATTTTTCGAACAAGGCTCGGCAAACGGACTGCAAGGCGTGTTCTGCGGACACGATCACTACAACAACTTCTCGCTTTTCTACACGAAAGACGGGCATACCGTCCGCCTTACCTACGGAATGAGTATCGACTACCTTGCGTATCCGTTTATCTGGAAAAAGCCAAATCAGCGCGGCTGCACGCTGATCACGGTTTCTCCGGACGGCACGTTCGATTGCGCTTCGTCGTCCTACTATCAGGAGAAATACAAGCCCGACGACGAAGCGAAATTCTCTTCCGAAGAAAAGAAATAATCGGACCGACAAATTTAAGTTAATGTCGCGCACGCGTAACGCGCGTGCGCGTATGCGTATCTATAATAAATATGAACGAACCGAAAAGGAAAGTGCTTATAGCGGAAGACAACGTTGAGTTGTCGGATATGGCGCGTAACTATCTTATGAAGGACGGTTACGTCGTGTATCAGGCGTTTGACGGAAAGCAGGCGATAGAGATGGCTAAGTCTTTAACCTGCGATCTGGTTTTGCTCGACGTTATGATGCCGATATGCGACGGGTTCGAAGTGTGTCGCGCGATAAGAGCGGAAAAGGATATACCCATTATCGTTATGTCGGCAAGGTCGGGGGAAGAGGACAAACTCGAACTGCTCGAACTCGGAGCGGACGATTACGTTACGAAACCGTTTTCTTTCAAAGAACTCGTAGCAAGGGTAAACGCGCAGATGCGTCGGTATTTTAAGTTTTCCGCACCGGTAAGGCAAAGTCGGGCGTACGGAAATCTTGTTTTGTACCCCGAAGAGATGATTGCGAAAGTAAACGGAAAGGAAATTCCGCTGACGGCGAAAGAGTTCAGGCTTCTTGACGTACTCACCCTTAACGAAGGTAGGGTGTTTTCCAAGCAGAAACTCATCGACGAAGTCTGGGGACCGGAGTATTATATCGACGAAAACACGGTTGCCGTGACGATAAACAGGCTCAGGGAAAAGTTAAAGAAAGAAAAGTAAGAGTGGCTTAAATCACTACACCTTGACGAAAACAGGATTATCGATATAACTCACAAGTATTAAAAAGCATTGAATACATCAATACTGTTTACAATAAATAGGTTAGTTTGTGCTAACCGCTTGCCTTTTACATCGTTTTGCTGTATAATATATAAAAGCGCTATTGGGGCGTTTGGGAAGGCAAAGGCAAAATGCGACAAATTGCACGATTACGAGATGAACGTCGCGCCATATTCCGAAAGAAAAGCTATTTATTATGAGTTCACGACTTGCACGTTGCTGAGTTTGCAAAACAATTCGGGATTACGGAAATCATGCCGGAACTCTGCAACGTCTATTATAAACCAATGGAACTTAGCCGCGCGAAGTTTATAAGGAAAGAGATTTGCGAGGATGGAAATATCCGTCGACAAATGGCAGAAAGTCTTGAAAATAAACCGTTTCCGCCGATTGGCGAGAATTTACAGAAGCACACGTTTTTCGAGTTCGGAAGCATAGAAGACCATTATAAATATCGCGAAGACGTTAAAGAGTCGTATCCGTATGCACATTATCCCGTTTTCGAGGGGTATAATCATATGCAATATCAGATAAAAGACCCGAAAGGTTTTGCCGAAATGCTTGTTTCGGTTATAGATAAAAACGAAATTCCGAGATTTTCTTTTTTGAAGGAGAACTGAATGATGAAATATCACATAGAA
>CAJLYQ010000027.1 GCA_905210905.1 uncultured Christensenella sp. | reverse complement strand
AAAAGGATTCAGAGAGTATATAGAAAGAATCGACGACGTATGCGCACGAAAAAAAGAATTTTTCGGCTTGTAATCGGCGTGTATCTCATAATTTTTATCGAACGCGGCTTTATCGTCGCTTTTTTTTTTGTTTTTATTCACAAATTTTACGTTTGCGGACGGCGATTTCCGTTGAATGGGTATTGATTTTTATTTTAACCTATGTTATAGTATTTATATTATTAAAGACTAGTCGATCGGGAGTCCTGATATGAATAAAAAAAGTTTCTTAACTGTTGTGGTTGTTTTGTTTATCGCCGTTTCGCTTTTTGCATTTGCGGCTTGTTCGGAAAACGGCGGAACGGGAATGACCGAAAAAAAAGTAATATCTCTGACTCCGCAGGTTCCGGATACCGAATTCGTAATAGGACAAATCGACTTTTCGACTATTTCTTTGATCGTCGAATACGCCGACGGCGAAAAAAAGACGGTTTTTCTTACCGAAAGTATGATCGACTCTTCGGATCTGTCCAAAGTTCGTGACGGCGCGCAGCCCGGAATGAGACAAATAAGAGTTTCTTACGACGGTTTTTCCACTAAAATCAACTTAAAACTCGTTCTTGCGACTTCTTCGTTTTATACGGTGAGAGTGGTGGGCGGATACGTGTCCGCAATAAACGGCGAGGCAATCGTCGCGCCTGTTATACCTGCCGACGGCGAAAGTTTTTCCGATTCTTACGAGGCGGGAACGGTTCTTACACTTATCTGGAAAACCGTTGAAGGCAGACACTTCGATCGCTGGACCGTAGACAACGTAGAAATAGCGGGAGAGAGCATAATAAACGTTACGGTAAACTCCGACGTCGAATACAGAGCGTATTCTTCGTCCGTTTTTAACACTGTTTCTTTCGTGACGGGATTCGACGATTTGTCGGTTAAACCCAAAACGACCAACGTATTGAACGAACGAGATATCGAAACGCTCGAAAAAGACGGATACGTTTTTCTCGGTTGGACTACCGACGAGATAGACGAAACCGCCGCCCGTTCGGGGTATAAACTCAATCGCATTACTTTCCCTTACGGCGTTACGCGCGACACGACGCTTTACGGAGTATGGACGCCGATAGGAATTACTTATCGTAAAATTACCGACGGATATGCGGTGGCAGCGTTCGACGGCGAAGTGACCGAACTCGTTATACCCGAAACTTACGACGGCGAGCCCGTTATCGAAATCTACGCCGACGCTTTCAAGGCTCCGAAATGCGAAGTTATTACGAAAATAACGTTACCTTCTTCGTTAAAAACGGTAGGAGAAGGCGCTTTTGCGCAATGTACTCGACTTACCGAAATAGCGGTTTCGACCGGTTCGGAGAATTTCCTTTCCGACGACGGAGTTTTGTTCGACGCTGAGAAGAAAAAACTTTATTCCTATCCCGCCGCAAAAGTAAAAGCGGTTTACGTCGTTCCCGAAGAAACGACGGAAATAGCGGAAAAAGCGTTTTTCGACGCGGCTGTAGGCGGAATTACGCTCGGAAGCAACGTTAAGAGGATAGGAAGTCGCGCTTTCGACGGCGCAACTATATCGTACGTCGATTTTTACGACGTAAACCCAAGCGAAATTAACGTTGCGAATTATATATTCAACGGCAACGTTTCGCAAATTTGCGTTGCCGAAAGCAAAAAGAGCATTATAGAAAAAGCGTCCTACGATTTTACGAGATTTGCTGATAAAATCGTGACGAGCAGAAACACGCTCGATAAAATAGGTTCTTATTCGACGGTTGAACCCGACGGCAAAAAGGCGACTACCGTTTATAGGGTAATTCAAAACGTAAACTTCGAATTAAGCGGAAAAACCGCCGAGATTTTAACCACGTCAAGAGACGTAAACGCATACACCTTGCAGATTTACACGCAGGACGCGTTCGGATACACGATAACGTCCTTAGGACCGTCCGCTTTCGCCCGTTGCACCGACTTAAACGAATTCCGTATACCTGCCGGAAGCAAACTCGAAAGAATATGCGACGGCGCGCTCGACGATACGCCGTGGGCGGAAAAACTTACTTCGGACGCGATTATCGCAAACGAAGTGTATTATAAGTATCTCGGAAACGCCGAAACGGTGAAACTCGGTTCGGTAAGAATAGACAAAATAGCGGAAGGCGCGTTTTCGGGTAAAATCGGATTAAAATATCTTGACGTAACGGACAACGCTTCGTTGAGAACGATTGCGGCGTACGTATTCTACGGTTGCGTCGATTTCCGCGGATTTAAGTGTAAACGCAACGAAAACGGCAACGGACTTTATCTGAAAAAAGAAGTCGAAAAAATCGGAGCGTACGCGTTTTACGGCACCGCCGTCACCGGAGTTACGATACAACCGGAAGACAGAACCACCGTACACGACTGGAAAGAGATAGGCGAGTACGCTTTCGGTAAGTGCGATTTGTTGTCGTTCGTTCAGATGCCGGTAGGATTGAACGCTATCGCAAACACCGCGTTCGTCGGTTGTACCGCGCTTGAAAAGTTCGAAATCGACGGAGAAAACGCCCGTTTTGAAGTCTACGACGGCGTTTTGTATCAAAAGAACGACGACGGATATACGTTACTTTGCTACCCTGCGGGAAAAATTTGCGGAGAATTCGATCCGTCCGTTACTACCGAAAGGAATTACGCTTCGTCGATAACCAAAGACGAAACCCTTTATATCGGACGCAACGAAAAAACGAAAGTAGGCGACGTATACTTCGACGGAGCGAAAACCGATTTGTTTATGACGGTGTTCGTGGAAGACGAAACAAAATTGCAGAGCGGACACGACGGCGTTATTCTGTACGGCGAACGCCCGTTACGGGAAACTACGGAAATCGTAAACGGCACGCCGGACGGCGAAAAAACTTTCAGCGTAATCGACGGAAGCGGAAAAGAAAGATTTTTGCTCTACGACGCTGAAAAAGAAAATTATTACTACTATACGACATTAAAAGTTACGGAATTTGCGCCGTACTCGTTAAAAGACGCAAATATCGGAGCGTTGATTATACCGGAAGCGACCACTGTAATCGATTCCGACGCAATCGACGTAAAAGGACTTACTTACGTTCTGTTCAAGAGCAATCCGACTAAAAACTATAAAGACATTTTCACGAAAGCGCAGCCGACTTACGTAGTTATACCCGAAAACGTAATGGTGGACGCAAACAGAAGAAAGTTCTATAACGACAGCGTCGTTCAGGCGGAAAAGGATAAAACTTCCGTGCCGTACAAGTTCTTCTATGCTTATAATTCGGACGGCGAATATTTCGACGATAACGTTCTTTACGGATTAAACGCAGAAAACGGCACTGTCGCCGTAGTGAGAACTTCCCGTTCCGCGGCGTCGGTTACCGTCCCGGAAGAATTGTACGCTTACAAATACACAGACGGCTCGGTTGCGAATTTCGTGGCAAACGGTAAAAAACGCGTGCTTGCGTACTCGTTCTTCGGCGGAAAACTAAAAGAAGTATCTTTAAGAAGAATAGACGAACTTTGCAACTACGCTTTCACCGAAGCGTACGAGATGACGAAACTCGACCTTAACGGCGATTTTATATCCAAACTGGGCAGCGAAGTATTCGGCGGCAAATTCGGCAACGGTCTGTTTATTTACGACTATAGAAACGGTGCGGAATTATACGATTCCGTCGAAAACTGGCGCAAAGGACTTGAATTCTTTACTTACGGCGTAAGCGCAAACAGAAAAGCGGCGAAGTATCTTATAAACGATTCGAAAGGTGCGTTTGCCGTAATAGAATATCTTAACGGCGAAGAAAAAGTTTTCGTCGAACTGCAATACGAAAAAGTTACCGCCGAAGAACTTGCCGCAATCAAAGCGGCGATAGGAAAGAAAGGTTACGACGTAACTTCCTTTGAGAGAAACGACGGAGAGATCATTTCCGTATTCGACGAATATTTGCTTGAATACAACCAAATTCTGACCTGCGTGTTTACGCCGAAAGAATACGTGGTTTACGTTTATGCGTCCGAAAACGTCGTTTTCGACGAAAACTTCGAATTCGTTTCCAAAAACGAAACGGGATTGGTTAAGTACGAAACGAGAGCGGTTTACGCCGAAAACTATGCGTTCGAACCGTTGCGCGGCGGCGGCAAGTATACGTTTTATAAGTTTTACTCGGGCGATACGATTATCGAATCGAGCGGCGTATGGTCTTACGATTTCGAAGGCGAAGCGGAACTTTTGCTGATTATCGGATATAAACTTACGCTTAAAAACGGCGATGAAGATTTCGGAGAAAGAACAGTTTTCTTCGGGAAAGAATTCGAACTTTCCGTTCCGACGGGCGAAGAAGGAAAACGTTTCGTCGGATGGGAACTCGTTACGGGCGAAACGAAAACGCAGATTACCGACGAAAACGGCAAGTCGCTCGACGTATGGTCGGAAACTTCTTCGGACGATTACGTAGTTTGCGCGAAATGGGAGTAATGTATGAAAAAAGTATTTAGAGTTTTAGCGATTTTGTTTGTAGTTACGTTAATCGTTGCTGTGGCAACGGCGTGTACGATCGGCGGAAACGGCGACAAAACGGACGACGAAAAGCCGGAACGCAAAGTTATTTCCGTTTCCGTAGATAAAAATACTATTCCCGTCGGCGCATATTCCGGCGACGTGAGATTGTCGCAAATCACGCTTTTGGTGATGTACGACGAGTTGGACGAAGACGGAAACAACGTTGTGGAAAAAGTTGCTCTCGCCGAAGAATATCTCGGCGCAGGCTGTGCGGCGAAGTTAAAACTTAAAGGAATGCAAAAAATCGACGTCGTTTACGAAAACTGCAAATGTAGTTTTAACGTTTATTTGCTGGACCCGGACGATGTTAACGTTAATCTGACGATCGAGGGCGGACGACCGATAAGCGTGGACGGCGTAAAAATCACTCAGACTTTCGACGGAGACGTGTACAGCGGTTATTTTGCGAAAGGTTCGACCGTGACCATAGACTGGAACGAGATCGAAGGCAAAGTTTTCTCTTACTGGACTTGCGACGGTAAAGTTATCGACAATCAAAGAACGACTTCCGTCGTAATGGACGATAACAAAACCTATAAGGCTTTTTGCGAAGATTTTACTTATTCGGTTAACTTCGTTACGTTTAACCCCAACGTAAACGTTCCGCAATACAAGGCGAAGACCATAGATTCCGCAAACGATATCAAAGCGGAAATGACGATGGAAGATTACGTTTTTATGGGGTGGACGGAACAGGAGATTACGAGAGAAGAGGCTACTTCCGGACAAATAACCGACGGTTTTGTCGAGTTCCCTTACGAAATTAAAAAAGACGCTACGTTTTACGCGGTGTGGACGCCTACGGGCTTTGCGTATACGTCCGTTTCCGTATTGTATGCAGGTAAAAAAGTCGACGGTAAGGCCATCGTTTCGTACGACGGCGCGTTGACCGAACTTTCCGTTCCCGCGCAAAGCGACGGACAAAACGTAATTGCCATAACGAAAGACGCTTTTTCGGGCGCAAACGCAAAAAAATTGACGAAAATAACCATTCCGTCAACGATTATATCTATCGAAGAAGGAGCGTTTAACAACTGTTCTTCCTTGCAGTCGTTCAACGTAGACGCAGGTTCGCAGGTGTTCTCCCACGAACGCGGCGTTCTTTATATGAACCAACGTTCGGTGCTTCTCGCTTACCCGGCAGGAAGAGTCGCCGCGACTTATTCGCTGGAGGCGCAAGTTACCGAAATCAGCGATTACGCTTTCTACAACGCCGTTCTGGGAAGCATATCCGTTCAGTCGGCGGTTACTTCCATCGGAAGCCACGCTTTCGACAGCGCGCATATCGACCACGTCGACTTTACGAAACTTAAAGCGTCCGACCTGAAAATCGTAGGGAACGACTTGTTTTCCGAACAAATTTCGTCCGTTTACGTCGGGTTCGACGAAGAAAACGCATACAAATCTATGTTTCCGACCGTTTACGATAAAATCGTGACCGATCTCGGCAAAGTAAACAGCGTTTATTCCGACGAAAACGATAACGGCGAAGTAATGCTTTTCCGTTTGATAAACGGCAAATACTTCGACGTAAGAGAAAGAACTGCGGAAATCATAGGTTTTACCCGTACGACAAAAGAAGTGACGATACCGGACGCAACGGAGATAAACGGCGTCGAATATCTCGTTAGTTCCATTGCCGAATACGCTTTTAAGGACTGTATTTCACTGCAAAACGTGGTTTTACCGAATGAACTCGAAAGAGTATGCGATAACGCTTTCGACGATACGCCCTGGATTAAAAAGTCCGAAAACGTGGCGATTATAGCAAACGAAACTTTATATAAGTATATAGGAGAGAAGACCGCCGACGGCAAAGTTAAGGACGTTTACGTTCTCGATCCGAGAGTAAAAAGAATTGCCGAAGGCGCGTTCAATAATAACAAAGCCTTAAGAATTGTCGACGTATCGGAAAACGCAGTGCTCGAACGTATAGACGCGTTCGCATTCGACGGTTGCGTTAACCTGAAAGGTTTTACTTCGGACGGATCGGATATTCTGTTCATAAAAAATCCGCTGAGAATAATCGACGAATACGCGTTCAGAGGAACGGCGATCAAGGGAATAGAAACTCAGATTGCGTCGCAAAACGAAAACGGACAGTTCCTTGCCGTAGGCGATTTTGCGTTTTCGGATTGCCGTTATCTCGAAAAAGCGGATATAAAATCGAACGTTTTAGCGGAGATAGGCACGAATTCATTTACCGGTTGTTATTCGCTCGAAGCGATTAACGTGTCCGTCGAAAACAATAAATATAACTCGTTTGACGGCATACTTTACGAAATTACCGGCAGAAACGGCAACGAAAACGTTTATACGCTTTTCCGCTATCCGTCGGCGAAAATGCTCGGTTCGTTCAATCCGAGTAAACCGGGCGAAAACGAGATTTACGTTACTTCGCTTGGCGAATACTGTTTGGAATATGCGAATATCGGCGCGCTCGAAATCGAAGAAAGCGTTTCGTTCTCGAACGCGAATTCCGTTTTCGTACCGTCACTCACTTTCGTTAAGTTTAATACGAAAACAACACTTAACGACGCGCTTTACGAAAGAATACTGGGTTCTTCCGACCCCGAAAAAATAGTTTTCTCCGAAGCGTTGTCAAATAACTACGTAAATGCGTTTTTCGGTCGTGACGCGGAACTTATAAACGATAAAGCGACTACCGTCGTTCCTTACGAATTCGAAACGGTAAACGGACTTCTGATAGCGAAAAAAACCGATTACAGCGCAATTAAAATCGTAGGATCGGACAGAAGTTCGGACGCGGACGAACTCGTAGTGCCGCAGATAATCACCGTTAAAAACGGCGAAAATTCGGATATTTCATTCGACATAAAGTCAATCGGCGGATATGCGTTTTTCGGGTATAACTTAAAAACGCTTATCGTTAATTCCGTCGATAGGTTTGAAAGCAATGCGCTTGGCGGAGCGTTCGGGCTAAAAACGCTCGGCATAGAAACTCTTGTCGGCGGAAACTTAATCCCTGCGATCGACGAAACGAGTTTCGGCGAGAACTACGAAGACAGGATTACCGTCGTAGTGAAAAACGATCCCGAAGAAGAGAACGGCTATTTCGACACTTGGCGCGGACTTATCGACATTTTTACCTACGTCGACGAGAGCGGAAACGTCAGAACCGCGGCGAAAAACCTTGTTTACGGACAACCTTTTTTCGTTTTGACGTATCTCGATAAAGACGAAAAGAGCCACACGGCTTTAATTTGTCGCGACGTCGTCACCGAAGAAGAACTCAATTCGCTTAACGGCAAACGCGGCGGTTATTCGGTAGGCGGCTGGATATCCGTCACCGAAAAAGGCGATATTATCGACTTTTCCGAAATGGGAGCGGACGGATACAAAATCGAAAAAAATATGGTTATTCGGTGCGAATGGATAGCGGACGAATACACCGTGTACTTTGTGATAACCGACGATATAACGCTTAATTTCGGCGAAAAATCGCCCGAAAAGGTCGATGAGAACAAATATAAATACGTCCTTAAATTCGGCGAAAAATACGATTTTTCGGTAATAGACGCAAATCAAAACGTTTATAACTTCGAAAAATGGCAATCCGAAGACGGAACGACGAAAGTCGAGATCAAGGGAGAATGGAGCACCGTTTTGGACGGCAGAGAAATTGTTCTCGTGCCGCTGCGTACGGAGAAAGAATACAAAATAATCTACGACAGGTCGGTTACCGTCATCGAAAACGGACAAATCGTCAGAGAAAAAATAGTTTATTACGGAAAGCAGTACAAACTCGGAATACCCGAAGCCGAAGGGTACGAGTTCGTGGAATGGCAAATGCTGACCGAAGACGGAGAATGTCTTACTCTTACCGATTCAAACGGCGTGGGACTTACCGAATGGCGTATCGCGTCCAACGAAGGCGTCACGGTTTATCCGAGATGGAAAGCAAAAGATATCACAGTCACTTTGTATCTCACGTCCTATAAAGAGCAGGATAATAAGCGTTTGTATATGAAGACGCAAGCGACTTACGGCGACGACGGTTATGTTTTCGGCTTGACGATAAACGATATTCAGCAAGAATATCGCACGGAATACGTTGATTTAATAGAATTCTTCGCCGGTTGGTCGGACGTAAACGGTTTGATTTATACCGACGCAACGGGTGCGGCGATAAGGGAATGGGATAAAGTCAACGACGCCGAAATGTATGCGGTCTGGCCGCAGTTCGTAGACGGATACGAGAAATTGAAAGAAGTAATCGACAGCGACGACAAAGCTTCGATCGTTCTCGTGAACGACGTTACCGTAGGCGAAAACCGTTTTGCGGAATATAACGGCGTGTTTAACGGCAATAATCACTCCGTATTCGTAAACGCAACGAGCGAAAACGGAGGACTTTTCGACGTAAACAACGGTACGATAAAGAACGTAAGGTTCGTTATCGACGTTGATTTTGCCTTGTCGGATACGAAGACGACGCGTTTCGGCGGAATTTGCGGACTAAATAACGGTTTTGTCGAAAACGTAAACGCAGAAATTACTTCCGACGTGGAAATCGGCGCGTTTAGCGGCACGTTCTTCTTCGGCGGACTCGTCGGAATAAACGCCGGCGAACTTAAACAAATATCGTACACGGTGAACGGATTCGAAGTATCCGTCGCGGGCAGCGACGGAGTTCCTTACGTCGGAAGCGTGGTAGGATTGAACAAATCGTACGTTGACGTCGACGTGGAAATTCACGGATTTAAGGTGCTTTACGACGGTAAGCCGTACGCTCGTCAAACCGATACTATAGGCAGCGTCGCCGGAGCGAACGCGCTTATAACGGAAAGCGGAGCGGTGACGGAAGGCGTTTTCGTCGGAAGTTGCAGATTGACCGGGGTAAGTTACGCCGAAGAGTACGAAACGTACGAAGAATCCGCCGACGCGTTGAAAGCGTATTCGGAAGGAAGATGGGAGAGCGTTTACGGAGAGTTGTATTATTATTCCGGTAACAAGATTTGCCCGGCAAACGAAACTTATTCTTCCGAGATTACTTATTACAAAAAAGTTACGACTAAAAAGGATATATTCCTTAATTCGGGGAATAGGTTCGGCGCAAACCGTGGCGGAAATTACGCCGAGTTCAGTTTCTCGACCGTTGAGAAATAATCGAGCGGTACTATATAAGTGTTACTAGTAATTATATAACAAGTTTTTACTATAAAAAATAGACTAACTTTTATTAAAGTGATATAATTAAACGAATTCATAAGAGGAGCAAAGAAATGTTAGAAAGAATTAAGCAAATTCTCGAAGCGTTCGGAAACAAAATAACGGACGTAAACGACCTTGGCGAACTTGGAAGTCTGAGAATTAAGTATCTCGGCAAAAACGGCGAAGTAACCGAACTTATGAAAGGTCTGAAAAGTTGTTCTGCCGACGAAAGACCTTTAATTGGAAAAAGAATAAACGAAGTAAGGCAAAGAATAGAAAAGGCGATATCCGAAGCGGAGAAAGACCTTTCGGAAAAAGCGAAAGCGAAAAAACTTGCCGAAGAAGAGATAGACGTTACGCTCGGTCTTGCGCACGACGAAACGGTCGGAGCGTTACACCCCTTGACAATTACCAAAAATATGATGACAGACGCATTCGTCGGAATGGGTTTCGAAGTTAAGGAAGGACCGGAAGTCGAACTCGATTATTTTAATTTTCAATTACTCAACATTCCTAAGGACCATCCGTCGAGAGATATGCAGGATACTTTCTATATCACCGACAAAATCCTGTTAAGGACGCAGACTTCGGCAGTTCAAGCAAGAACAATGCTTAGCCAAAAACCGCCCATAAGAATTATTTGTCCGGGAAAAGTATACCGTGCGGACGACGACGCTACCCATTCTCCGATGTTTCAACAGATGGAAGGGTTGGTTATCGAAGAGAAAGAAAAAGTTACTCTCGGCGACCTTAAAGGGTGTCTGGACGCGTTTGCCCGTAAATTTTTCGGCGAAGATTCCAGAATTCGTTTAAGACCTTCTTATTTTCCGTTTACCGAACCCAGCGTAGAAATGGACGTAAGTTGTTTTATGTGTAAAGGAAAAGGCTGCAGACTTTGCAAAGGCACGGGTTGGATAGAAGTTCTCGGAGCGGGAATCGTTAACCCCGTTGTGTTGGACAACTGCGGCATAGATTCGAAAAAATACAGCGGATATGCGTTCGGTATAGGTATCGAACGTTGCGCTATGCTTAAATTCGGTATTCCCGATATAAGGATATTGTTTGAAAACGACGTACGTTTTCTTAAACAATATAAATAAAGGAGGCAAAAGATGAAAGTTCCTTTCAGTTGGATAAAAGAATTCGTAGACGTAGACGTTTCCGCACAAGAACTCGGCGATAAACTCGTTTCCGCAGGTTTCGAGATCGAAGAGTATATAAATTTAAGAGATACGATAAAAAACGTCGTAGTCGGACTGGTCGAAGACATAAGAAAGCACGAGGACAGCAACCATCTTAATATTTGCAAAATCAACGTTGGAAACGAAACGTTGCAAATCGTTACGGGCGCGCAAAACGTTAAAGCCGGCGACAAAGTTCCCGTTGCGCTTGACGGCGCGGTTTTACCGGACGGAAAACATATAAAAACCGGCGAACTCAGAGGCGTGCTCAGTCAGGGTATGCTTTGTTCGGGCGGAGAACTCGGCTTAGTAGAAGACGATTATCCCGGCGCAGGAGTAAACGGTATACTTATTCTTAAAGACGAAGAGAAAGTTGGCGAAGATATTAACGACGTAATCGGAAATGACGAAATCGTTTTGGACGTTGCCGTTACCGCCAACAGACCGGATTGCAACAGTATACTCGGAGTAGCGAGAGAAGTTGCGGCAGTTATGAACAAACCGCTCAGAATGCCCGATATATCCTTCACGGAGAATACGGAAGACGTATCGTCTTACGTTACCGTAGAGAACGAAAATTACGAACTTTGCCCCAGATATATGGCAAAAGCGGTAATAAACGTGGTAGAAACTCAGTCGCCGAAAATAATTCGCGACAGACTTAAAGCGGTAGGCATTCGTCCGATTAACAATCTCGTAGACGTAACGAATTACGTTCTTACCGAAATCGGTCAGCCTATGCACGCATTCGATCTCGACAATCTTGCAGGAAAGAAAATCGTAATAAGAAACGCTCGTCAAGGCGAAAAGATCGTCGCTTTAGATGGCAAGGAATACACTCTTGCTCCGTCGCACCTTGCAATATGCGACGCGGAAAAACCCGTCGCCGTAGCGGGAATTATGGGCGGCGAATATTCGTCCATTTGCCCCACGACGCATACCGTTATACTCGAAAGCGCACGTTTTGCGAGAGATAACGTAAGACATACGGCAAGGGAAATCAATTTGCACTCCGATTCTTCCGCAAGATTTGAAAAAGGTATCGATTTTTATTCGCAGGAACTCGGACTTAAACGCGCGCTTGCGC
Source organism: uncultured Christensenella sp. (assembly GCA_905210905.1). GTDB lineage: Bacteria > Bacillota > Clostridia > Christensenellales > DTU072 > CAG-1782. The sequence goes on along the minus strand of CAJLYQ010000027.1, from coordinate 10,949 downwards.
TGTTTGCGAAATACGGTTGGGGAACGATCGTCGGCGGAACGATTGACAAACGTAAAGAAAAAACTCCCGAAAACGTTTTGAAGTACGATTACAACGAAATCAATGCGATTATCGGCGTAAAACTCCCCAAAGAAGCCATTATAGATATTCTTAACAGACTCGATATAAAGACTACCGCAGACGGAGACACGCTTATCAGCGTCGTGCCTGCGTACAGAGAAGACATATACGGAGTAAACGATCTTACCGAAGAAGTAATAAGAATATACGGTTACGACGTCGTAGAACCCAGACTTTTCAGCGGTTGTTGCGGCGGAAAAACCGACAAACAGATCGGTATGGACAAGATTAAAGATATTCTCGTCGGAAAAGGCGCGTTCGAAACCGTTTCTTACGCGTTCGTTTCGCCCAAGGCGTTCGATTTGTTGAATCTCAGCGAAGACTCCGCATTAAGACGCACGGTGGATATCCTTAACCCGATTGGCGCGGATATGAGCGTAATGCGTACTAATCTCGTATATAGTATGCTTAAAACGATAGAAAGCAACTTTAAGCGCGGAAACAAGGCGGGAAGGTTCTTCGAAATAGCAAATACTTATTTGCCTAAGAGTTTGCCGCTCGTCGAGTTACCCGAAGAAAAAGCAAAACTTTCCATCGGTTTTTTCGGAACGAAAGAAGATTATTATACGATTAAGGCGGCTATAGACGATATTTTCGAAGTTTTCGGAATAGAAGCGTCTTACGTAAGAGCGAACGAAACGTTCCTACATCCCGGCAGAAGCGCGTACGTTTACGCGGAAGATAAAAAACTCGGTTTTATCGGCGAGGTTCATCCGGACGTTGCGGGGAAACTCGACGTAGACGGCAGAATTTACGTCGTGGAACTCGACGCCGAGTTTATAGCCGAAAAAGCGGAGAAAGTCAAAGGATTTAAGGCGTTCAGCCGTTATCAGGGAATGCAAAGAGATCTTGCGCTTATTGCTCCCGACGCACTTCCTGCGGCAGATATCGTTTCGGTTATTAAGAAAAACGGCTCGGAAATACTTGAAAAAGTCGAAGTATTCGACGTTTACAAAGGCGGACAAATTGCAAAAAACAAGAAGAGCGTTGCCGTAAGCCTTACTTTCAGAGATTTAAGCAAAACGCTTAAGGACGACGAAGTGAACGCGGATATTACCAAAATTCTTAAAGGTTTGAGTGAAATAAACGTTGCCTTACGCTGATTCCAGAAAAACGACGTTTAAGTTCGTCGAAGAATCGTTTGATACTTACGAAGGCGAGCCCCTGAAAAGGGAACTTCTCGATTACAACGATTATCGCGATTTCAGGTCGGCAAACGCCGATTATTGCGAAGTTCTTGCGCCTGCGTCCGTCGGAACGTACAAACAAGCCGTTTACGGCGGTGCCGATGCAATTTATTTCGGTTATGGCGAGTTTAACGCTCGTGCAGGCGGCGACAACTTCCTTTCGATTAAGGAAGTTGTCGATTTTTGTCATTTTTACAACGTTAAAGCGTATTTAGCGTTGAATATTTGTTTCAAAAACAGTGAACTTAGCAGAGTAAAAGAAGTTATACTCGAAGCGGAAGCGGCAAATATCGACGCTTTTATAATATGCGACCTGACGCTTGTCCCGATGATACGGAAGTATTCGAACGCTCCCGTGCACGCAAGTACGCAACTTGGCGCGCATAACGCGTGGGGTATCGGGTTTTTACGCGATATGGCGTTTAACCGTGCGGTTCTCAGCAGAGAAGTTAAGTTCGAAGACGTCAGACACGTTACCGATTCCGAATCGCTCGAAACCGAAGTTTTCGTTCACGGCGCATTGTGTTCCTGTTTTTCCGGCGGTTGCCTTTTATCCGGTATGCTTACCGGCAACAGTGCAAATCGCGGAAAATGCAATCAATTATGCCGTAAGTATTACAAGGCGTTTATAAACGGAAAACAGGCGGACAAAGGCTATTTGTTAAGCGCAAAAGACATTTGTTTGGACAAACACATAGACGATTTAGTCGATATCGGCGTAAGTTCGTTAAAAATCGAAGGCAGGCTGAAAAGAGCGGAGTACGTCGGCGGAATGACGATGTACTATAAAGACGTCAAATTCGGCGAAGAGCCGATTTTCTCGAAAGATGACGTAAAAGTTTTATTTAACCGCGGTAATTTCACCCAAGGGTATTTCGAGGATAAAAACGTAATTTACACCGGGCGACCAAACCATATCGGCATATACGTCGGCAGAGTAGTGCATTTGCTTAACGGCAATATGGCGTACGTTGCGTCCGACGAACCTTTGCAGGAGAAAAACGGATATAGAATACTTCGTAACCTTACGGAAATAGGCGGAGCGGTTGCGACCGGTGAATATAAAAACGGTTTTTCCGTAATAAAGTCAAACGAACCGTTAAAAGTCGGCGACAAAATCAGACTGACCAACGATTACGAATTATCGAATTTTGTTATAAACAGGAAAAAGCACAAAAACGTTCCTATGCAAATTCGAATAGTCGGCGGACAAAGACCGGAAGTATCGCTTAATATAAAAGGGCATAAGTATAAGTTCTTCTTTGAAGAATACGCCGATTTTGCTATCAATCAACCGCTTACCGAAGAAGAAATACGCACGCTTTTCGAGAGCAACCGCGTACGCGAAATTAAGTTTATCGTAACCGACGTGCAATTATACAACGCCTTTATGACCAAGGCGCAGTTAAACAGACTGCGTAGGAAAGCGATAGACGATACCTGGCGTTTCCTTTTGGGATATTATCAGAGAAGTATAAAACTTTTCAAAGAAAAAGACTTGCCGAAATACGGAGAGAAGACGGCAAGGTTTATCGACGGCGATTATTGCGAAGTCGATACGCTCGATAAAGCGCATACGGCGGCGAAGAGAATAAACAATATCGTTTATAATCCGAGCGTATACGATTTTGAAGAATGTAAAAGATTTTACAACGAAATTAAGAATGAAAAAAATAACGTTTTCATTAAATTACCGATATATGTCCCGACAGGGAAAGAAGAGTTTTTTGAAAGAATAGTGCCTATTTTCGACGGTATCCTTGCGAATAATATAGGTGCTGCGTTTTTGGCGAAAAAACACGAAAAACTCCTACTTTCAGGGCAAAATCTCAATATAACCAATACAAAAAACTGGCTAATTAAGAATAGTTGTAGTTATATCGTTTCTACGGAACTCAATTATTCGGAAATCAAAAAGTTTGATAATCCGTTAATTTATGCATACGGATATTTGCCGCTTATGCACTTAAATTGCTGTCCGAGAAAGAGTGCCGGACTTGATTGCGGCGAATGTGATTGCGATCTGAAATACACCGACGAAAAAGGCGAATATCCGATTACAACGCAAAAGTTCGACGGCTATTGCGAGCACGTTTTACGTAACGGAGTTCTTACCGACGTCGGTAATTGCTATCCGGGTGTTCGTAATTATTTTGATTTTACGATGTCGAGTTGTCGGGAGATAAAGGAAGTTTTTTCGAACTATTACGACAAGGGCGAGTATAAACCCGTAGGAACTAACAAACTTCATTTGAAGAGAGGTGTCGAATGATTTCCGAAAAGACCATAAGAACGCTCGAATATGAAAAAATAATGCAAAAAGTTGCTTTTTTTGCGTCCAGCCGACCTGCCAAAGAAATGATATTGTCGATGCGACCTTTCGAAGGCAGAGAACGAGTCGAGAAAGAACTCGAAAAGACTGCGGAAGCGGATAAAATACTTTTTGAGTACGCCGTGAATCCGTCGCTTAATTTCGACGATATTACCGCCGCTCTCGACAGTGCGGAAGTTCTCAGTATGCTTACTATGGCGGATTTATTGAAGATTTCAAGAGTTTTGCGCGTTTCCGCCGCACTGAGTTCTCAAATTCAGGGTGTTCCGGACGATTCGATAAAGGTATTGAAAACGCTTGCAAAAACGAATTTTACCGACAAAAAGTTATCCGACGACATCGACAAAGCGATTTTAAGCGAGAACGAGATGAGCGACAACGCGTCGCCCGAATTAAGGAACATTCGTACGAGAATTAAGCGTATAGGCGAAAATATTAAGATAAAACTCAACAGTTACGTTACCAGTTCCGCTTATTCGAAGTATATTCAGGATAATATCGTTACGGTAAGGGGAGATAGGTACGTTATACCGCTTAAAGCCGAGTATAAAGGTATGATCCCGGGACTTATCCACGATCAAAGTTCTTCGGGAGCGACTTTGTACGTAGAACCGTTTGCCATCGTCGAGATGAATAACGACTTAAAAGAGCAACTTATCGAAGAAGAGCGTGAAATCGAGCGGATTTTGCGTGAATTTACGTTCAGAGTCAGCGGCGAAGTCGGTCTTTTGCGTTATACTTTGGGCGTAATCGTAGAACTGGATACGATTTTTGCGAGAGCATATTTCGGCAATTCCGTAAAAGGGGTAAAACCGATTTTTTCCAAAGACAACGCAATCGATATAAGAAAAGGCAGACATCCGCTCATTCCTGCGGAAAAAGTTATCGCTAACGACGTTCGGGTCGGTAGAGAATTCGATATGCTCCTTATTACCGGTCCGAATACCGGCGGTAAAACCGTTTGTCTGAAACTGATCGGTATCATAGAATTGATCGGTATGAGCGGAATTTTCGTGCCTGCGGCGTATGCGGAACTTGCTTGTCCGGACAATATTTTTTGCGATATAGGGGACGAACAGAGCATAGAACAAAATCTCAGCACGTTTTCTTCGCATTTGACGAACACCGTTTCGATATTAAACGAAGCAACGAAAGACAGTTTGATTTTGCTTGACGAACTCGGCGCAGGGACGGACCCGACAGAAGGAGCGGCGCTTGCGCTCGGAATTGCCGATTATATACTTAAACTCGGCGCAAAATCGGTTATTACCACGCATTATAACGAGTTTAAGGAATATGCGGTTACGACGGAAAGGGTTATGAATGCGTCTATGGACTTTAATCCCACCACATATTCGCCGACTTATAAATTGATTATCGGCACGCCCGGCGCGTCAAACGCTTTGCTTATCGCCGAAAAACTCGGATTAAAGAAAGAAATCCTCGAAAAAGCGAAGGAAGGAATAAGCAATCGAAAATTCGACTTCGAAAACGTTTTGTCCGCGCTGGAAAAGGCGCGCAGAGAAGCGGAAGAGAATCTGGAAGAAAGCGAAAAGATCAAAGCCGACGCGGATAAAATCAAAGCCGAAGCGGAGAAAGAGCGCGATAAGTTGTTTTTACAACGTGAAAAACTCAATACCGGCGTGAAGCGTGAAACCAAACGGCTCGTCGAAGAGGCAATGACCGAAGCGAACGAAATAATCGATAAAATGCGCGCATTGCTCGATAATCCGTCCGAATCCGACGTTTTTGCTGCTAGAGCGTTAAGAAATTCGTTGAAAAAATTCGTAATTGCGGAAGACAACGAGTTTAAGAACTTCGGCGAAGAAAGCGACGGCGATATCGTCGTTGGAGATAGAGTTCTCGTAAAAAATCTGAACGCCGACGGTGAGGTTTTGTCGGTTAATCCGATAAAAAGCGAAGCGAAAGTCAAACTCGGTAAACTGATATGCAATTCGAAGTTGGTTGATCTCGTAAGGTTAAAACCCGAAGAAAAGAAGAAAAAAGAACCGATTGTAAGCAAAAAAGTGTTGTACAACGAGCAAGTTTCGCCGGAAATCAACCTTATAGGTAAAACTGCGCTCGAAGGCGAGCACGCTTTGCAGGAATATCTCGATAAAGCAAACCGAGTAGGATTACACGAAGTCCGTATAATACACGGATACGGTGAGGGCGTGTTGAAAAATATGGTAAAAAACTATTTGAAAACGCGCAAAGAAATCGAATCGTTCAGACCGGGCGAATACGGCGAAGGCGGCAGGGGGGTAACCGTTGCGTATTTTAAGTGATCACCGCATAGAGTACGCATACGAAAAAAATGCCGCCGCTTATAAGTTTTTTTCGTTTGCTTCTCCGTTTTTTCGGATATGTACGATAGCGTTCGTCTTTCCGTCGGTGTTCGTTACTCCGTATTTCGTTTTCGGCGTCGCAGGGAGCCTGTTCGTATCGCTTTTATGCGATATTATAGCGAAAGAATTTGCGTTCACGATAAGAATCGTTTGTTGCGATAACGTGTTTTCTGTGGAAAAAATAACCGTTGACGGCAGCAAAAAGGAGATTTTTTCTTGTAGGTGCGGCGAAATCGACTCACTTTCGTTCGCTTGCGAAGAGCCTTGCGTAGGAACAACGGACGATTTTTCATCGAGAAAACGTATCGACGGGTGCGAAACGCTCGAAATAGTTTCAAAAAACAGAAAAATATACGTCACTGCGGACGCTTATACGTATGCGCTCGTTGACGAAAGGAGAAAAAATGACGATATATCTCGATAATGCCGGCACGACCCGCGCTTTGCCGGAAGTTGTGGATATTTATACGAAATATCAGACCGAGAATTATTTTAATCCGTCCGCGCCGTATCATCCGTCGCTGGTTTTATCTCGCGAAATCAAAGATACTAGAGAAAAAATACTTAAACTTTTGAAAGGTAACGGAAAGTTTATTTTTACGTCGAGCGGTTCGGAAAGCGACAATCTCGCACTGTTCGGAACGAAAAAAGGCAAAAATTCAAGAATAATCGTTTCGGAAAGCGAACATCCTGCGGTGTATAATGCGGCGCAGGAACTAAAACAACGCGGCTATGACGTTGTTTTTTGCAAGGTTGACGAAACGGGCAGGGTGATCGAAAGCGAGTTTGCCGCATTGATGAACGAGAACGTATCTCTCGTGTCGGTAATGCACGTAAACAACGAAACCGGGTGCGTAAACGATATAAAGAAACTTTGTTCCATCGCAAAAAAAATAAATCCCGAAGTAATTTTCCATTCGGACGGAGTGCAGGCGGTAGGAAAAATCAAAGTTGATTTAGCGGACTTAAACGTCGATTTATATACGGTAAGCGGACATAAAATCCACGGCTTGAAAGGTGTGGCGGGTTTGTTTATTAAGGAAGGAATAAACGTTCGTCCTTTGATATACGGCGGCGGACAGGAGTTCGGAATAAGATCGTCCACCGAAAACGTCGGCGGTATAATTTCCTTCGGGTATGCCGTCGAAGAGGCGATTAAATCCGAAAAAACAAACAGAGAAAATGCGATCTCGTTAAGAAACGATCTTGTGGATTTCTTTAATGAAGAAGGTTTCAAAGTCGTTTTGCCGTGTGATTACTCGCCGTATATTTTGTGTGCGATTATGCCGAAAGTAAGGGGAGAAGTAATGTTGCATTCTCTTGAAAAATACGGTATTTTTATCGGAACGGGAAGTGCGTGTTCAAGCAAAAAAGCGCATAAAAAATTGCCTGCGATACTAAAATTGACGCCCGAATACGAAAACGGTATAATTCGCATAAGTTTTTCGAGATTTACGACGAAAAGCGACATTGAGTATTTCAAAGAGTGCATTAAAAAAGATTTTATAATTTTGAATAAGTATATAAATTAGAATAATAAACACAACAAAACAGAGGTGAATATGGAAAAAACCATTCTTATTCGTATAGGCGAAATCTTCCTTAAAGGGAACAATAAAGGCTTTTTTATTTCAACGCTGAAGCGTAATATTGCGACGGCTCTTAAAGGTATCGATTGTTCGGTTGTATCCGCACAAAACAGAATGTACGTAGAAAAGTATTTGGATGACGACGAGAGTGAAATTATATCAAGACTTAAATGTGTGTTCGGTATATACAGTATCAGTCCTGCGGTTAAAGTTCGTACGGATTTGGCGGTTATCAGTGAAAAATGTTCCGAGTTGTTTCCTAAGGAAGGTAAATTCAGGGTTACCGTTAATCGTGCGGATAAGAGACTTCCGCTTACGTCTATGGAAATTGCCCGTGAGATAGGCGGAGATATGCTCGACCGCGCGCCCGGGCTTACCGTCGATTTGTTTAAGTACGATTTCGAGGTAAACGTCGATATTCGCGAAAACGGCGTTACTTACATATATTACGATAGAATTCCGTGTCGCGGCGGCTTGCCGGTAGGGTGCAGCGGTAACGGTATGCTTTTGCTTAGCGGCGGTATCGACAGCCCGGTTGCCGGTTATACGATGGCAAAGCGCGGACTGAAACTTTACGCCGTGCATTACCATAGTTTTCCTTATACGAGCGAACAAGCCAAAGAAAAGGTCGTCGATCTTGCACGCGAAATTGCCGCATATAGCGGAGATATTACGCTTTTTGTCGTTCCTTTTACCGAAATTCAATATGCGATTAAAGAAAATTGCCCGATCGAGTATATGATTACGGTGATGCGCAGATTTATGATGAAAATCGCGGAACGTCTTGCGGAAAAATCTGGGTGCGGCGCGCTTATAACGGGCGAAAGTTTGGGACAGGTCGCAAGTCAGACGATGGAGAGTATAACCGTCACCAACAGTGTGGTTAAAATGCCGGTATTTCGTCCGCTAATCGGTTTCGACAAAGAAGATATTATCAATATTTCGCGCGATATAGGCACTTTCGAAACGAGTATTTTGCCTTTTGAAGATTGCTGTACCGTGTTTTTGCCGAAAAATCCCGTCATCAGACCGAGCGTGGAGAAGGCTCTCGAATACGAGCAAAATCTTGATTGCGAAAGTCTGATCGAAGACGCGATTTCGCGCGTCGAAACTATAATTTGTAATCGTAAGGCGTAAAATAAGAATCCTTAATCGAAGCGTAGCCTAGAGGTTCACCCTTATAGCGAACGAGAAGTTTGTAGGAATAAACGGCGTTTTGTGTTTCGTACGGGAGCGCGAAAACGCCGTTTTCGCTTATAAAAAATTCTTTTTTTATGCCGTTCAGCAGATCGTATTCTTCCAGAACGTAGTCGAACGGCTCGGAAGACGAAATTTCTACGGTGCGCTCGGTTGCGTTCGTTTTAACGGAAAAATACACGTTGTTTACGTCAAAATAGGGCGATTGTTTATCGGGGCAACATTTAGCCGAAACAATGACTTTTTCGCGATAATCCGTCGGCGTAAACGAATTGCATAGGTATAAAATATGGTCGTTTTCTTTTGCGAATTTGTCGATTTCAACAGAAAACACGCTATGCGGAATGGTAAATTTGCTTTCGGCGGGCGGCGGTAAAAGCGAATATATTTTGCGCGCCAAAAGCGTAGGGTAGGCGCTTCCCGTGGTAGAAATTCCCGATTTGTCGGTATTTTTAACGTCACCGTACCAGACGGCAAGGGTGTTTTGCGTGGTGTAACTCACGCTCCAGGCGTCCTTGTTTAACTCGCCGCAACGTACGTTTTGCGCCGTGCCGGTTTTTGCGGCGATTTCGTACGAAAAACCGTTTAATTTCGACGAAGTTCCGCTTTTTGTCGCTTCGCAAAGAACGTTGGTGGTTAAATATGCGGCGGAATCCGACATAACTCTCGTCGCTATTTCTTTGTTTTCATATAAAATTTTACCGTTTTTGTCAACGATTTTGCGAACAAAGGTATTTTTGCGCCTTATGCCGCCGTTTGCCAAACACATATACGCCTCGGTTAATTCCGGCATTGTTAAGCCGTCCGTAAGACCGCCGAGAGCCGCCGCCGCGCCGTCTTTTTCGGATAACTTTAATCCGCAATTACTTGCGAAAGATTTAGCCTTGTCTTCACCGAGATCTTCGTAGATTTTAACCGCAACGGTGTTTACGGATTTTTTTAATGCGGTTTCCGCGGTTATCCAGCCACTGTAATTTCCGCCGTAATTTTTGGGAGAATAACCTTTTACGTCGATTTTTTCGTCTAAAAGCGGCGTTGACGGCGAAATCAGTCCGTATTCAAATGCGGGAGCATATACTATAATCGGTTTGATTGTTGACGCCGGTTGTCTGCGGAAAGAGAAAAGATCGGTGTCGGGCAGACCGTAACAGGCGACTATTCCGCCCGTTGCGTTGTCGCATAAAATTGCCGATTTATCAGCCTCGATACCGTAAATATTTATCGAATCGTATTCGCTATTTTTAGCGGAATCGTGTAAAACTTTCTGTTTTTCTTCGTCGTAATAAGTATAAATTCGATATTCCGAGCAGATAAGTTGTTTTTCGGAAAGGTTTAGTAATTCCGACGCTTCGTTTAGAACGTTGTTGTAATATGTGGCGCAAATAACGTTATCGAAAGCGTTTTGGGGATACGAATAAGCGGTGCTTAACGCTTGGGAATAAGCGGACGAATCGAGATAACCTTGCTTATTCATTAAAGACAGAACGAGATTTCGCCGTTCAACGGCATTGTCCGGATGGGTTTTAGGGGAGTATTTAGAAGGATTTTTGACGATACCGGCAAGAGTTGCCCCTTCGCTTGCCGTCAACTCCGAGGCGGATTTGCCGAAATAATTCTTTGCGGCGCTGTCTATCCCGTAAATTCCGCTACCGAAGTAGATTGCGTTAAGATACATTTCGAGTATCTGTTCTTTGGAATAGTTTTTCTCTATCAGTCCGGCGAGCCGTAGTTCTTTAATTTTTCTACGCAAGGTTTTTTCGTTGCTTAGTTGTGTGTTTTTTGCCAGTTGTTGGGTGATGGTGGATCCGCCTTCTTTAAGCGAGCCGCTTTTCAGATCTTTAACGAGTGCGCCTGCCATACGGTAATAATCGACCCCGTGATGAGAGAAGAATCGTTTATCTTCAAGCGCGACGAAAGCGTCGATAACGTTCTTTGAGATGTCTTCGTAAGGGATATAACGGAACATTTTCTCGTTTGGAATCACTTCGTTTTGCGCGTCGAGTAGTTCCACGTTGGCTTTTTGCGAAATCAGCGCGTTTTTGTCGAGTTTTGCGGAAAAATAAATGGAAAAGAACATTATCGACAATGAAAGTATTACAAAAATAGGGATAATTAATAATACTTTTAATAATTTAGAATACTTTTTTCTTTTCTTTTCCATACGAAAATAGTATGG
>CAJLYQ010000026.1 GCA_905210905.1 uncultured Christensenella sp. | reverse complement strand
TTGTGCGCACAAAACGCAGTGACTGCGTCAAACGCCCGTGTAACGTGTGGTCGGCTCTCACTTGTGATACGTCACGTTATTTATAATCGTAAACGCCCTATATATCTGTTCCGCCACAATTACCCGCATAAGTTGGTGCGGATACGTTACTCTGCCGAAAGATATTTTTTTGTTTGCGGCATTTTTTACTTTGTCGTCCAGTCCTTCGCTGCTGCCGATTACGAACGTAAGTTCGCTTTTACCGTTCGTTGCGGCGTTTTCGATAAGTTTTGCAAGTCCTTCGCTCGTTACTTCTTCGCCTTTTACGTCGAAAACAACCAGTAATCCGCTTGCTTTTTTAAGTATATCGTCCGCTTCTTCCGATAAGGTTTTTCTTTCGGGAAGTTCTATTACCTTAAAGGACGCAAATCTCGATATGCGTTTTGCGTATTCGTTTACCGCGTCGGTAAAGAAAGTTTCTTTAAGTTTACCGATAGCGACGAGATTAACTTTTATCATCTAATAACGCCCCAAACGAAGGTAAAAATCGTGGTAATAAGCATTATCGACATCGACGCGTACAGAAAAGCGTATTCGTACCAGGCGGCAGTTTCCGGAACAACTTTAATTTCCGTTTTTACCGGTTTACCGAAAAGATCGTCAATATACTGCATCGTATTCGGGTAGAAAAACGTCGTTCCGTCCACCGTTTCGGTAGGCTTTTTGTCGCCGCCTGCGGCTTTCTTTATAAGGTACAGCAGCCCTATCGTGGCTACCGCAGATATTGCGAGCGTAAGTATAACCGAGCCGTAAGAACGGAACAAAACTCCGTTAACCGCCTCTTCCGCGACGTAAAAAGCATTGTTTTTTTGTTGCGAATACTCGCTCACCGTCGCCCAGCAGTTGTTGATAAAGTGTATTATCATACCGGGGATTATGCTACGGGTTTTTATAGCGATATACGCAAAAACCACGCCTGCGACGAAAGCGTAACCCGTCTGTAAAATGAACTGATGCCCTAGTCCGAACAGCAACCCCATCATAATTATCACGACTTTTTCGTCCTTGACGGTAGCAAACATTTGTCTGCCCAGACCCCTGTAAGTCAGTTCTTCGCATATTCCGGGCAAAACGGCGGAAGTAATTATCCCCATCACGAGTACTTCGGGCGAAGAATAAATCGTACCTGCCGAATTCGACGGCGTGTACCCCATAAGTATCGCTATGCTCTGCCACAGTACGGAAACCGAGCGGATAAGGAAATGAAGCGTGATCCCCACGCCTACCGCAAGCAACCAGATAAGCGGATTTATCTTGAAGTTAATCGCAAAACCGCTTTTTATGCTGTCTTTTACCCAAAACTTATACAAAAGCAACGGAATAAGCCCCATTCCCACGATTTGCACGCAGAAAGAAAACACCCATTCCGCAACGTTGTCGCTCATATTGATTTCGCCAACGATAACTCGCATAAGGACGAGCCAAACGGTGGTTATACAAAATATCGCGCAAGTCTTAAAAGTCTTCGTCACATATCCTCCGTCGTTTCTACCGAAAACTAAGTCCGAAAGTGATCGCCCACGCTACGGCAAGCACGACGAGAAGTATTATCGTCACACCTTCGATTTTACCTTGTTTTTTATTGTCGGTTCCGCCTTTTCTAAGCAGCAGGAAAAGCCCCGCGCCCACGGCAACCGCGCCTACGGCGAAACAAATCCCTTGTACCGTTATATTATTCCATACTTCCGCGCCCGTTATCCGTTCGAGATACAACGCGAGAAAGTTGTTTATAAAATGCATCGTCATCGTAACGGTGACGTTTTTCGTTTTTACGTAAACGGTGGCAAGCACGCACCCTAAAAAGAACTGATGCACCGTTTGCGCCGCGTTTAAGTGCGACAAAGAAAACGCAAGTCCGCATAAAAGTATCGTCTTATAATCGGCTACGTCTTCCGCTCCGTCGCAAAACGCTTTGCGGAAAACGAGTTCTTCCCCGATTGCCGGCAAAACGCAAATAACCAGTCCGCTCAGCAGATACTCGTACCAGACGTCCGTTTTCGGCACGACTACGCTCGCCTTTATTCCCATTAACTCAAACAGTTTACGGAACCCGGTGTTGGGAAGCAACGCCACGAACAGTAACCCCACGGCAATAAGCGCGCCGATTAAATACTGCCCGATTTTTACGTTGTCTTTCAACACAAGTCCCTTAAAAACCTTGCGTTCGTACTTATAGCGCATTACGAAAAACACGCTTATATACCCTATTTGCGGCAATAAATAGGACAGATAAATATACGCCGGGCTGTCCTGACTTACCGTAGCCGCAACGATTGCCCCGGCGAACGCGCCGATACAAACCGCAACGGCATAGCACACCACCGCAAATTTTTGGTCTATTTTCCGTATGTTTCCCGTCGTACTCACAGTATCACCGTAACCTTTTGGTCCGCCACCTTAACCGTGACGTCTTCTTTCTTCGCGCCGTTTTTCGCAAGCAGTTTCGCCGTCGTCCAGTAAGCGAGTTCTCCGAGGTTGTTGTTCTCGCTTATATGCGCCAGCAAAACCCGTTTCGCTCCGCTTTTAACCAGATCGCACGCGCACAACGCGGCCTCTTCGTTGCTTAAATGCCCTTTGTCGGACGCTATTCTCCGTTTTAACCGCTCGGGATAACTTCCGCGTATAAGCAATTCTCTGTCGTGATTGCTCTCTATCACGACCGTATCGCTCCCCTGAATGATTTTCATCACTCCCTTGCCGATATATCCCGTGTCGGTAAGATAAGCCGTCCTTTCCTTTCCGTCGTCCAGCAAAAATCCGTAAGGGTGCGCCGCGTCGTGGCTTACCGAAAACGGCGTAATCCCGAAGTTTCCGACGGAAAAACTCTTGTCTACGGCGTTGAGCGAAGCGAGCCGCATTCCGTCCGTACGAGAAACCGCCGCAAGCGTGTCTTCGTGCGAATAAATCGGTAAATACGTGCTTAAAGCAGCCAGACACCGTATATGGTCGTTGTGTTCGTGAGTAAGCAAAACTCCGCTCACGTCCTGCAACCGCAGCCCTATCTCCGCAAGTTTGCTTATCGTCGCCCTTACGCTTAGTCCGGCGTCTATCATTACGTTCGTTTTCCCGTCGGACAGTACGAAACAGTTTCCTTTCGAACCGCTCCCCAGGGAATATACGCTTACGCTCATTCGTTACTTCTCTATCTTAATCTCTTTTCCTTAAATGAAAAACAAGATATTATTCTCCGTTTTCCGTTTTAAGAAAAACTTTTTTTTACAACAACGGAATGGTTCCGAGATAAATCACGTCTTCGCGTTTTGCCGCGTCGCCTTCGGCGAGTACGAACGCTTTCGCTACGACTTTGCTGTTTTCCTGACGCGCGAGTTCTTCCAGTCCTTCCAGACTTCCGCCCGTGCTGATTACGTCGTCCACTATGGCGATTTTTTTGCCCTTGATAAGGTCGGCGTCGTGTTTGGACAGGTACAACGTCTGTTCCCCCGCGGTCGTAATAGAATGTACGGTCGCGCTTATTCCGTCCTGCATATACAGTTTTTTCGACTTTCTCGCCACTGCGTAAAACTTATGTCCGAGTTCTCTCGCCACGCAGTGCGCAAGTTGCAACCCCTTGCTTTCGGCGGTAAGCACTACTTCCGCCCCCGTTTCCTTGATCTTTTCGGCAAGTTTCTTTCCGCAGTACTCGGTAAGATCCTGCGCGCCGTGAAGATTGAAGAACGCTATTCTTAGGTTCTCTCCGATTGTCAATACGGGCAAATCTTCTTTTCTTCCCGCAATGTCAACAGTATAAAATTCCATTTATTTCACCTCTTTTGTGCCGTTTCCGGTATGTTTACTCGTTTATTTCGTCGTTACCCGATCTTTCAGATCTTCGGGAACGGAGATAGTTTCGTCTACGATAAATTTTACGTCGGGATCGGAGATCGCATTGCTCGATATGCTCTCGATTTTTAACCCCTTAAGCGTAAGCGTCGTCAGATCCACTTCTTTTTCTTTGCCGAGATACTGTACGAGAATAAGCGCGGTTCCTTTATCGTTAAGCGTAACCACGTAATCGCCTACGACGTTGCTCGACGCGTAAATCTTATCCCTTACCGAATCCCACGCGCGGAACGCCGTAAGTCTGTCGTCGCGTACGATAATCGTCATTCCGCCGGCAGCCTTGCCCGCTTCGCTGAACGCCGAGTTGCCGATCGCTTTTCTCGCGTTGTCCACCGTTATATCTTCGCCGAACTTGACGGTAACGCGGCTTAACCCGGTACAGTAAGAGAACGCCGACGCACCGATACCCTGCACGTTTTCCGGCAAGGTTATTTCTCTGAGAGAAACGCACTGCGTAAACGTGAAGTCTTTTATCTCGGTAAGCGAAGACGGAAGTTTTACGTCTTTAAGGGAAGCGCAGTTTGCAAACGCATACGCGCCGATAACCATCACTCCGTCGGGGATACGGATTTCTTCCAACCCGACGCTGTCCGCAAAAGCGTACTCCGCAAGTTCGGTAAGTTGCGAACCCGTCGCAAACTTAATCTTTCTCACGTTGCCGCCGACGAAGTATTTCCCGATTGCGGTAACGGTGTAAGAAGAACCGTTTACGTCCGCTCTCGCCGGTATCGTAACCACTTCGTCCGTTCCGCGATAGTCGGTAAGCGTAATAAAATTATCTCTCGTTTCGTACGCAAACTCTCCGTTTGCGGTGGTAAGAACCTTGTTCTTGATTATCGTTTTCGTTCTCCAACCCGAACTTGCGTAGACGTCGTACGTTTCTTCCGGGACGTAAACTTTAAGTTGCGGATTGTCGATACCGTCGAAAACGTTGTTGCCGGCGGAAGTCATCGTGGAAATTCCGCTGCCGCCTGCGGGCGAACGGGTAATAACCACTCTGAGCAGTTCGGTCATTCCCGCAAAGGCATAATCTCCCACCGTTTCCAACGATTCCGGAAGACGTATTTCTTGAATTTTCGTTCCTGCGAAAACGTATTCGTCCATCGACGTAATCAGCGCGTTTTGCGAGAACGACACCGTCTTTAACGAAGTGCAGTTTTCAAACGTGTGTCCGTTGTTTTTGCTCGACGCCGAACCGTATCCGCCGATTACCGCAACGTGGTTGGGGATATATACGCTTTCGAGCGAAACGCATCCGCCGAAAGCGTATCCGCCGATTATAAGCGTAGGTTCTCTCGGCACGATAGACGATTCCGCAAACGAGAACCCGTCGTTAAGACTTTCGCAACCGGCAAAAGCGTACGTTTCTATCGATGTTACGCTCGTAGGTATTCTTATCTTCACGAGTTTTTTGCAGTTTTCGAACGCGCTCTTTTCGATGGTTACAAGTCCGCTCGTAAGTTCGACTTCTTCGAGATTTTTACTGTTTTTGAACGCGTCTTCGCCTATCGTCTTAACCGATTTCGGAACGATTATTTTGCGCACGCTGTCGTTAAGAACGTATCCTTCGGAGAACCCGGTATCCGCGTATTTTTCTCTGCCGATACGTACGACGGAATAAACCTGCGAGCCGATCTGCGTTTCCGAAGGGAATTCGATTTCCGCTCGATCGCCGACGTAGTTTACTAAAGTGACCTGCTTGTTCTGCGTGCTGATTACCGCGTAAACAAACCCGGACGAATCCTTGTACTGAATGGGCGAAATTTTATGCTTGTCGTAATCGTTGGACCACTCTGCGGCATATTTTTTCGCAATGGTTTCCGTCGCGACGAACATAGAAAGTTTTTCGCACCCCTCGAACACGCCTGCTCCCGTAGTCGAAGCGACCGCGCTCTTGACGTCTTTGGAACTGTACCCTAAATATAACGCCGACAGGTTTACGCAGCCGTTAAACGCTCCGTTTCCTATCGAAACCACTCTCGCGTCAATCGTGATCGAAGTAAGATTTTCACTGTCTTTGAACGCGTACGCGCCTATCTCGACGCTGTCGTCCGCTCCGCCGTTAAACGTAACGGTTCTCAGTCCGCCGCCTTTCGACTCGAACGCGTAAGAACCGATTTTCCTCACCGACGCCGGGAAGTAAAATTCGTTTACGTAAGCGCACCCGGCGAATGCGTAAGAACCGATTTCCGAAAGTAAAGAACTTCCTTTTGCGTCGTTTACGGTAACTTTATTCAGGTTTTCGAGATACGCAAACGCGTAAGAACCGATTTTTTCCACGGTTTCCGGCAAGACGATTTCTTCAAGGTTTATCGCCTGATAAAAC
The DNA here is from genome assembly GCA_905210905.1 of uncultured Christensenella sp. GTDB lineage: Bacteria > Bacillota > Clostridia > Christensenellales > DTU072 > CAG-1782. The sequence goes on along the minus strand of CAJLYQ010000026.1, from coordinate 17,358 downwards.
GCTCTGTCCGCAATCTGTTTTATTCCGCTCTTTAACGTGACGGACTTGGTAAACTTACCGAAAGCGTACTCGCCGATAACGGTAATTTTCACGTCGTTGCTTACGTCGCTTTCCACTTCGACGGTTTCTTCCGTGCCGAGATACGCCACAAGCACGTAGTCGCTTCCGTCGGGTTTTATTACGTAATTTTCGTATCCCGTTATAGAACAACGTTCTTCCGCGGAAAGGATTTTGCCGATATGGTTTCTCCACACACCGTCGGTTTTATACAGTCTTGCGCTCGAAGAATCGGGCACGAAGAAGTACACGCTTTCGGGCGCGCCGCTGAACGTGTTGCTCGTAATCGAACAAACGCCCTGCGAACGGAATTCGACGTAAACGAGATTTTCGCAACCGTCGAAGACGTAACCGCCGAGCCCGGCGAGAGTTTCCGGGAAAGTTACGTCGTTAAGGGAAGTACAGTTTTCGAAAGCGTTGTTGTCCACTTCTTCCAAGCCGTAACCTAAGGTTATTTTACCGAGATTGACGTCGCCGGCAAAGGCAAAAATGCCTATCGATTCCACCCCTTCGGGAAGTTCGAGTTCGGTAAGCGCAACGTTCCCGGCAAAGGCGTAGTTGCCTATTCCGATAAGACTGCTGCCGTCCGCTATAGTGATTTCTCCGAGCGAAGTACAACCGTAAAACGCATAACTCTTTATGCTCGTCACGTTTTCCCCTACGGTCGCTTTTTTAAGCGCGGTACAGTTTCTGAACGCGCCCGAACCTATCGTTTTTATTCCGCTGCCTATTACGATCTCGGTAATAACCGAGTTGTTGCCGAAAGCGTTTTCTCCGACGGAAACGATAGCGTATTCTTTGCCGTCATCTCCGACGACCGAACCGTTTATTTCTACTTTGGTTTTCTCTCCGAGATACCCGGTCACGCTGTATTCGCCCGAAGAAAGCAACGTAAGCACCAGCCCGTCCGCCACCGTTTCGTCCGCAAGAACGTTCCCTTTCGTTCTCCAAGCGTTTTCGTACTCCGTCACCTTGTCCGCAGGCACGTAGAATTTAAGGTTGCTTCCCGTTTCCGCAAAACAACTTTCCCCTATCGTAACGGCGCTTCCTTTAACGATTATTCCCGTAAGTCCGTCCGCTCCGTAGAATGCGTAAGGTCTTACCGCAAGGACGTTTTCTTCGAGCGTAAACGTCGCGCCCGTCTTTCCGGCAGGGTAATAAACGAACTCCGTCTTTTCCTTGTTAAACAAAACTTTCTCTTCGGTATCGAAGAAGTAATTTGCTTTTGTCGCGTCTTTTTCTTCAAACTCGAACCCGTCGCCGAGTTCGCTCGCCCCTGCGGCGAAACCGTCGGCAAGAGTTATTACGTTCGCTTTCAGCGAAAGACGGGTCATCGCGCCGGTAGAAGAGAAAACTTTTTCTCCCACCGTCAAATTTTCCGTCGAGAGTACGGCAACCGTCCTTAACGACGAATTTCCCCCGAACGCTCCGTTTTCCGCAACGACGTTTCCGACGCTCGTTATCGAAACGGTTTGCAATGCGGCGAAAGCGAAAGCGTCTTGTTTTACGACGAGTCCGTCCGCTACCGTTACGTTAAATTCGGTAATTCCCGTACCGAAGAAACTTTCTCGTCCTATTACCGATATCGCGTTGTAAACCACTCCGTTTTCCGTTATTTCGGCAAAACTCACGTCGTTCAACTCCGCGTCGCCGTAGAACGCTCTGTCGCCGAGTTCTTTGACGTTTTCTCCGATAACCGCCTTGCCCAGATACGGACAGTTTTCAAAACAGCCTTCCTCTATCGCGGTTATTCTCGCCGTTGCGATAAATTCGTTTATTTTTGTTTCGGAAAACGCTCTCGCACCGAGCGCAAGTCCTATTTCCGCGCCCGATCCGTCTTTCTTTCCTTCGCCGTAGTTTACGGTAGCGACGTTGGACGAGAAAAACGCTTCTTCTTCTATTTCGACGAGATTAGCCGGCAAATCGACGGAAGTAAGCGTAGCAAGGTGCGCGAACGCGCGTTTTCCTATCGTGAGCGACGGCGAATTTTCGTCGCAGGAAAACTCTATTTTTCTTAAAGAGGTATCGCCGAACGCCCCTTCGCCTATTCTCGTAACGTAGGACGGCAGGGTGATTTCTTCCATTTCTCTCATTCCGACGAACGCATAATCGGGTAATTCGAGTTCTATCCCGACTTTCGCCGTCTGCGAGAAGTTTACGTATTTAAGTCTGGTATCGCCGTCGAAAACGCCCTTGCCGAGACGCGCAAGGTTGGACGGGAAAGTTATTTCGTACAGGTACTGCGCTTTCGCAAACGCATAATCGCCGACGGAAAGGTTTTCCGTTCCGTCAAAACCGAAAGTCACGCTTTCGAGATTGCCGCAAGCGTAAAAAGCGTAAGAACCGATTTCCGTAAGATTGTCCGGGAAAACGACTTTCTTTACGAGATTGTCGTTGCGGAACAGTCCTTCTCCTAATTTCAGCGTTTCGCCGTCGAGTTTGCTCCCCGCTCCGAAAGCAATTTCCGACAGAGAATAACAATCGGACAACGCCCCTTCGCCGAGTTCGGTCACTCTGTAAGGCACGATAAACGACGCTATCGCCGTTTGCGTAAAAGCGTACGCGCCCACCGAAAGCAGGTTGTTGTCTACCCTTGCGTTAAGCACGTTGTACGAAGACGCTCTTTGGTCGACGTCTATATACTCCGTTTCAAGCGTAACTTTATTTAATTTGCTCTTCGCAAACGCTCCTTCTCCGATTTTATAAACTCTTACCGAAATCGTCGCTTCGGTCGCGGCGGTTTCCGCAAAAGCGTAAGAACCTATTTCCGTGAACATAACGGGTTTCTTTCCGCCTTGTTCGCTCGCCGCAGCGAATCTGACCCCGGTAATCGTACTTCCGAAAAACGCGTATCTGTCGATTTTCGACACGATGACCGGCACTTCGTAACTTGCCGTGCTTTTTGCGGTGGGATACGCGTATATCGCTCTCGCTTTTCTTCCGTTCAGTTCCCCCGCGTTGCCGTCGTCGCTCGCAAGCGCGCGATAAACCACGCCGTCTTCGATAAACAACGTTCCGTCCGTTTCCCCTGCAAAAGCGTACGCTTTAAGGGAAGAACAACCGTAAAACGGGTTCTTGACAAGTCCGGTTTCGTCGGCGATCGTATCGCCGTTTGCCGAAACGTACTCTCTTAAAGCAAGTTTGACCGGCAACGTTGCGGTAACGAGCGAAGTGCAGTAAGAAAACGCGTTTTCGCCTATCGAAGTAAGGTCGGCGTCGTCGTCGTAACTTATCGTGACGAGTTTTTCGCAACGGGAAAACGCCTCTTGCGGTATGATTTCAAGACCCTTAGGAACGTTCGCCACTTCCAAGGATTTGCAGTTATAAAACGCTCTTTCGCCCAAAGAAACGAGTTCTTTCGGCAAAACTCTCTGATCTCCGCCGTTGTTGGTAAGCGCGATACAACCCGAAAACGCTTCTTTTTCTATCGTTTCCACGTTCTGCCAGTCGCTCACGAATTGCAGGGAAGAACAGTTGTAGAAAGCGTAAGGACCTACTTTTTTTATGTTGCTCGTAAATCTTATTCTCGCCAAAGAAGAACAGCCGTAGAAAAGCCCTTCGCTTATCGCCACGTCGTCGCCCGACGGCGTGAAGTACGCCTGCTGCAATCTCGTGCAGTTTTTGAAAACGTATTTGCCGAGAGAAATTTCTCCGCTCGAAATTACGTTTTTGACGTTTTCCGCTATGGTAAACGACGATATGCTCGTGTTCATAAAGGCGTAATCGCCGATTTTTTCAAGGTTGGATAAGTTGGTTTCCGAGTCGAGTTCGAACTGCGTTCTGCCGCGTTCGGACGCAAAAGCGTATTCGCCTATCGACTTCGTTCCGCCCGGTATGAGAGCGGTGGATATTTTCGTACATTCGTAAAAAGCGTAATCGCCGACGGATAAAAGTTTACTTCTCGACCCGAAAGTAAGACGGGTGAGCGAGTCGCAGTACGCGTAAGCGTAATCGCCTATTTCGGTTACGTCGGTAGGCACGAACGCGCTTTCCAGCGAAGTGCAGCGATAAAACGCTTTCGTTTTTATCTCTTTAAGTCTGCCGCCGTTGAAAGTAACGGTTTTCAGCGAAGAACAGTTTTCGAAAACGGACGTTCCGGCGGACGTCAGAAACGCCGGGAAAGCCGCTTTTGTAAGCGCCGTGCAGCCGTAAAACGCGTAATCGCCCACGGACGCAAGCGAAGACGGAGCAAAGTCCGCCTCTTCCAAAGAAACGCAAAGATAAAACGCGTAATCGCCCACTTTGCCGAGTTCGGACGAAACGGTTATTTTTTTCAAAGTTTCGTTTTTATAAAACGCATACGGGGCGATTTCCGTTACGGACTGCGGCATTTCGTAATTTTCTCCGCCGTTTATCGGGAAATAGTACAGTTTTTCTCCGGTTTGCGAATAAACCGCGCCGTCTATGCCTTTAAGCAGACCGCTTTCGTAAAAATCTATCGAGCGGATACCGCTGCCGTAAAACGCGAGATGGTTAAAATCTCTCATCGTCACGCCGAAAAGCGCGGTTTCCGTTTTCGTACAACCGTAAAACGCGTAATCGCCGATATAAGAAAGTTTGCTTGCTCTTTCCACCGAAAGCGTGGAGAAAATCGACTCGGTAATCTCGCTTTCCGCCGGGATCTCGCCGTTTTTAAGGCTCGTTATTCCGTTCTCGGTAAGCGCGGCGAAAGCGTAAGACCCCACGCTCGTCACGTTGTTCGGAAGTTCGAGTTTGGCAAGGGACGGACAGGACGCGAACGCGCCTTCGCCTATCTCGGTAAGAGCGTTGCCGACGAAAACGACTTCCGCAAGAGATTCGCTGCCGAAAAACGCATAAGCGTTTATCTCCCGTACCGTTTCGGGAATGATTATCGTCTGTAAGAACTTAGAACCGAGCGAACCTTTTTCGTCGTCCGCGCCGAGAAGAGTAACGGGTTTGCCGTTAATCGAAGAAGGTATGCTTATCGAAGTCTGATATTTGCCTATCGAAGTAAGTCCGGTGACGGCTACGCTTCGTCCGTCCGCGCTTTCTTCGTAGAAAAGGAATTTCGAATCGTCGGTTATTTCCTTGAAAATAGCGTAGACGGTAAGGTTCGTTTCGCCGATCTCCGTAGGAAGTTCTTTTAATTTTTCGTTGCCGTCTTTATCGTACGCCCAGTGCGAAAAATACGTCGAAGTTTCTTTTCCTTCGTACGTCGGTTTGCCGGGGTCGGGTATCGGCGTGCCTTTAACGCCCTTGACGGCGGCAACGAGAACGAACCCGTCGTCTTTCGGAAAATAAATTCCGACGGTGTATTCCGGATCGACGTTACGCACTTTTTTTGCGTCCACCTGTCTGTCGTAGTTGGCTTTGAAAGAAAAACTTTCCCATTCGTAGTCGGGATATGCGGCAAGCGACGGGCAGTCCGCCTCGGTAACGGTTTCGTCGTAGTTAAAAACTTTCGTTCCGATAATCGTCCCTTCCACGGCGAAAGAAACGGTAATTTGTCTGCGAATCCACTTCGCGTAGTACGTCACGCTATTCGTCGGAATATTCTCTCCGGAAAGGACGTCGGGAACGGACGAAGAATAAGCACGGTCGGCATACCAGCCGTCGAAAATACAACCGTCTTTCGCAGGCTCGGGAAGAGTTATTTCCGTCATATCGGCAGTAACCACGATTTTCTCGCATTCCGAACCGCCGTCGGAGTTAAAGGATATTACCACCTGCGTGCCGAAACACGCGGTCAGCAAAACCACCCCCAAAACGAGTATCAATAAAATCGCAAATGCCTTCCCACCGGTTCGTCTTTTCGCCGTCATCGCTTTATCTCCGTTATCGTGCGTATACGTACGCGCGTACGCTCGCACATTTATAATTATAGAAAGTATACTATAAGCACGCGCGCTTTGTCAATACAAGTATCCGTACGTTTTTTTATTTTAAGGTTTTTGCCGCTTCGTTCTTTTCCCCCGACAAAATCGTTTATCCTGTATTCTCCGTATTCGCTCGTCTTCGAGGCAAGGGAAAACTTGCCATAACCGAAAGGAAAATGTATAATATAAACCAACGAAAAAAAGTAACGTTCTCAAAGCGGAGTTTATAATGGCAAAGAAACGCATTTCGAAAAAACAAAGAAACATAAACATACTGATTGCGGTGCTCGTAATTCTTGTTTTGGTAGCCGTATGTCTTGTTCTATATAAGACGGGCAAACTCGACGGCATACTTGAAAAACTCGGTGCGATATCCGCGCCTACGCACGACAACGACAACGGCGGCGGCACCGGAAGCGGCGGCAAACCCGAGCGCGGAGCGTCTTACGGAACGATTGACGGAACGCCCGTCAAGGTACATTTCGTATTTGTCGGGCAAGGCGACGGAATAGTCGTAGAACTTCCCGAAAACAAGTATATGCTTGTGGACGCGGGCAGCGGTTTGTCTGCGAAAAAGGTAAATAAAGAAAGATATTACAGTTATCTCGACGAAGTGGTGGAAGGCAATCGCATAGATTATCTCGTGGTTACGCACCCGGACAGCGATCACGTCAATATGATGAGCAAAGTTCTGGACGATTATGAAGTTAAGAACCTTTACTACAACGATTATTACGAGAACGGCTCGCAAACGTACCGGACGTTTATGGACAAAGCGTTGGCGGAAGAAGGTGCGACCAGGCATATAATCGACAACGAAGAAGACTCGACTTTTGAAGAAATAGTGGGAGCGTGCGTGCTTACGTTCTTCTCCCCCGGCAACGACGGATTTACCAAAACCGAAGCAAAAATCAAAAACGGTATGTCTATAATGATACTGCTCCGTTACGGCGGAAGAAAACTGCTCCTTACCGGCGACGCGCCCGAAGAAGAAGAGGAATGGTTCGTCACTTACACGGAAATCTTTGCCGGCGGAATGGACATCGATTTTCTCAAAGTCGCTCACCACGGCAGCAAAGATTCGTCCTGCTCCTTGTTCCTTTCCTACGTCAAAGCCGAATATGCCATAATCTCGGTCGACGCAAACGATAACAAATACGGTCACCCGACCGAACAAGCCCTTAACCGCCTTGCCGACGCCGACGCAACCGTCTACCGCACCGACACCGACGGCACCATAACCCTTACCATCGACAGCGACGGCGATTACCTGTTCACATTCACCAAATAGCAACAGCAACGTGGGACGGCAACGTGGGACGGCAACGTGGGACGTTGCAGCCCTTTACGCATTAGGTGTATTGCTTGTACAAGTTTATCGCACGACAAGGGGTGACTGCTTTTAATATGAAGAAAGGCTTCCCCTTGGGGGGAAGGCTTTATGCGATGGTTGCGATTTGCCTATTTCTCCACAACGGGAAAGGCTTTATACGGTTCAAATTCTCGGCACGAGCGGACAAGTGCCGTGAGCACCGCCCTTATGGGGATCGAGCAAGGGGCAACGCCCCTGCGAACTAAAAACAAAAAGCGGAATGTATCATTCCGCTTCCTTAGTAGTCCGACTCGTGTGTGATTAGATTTTGTCCGCACAAAGCAAAGCGACTGCCGCAAAATCCCGCACGACGTTTGTCGGATAAGTTTTGGGAAAAATTATGAAAAAAGAAGGGTTTGTTAAGGGGAGAGATTGAGCATATTCTCTCCCCTTAACTTCAAATATACATTTATCCGCATAAATAATAATTCGTGGTAATAACTCGTTTTCAAGTTATTTTCTTATTTAATTCATATGGGGAAAATTATGAGAAAAGAGGGGTTTGTTAAGGGGAGAGATTGAGCACATTCTCTCCCCTTAACTATAAATAAGATTATCCGCTGAGGTTGCGTGCGGGGCGTCGGGGGCAACGCAGTGCGTTGCATCCCTTTACGCAATAGGTGTATTACGCGTATAAATCTATCACACGACACAAGTATTTACTTATAATGCGAGCAAAGGCACTTTGCCGCCCGACCGATTTTTTGCTTACTTTTTTTTCGCTTAAAAAAGTAAGATAATTTGTCTTAGATGGATATTTTTTGTTAAAGATAAAACTCCTACCCCATCATCAGTCGGCAAAGCCGACACCTTCCCCCCAAGGGGAAGGCTTTATACGGATTAAGCGTTTGTGCGCACAAAACGCAGTGACTGCGTCAAACGCCCGTGTAACGTTTGGTCGGAGACTCCTTACCCGTATATCACCGGCTCGTGCTCAGGCAAAGAATCTCCGAGTTCTTCGATCTTATTTTCAAGATAACTACAAATCGTTATCTTTTGTTTTGCCATAGGCACGCTGGGGTCGTATTCTATGGGATCGCCTACGACGAACGTACGCAGTTTTTCCGCGCAGTACACAGGATAAAACTTGACCTTTCTCCCTGTTTCCCTATAATACGTTTCCGCTACTCTCGTGAACCCGGTGTTCAGTTGCCATATATATTTATTGATTTTGTTTTCCGTTCTTTCCGGGAAAATCACTTGTGGCAAACCTTCGTTTAGAGTATCCATACTCTTTCTAAAGGTCATCGAAAACACTTCTTTAGGTCTATGGAACACGGGTATCGGGTTAAACGCTCTGAACGTCAGCACGATCAACGGCATAAGGATCCAAGCGAGCGGATAAAGCAAAAATTTCGGTCGTCTGTTGTTAATAACCTTAGTTTTCACGTGGTGCCAACAAAGGTTAAAATACAGAAAATAACAATTTGCCCATACTCGCACGGGTTCTTTATGGCACGCGATAAAATACGACGGCGCATAAATTCTAGTGTGGTTACAGATATAGATCACGGGGTCGCCTTTTTCGGGTTTTTCCGTTTTCCATAAGAACTCGTTTTTCGGGAAAAACAATTTCACAAGTCCTTTGACTATCTTAAAAAAGATATGCGGCCGTTTAATCGTGTCGTATTCTTTTACCGGGCTGTAGTACTTCTTTTTCTCTTTTTTCATATTTAGATAATAGCCTTGTTTTCTTAAAGTCGTGTTATCTTCTTCTTTATTCGAGTTTCTTCGAGTTTTATTGCAATGCCGCCACCGCTTTTTTCAGTCTTGCGATCGATTCTTCTTTGCCGAGAATGTCCGCCATTTCCACCGCTCCGCCGGGCGTGGACGCACAGCCGGTAAGTCCTACTCTGACGGTGAACAGCATTTGTCCTTTCTTTACGCCGAGTTTTTCGCTGCCTGCAATCAAAGCGTCGTGTATGCTCGTTTCGTCGAAACTTTCGATCGAAGCAAGGTCTTCTATCGCTTCCGTCATACAGGTAAGCGCAACGGACGCGTCGGTTTTCATCTTCTTATGTTCGTATAAGGTTTTGTCGATTTCGCCGAAAGAAGCGATAAACGCAACCATATCGGGGATTTCAGAGAAGATTTCTATTCTGTCGTGCAGAAGTTTTGCAAACTTCGCATAGTCGTATTTGCCTTTTATCACGCTCTTGTCGAAATACGGCGTAGCGTGTTCGAGAAACTGTTCGGGCGTGAGTTCTCTTATGTATCTTCCGTTAAGCCATCTCATTTTCGCTTCGTCGAAAATCGCGGGGGAACGGTTAATCCCTTCCACGTCGAATATCTCGACGAGTCTGTCAAGGCTCATTTTTTCTTCGTTGTCTTTCGGCGACCAGCCGAGCAGAGCGATATAGTTTACGATCGCTTCGGGAAGAAAACCTTTTGCAAGGAAGTCTTCGAAGTTTGCGTCGCCGTAACGCTTGCTCAGTTTTCTTTGCGCGTCTTTCATAATCGGCGGCAAGTGCATATACTTCGGTCTTTCCCAGCCAAAACAATCGTACATAAGGTTGTACTTAGGCGTGGAAGAAAGATATTCCATACCGCGCATAACGTGGGTTATTTCCATAAGATGATCGTCTACGACGTTGGCGAAATTGTACGTCGGCATACCGTCGGATTTAAGAAGTATTCCGTCTTCCATATCCTTGCAAGGAACGCGTATCGTGCCGCATACCATATCTTCGTACTCGGTCATTCCGTCAAGTGGAACGTTTTGTCTGATAACGTACTGTTCGCCGGCGGCAATCCGTCTTTGAACTTCTTCTTTGGACAGATGCAAACAATGCTTGTCGTATTTTTTTACGCCGTTCTCGTCCGCAAGAGAATCAAGACGTTCTTTGTCGCAAAAACAGTAATACGCTCCGCCCCTTTCGACGAGTTCTTCCGCGTACTTCTTATATATGTCTTTTCTCTCGCTCTGAACGTACGGTCCGTAACCGCCGTCTTTGTCCGGTCCTTCGTCGTGGCTTAAGCCGGCTTTCGCAAGAATGTTGTATATCGCTTCCACCGCGCCGTCGACGTAACGTTCTCTGTCGGTGTCTTCAATTCTCAAAATAAACTTACCGCCGTTGTGTTTGGCGTAAAGATACGCATAAAGCGCGGTGCGCAAGTTGCCTATGTGCATAAATCCCGTAGGACTGGGCGCGAATCTGGTTCTTACAGTCATAAATATCTCCGTTTTTTCCTTTCGAATTTTTTGTTTCGATTTTATTTTTAATATTGTAACATACTTTACCGTTTTAGTGTATAATATTTACGCATAAAAATAAAAGGGCGGTGTTATATGACCAACGAACAAGGACTCGATTATTTGAAAGAACTATTGAAAACAGACAGCGTGGAAGCCCCCGCAAAAGACGGTTTCCCTTTCGGCGAAGGCGTCGCAAAATGTCTTGACAAAGCGCTTGATATTCTCAAAAAATACGGTTTTCGCACGAAAAACGGCGGTTATTACTACGGTTACGGCGAAATCGGCGAAGGCGATCTCTTCGGTATTCTTACCCATCTCGACGTCGTGCCGGTAGGCAAAGGCTGGACGAAAGACCCGTTCGGCGCGACCGAACAAGACGGCAAAATCTACGCGCGCGGCGCGCTCGACGACAAATCCCCTTTCATCGCGTGCCTGATCGCCGTGACAAAACTTCTCGACGAAGGATTTATCCCGACCAAACGCGTCAGATTTATTCTCGGCTGCGACGAAGAAAGCGGCTGGCAATGTATGGACGCATACCAAAAACACGAAGAAATGCCCGCTCTCGGCATCTCGCCCGACGGCGACTTCCCTGTGATAAACTGCGAAAAGGGTATCGTATATCATAGTTTTGAGTATACCAAACCCGATAATATTGTGTATCTTAAAGCCGGCGAAAGAGCGAATATGGTACCCGACGAAGCGGAAGCGAAAATCAAAATCTGCGACGGCGTAAAACAACTGCTCGACGGCAAAGACTGCTCGGTGGAAATCGACGGAGAATACGCGTTGATAAAAACGAAAGGCGTCGCAAGCCACGGTTCTCACCCCGAAGGCGGCGTAAACGCGCTTATAAAACTTCTTAAAATTCTCGCTCCGATATCCACCGTTTGTGCGGAAGTAAGCAAGGCGTTTTCCGCTTACGACGGCGGCAACGTTCCCGGACTTAAAATAAGCGACGAACAAAGCGGAAGCCTTACCCTTAATTTAGGCACGGCGAAGACGGAAAACGGAAAAATCGTGTTTGAACTCGACGTAAGACACCCCGTGACCTACAAGAAAGAATACGTCACCGAAAAACTCAAAGCGGCTCTGACGGGAAAAGTAACGGAAACATTCTTCCATCTGCCGCTGTACGTCGACAAAAACCACGTTCTCGTAAAGACTTTGCTTAACGCATACAACAAAGTTACCGGCGAAAACGCCGAACCCGTGGCTATCGGCGGCGGAACGTACGCAAGGGTTCTGCCCGTGGGCGTCGCTTTCGGTCCGTGTTTCCCCGGCGGCAACAGCGGAATGCACTGCGCCGACGAGTACGTCGATATAAACGAATTCAATAAATCGGTGGATATCTACTACGAAGCGCTGAAAGAACTCTGTTTCAAAAAATAAAAATAACGCGCGTGAAACAAACGAAAAAATATGCGTGAAAACCTTGACTTTTTCGGCGAAAGGCACTACAATAATAAACGCAATCGGAAAACCGAGAGCGTTATGCGCTACTAGCTCAATTGGATAGAGCGTTGGTCTACGGAACCAAAGGTTGGGGATTCGAACTCCTCGTGGCGCGCCAAAATCCTATACCGAGTATTTCGGTATAGGATTTTTTTTTAGCGCGCCACGACGGAGTAAAGCATCCCCAACGGGGATGCGCTAGTTTGACGACAGTCAAACCTGATGAGTAGGTATGCGCTTAAACCGACTTTGCACTTAACGATAGGTATGCGCTTAATCGGAACAACTCACTCGTCCGAATTACTCCTCGTGGCGCGCTTTCCGTATCCTTTCCCCTGTACGGAGTAAAGCATCCCCAACGGAGCAATGTGGGACGTTGGCAACGTGGGACGTTGCATCCCTTTACGCAAGCAACGCCGAGCGTTGCATCTCATAACGCAATGAGTATATTACGCGTAAAAATCTATCGCACGACAGAAGTAATTACTTATAATGCGAGCAAAGGCTCCCCCAAGGGGAAGGCTTTATACGCTATGCGCATAAGTCAAGCAACTGCTGCAAAATTTCATACGCTTTCAACAGACGGCGTTAAGTAAAAAAATATAAAATTATAATTAAATATTTACTTGAAATCGCGTTTGTTGCTATGGTAGAATAAACTATATCACAAAGGGGTTGCGGAATGGCGAAAGTTGTTAAACAAAAAAAAGAATACACGGCTAAGCACGAGTTTAACAAAAAGAGTCATTATTCCGACTACGTCAAGTTAAACCGCGAATATTTCGGTTCGAACCCGTCCACTCTTGCCGACGAATACAACAAACAACAGAAAAAAAAGCCGATTAAACTCACCAAATGGGTGGTTAACGTGCTTGTCATTTGCTCGCTCGTCATTTTCGTAGTGGTTTCCGGCGTGGTTTGTTCCCTTTTTGCAGGCGGCGGTTCGGGCGGTTACGTTCCTACCCCGGGGAATAAAAACACGCACAACTTTTCCTCTCTTTGCTCCCGACCCGACGTTCCCGATTCGACAAAAATCGAGTTTTCGCCCTTTGTCGATTCAAAAGAAAAAGCCGCTTTTTTGTATAAAATTTCTTCGGAAAATATCACCAAAACGCCCTATTTTACCGCATATAACAAAGGTTTGACGTTTATGAAAATGGGCAACAGCGACAATTATATCGACGTCGACGCGGTTATTATGAAAACGCAGGACGAGTACTTCAATATCGAGTACCACCTGAAAAATTCCGTACCGATACTCGACTCGTTTATCGGCTCGGCAATAGCGAAAACCACCGACGTAATCACCACCACTCGCAAATACGTGGGAAAAAACGACAACTCGATGACCTACCAAAAAGTAAAAAACAACGCTTACGACGAAAACGGCGTCCCGTACGCAGTCTGGGACTCGACCGTGCCGTTCAGCACCCCGGAAACGAAATCTTTGCCCATTCCGATTTATAACGCGTCGCAAGAAGGCGTTTTCGAAATAACGAAACACGCGATAAACGAGAACACGATCTCGGACGCGGAAGTGAAATACGACAGAAAAGGCGGATTTTACACCGTTTCCCTTACTCTCGACCACACAAACCCCGAAACCGTGGCAAACAGCATAAACGATATAAGAGCCGGCACCGGCGACCCCAACACGTCCTACTCACTGATAAAAATCGACTTCACCGTCTGGGATAACGGCTACCTGCGCTCGTTCGATATACTCGAAAAATGGAACGCAAAAATCGTAATTTCCCTTAATTTCGAACTTGAAACCCACTGGCAATGCTCTTACGCCGAAAAAGATTGCGACTTCTCTTCCTATAACGACGTGGTAATAATGAAAAAATCTCTCAAAAACGCAACCCAAAACCGCTAAAAAAGTCCGCTCGGTGCGAACTCTTTTTACGCAGTTTTTACCGATTTTAATCGTTTTATTAAACTACTTTATTTCCAAAAACTTCATTATAAAAGCGTCGGGAAAAACGAACTGCTTTTCGCCCGCGGCGAATTTTATGCGGATATGCTTTTTCGCCCCGTCTATCCACGTCACCGCCCCTTCGCCGAACTTTTTGTGCGTGACCGTTGCGCCGATTTTGACTTGCCCCAACTTCTCTTCCAACGCTTTCTTTTCGGCAAGTTTGTCTTCACTTTCTTTTTGCTTAGCCTTGACGTCCGCTCCGCTTTCAACCGCCGCTGCTGCTTCCTTGACGGCAACGCTATTCTTCCCGGCACGGTACTTTTCGGGAATTAAAACGTCTTCAAAGTCCGTCATCGTCGCCTGTTGCTTGCCGTACAACTCTTCATACTCTTCTCGGCGGAGCACCGTATCCCATCCGCCGACCGATTCTCCCTCGTGCTTGTCAATACCCGTGTAAGAAAGCGACGAGTTTTCATATTTACGGAATCCGAATATACCCTGATTCATCTTTTCTGAATCAAACAACCCTATCGAACACAAAATATCGAAAGCCTTTACCGATAATCCCGTTACCTTTTTGAAAAGTTCGGGTTCGATCTGCGTAATAACGTCCTTTATCGTCTGTTCGCGGTAATCCGTCAGATACATAAACGCAGGGATACGCGCGGCGAGTTTCAAAAGATTTTCCTGCACCTGCTTGCGAAGCGATTTCGCTTTCTTTTCGTCTTCGGTAAGTTCCTTTTTCTGTTGCGGCGTTAAATTATCGCCCTTCTCTTTTTTGAGTTTTTTAACCTTTTCGGAGCGGTTTATAATCATCTGAATATTATCGTTAAGCGCGCGGAACCCTTCGATATTATTAAGCGCGTTCATCGCGTCGGGATTGTTTTGTAACCGCCTTAACGTGTCGTTGTCGACGTGAACGAGCAACGCCGTCTGCCAACGCTTTGCAAGCAACGTCGCCGACGTGCCGGCGTAAGTAATATCCAAAATGTCCTGCGCGTCGATACGGTTCATAGAAGAACCGTCAAACGCAAGCACAGGCAAGAACGATATAAACTCCGATACTTTCTGCTCCGGACTCGTATCGTCGACTTTCAATCGGCACGAATACTCCGAAATCTGATGCAACGCGCGTTCCAAGGCAAAGTCAAAAACGTAACACTCTTTTTTGATAATCTCTTTATCCCCTTTGTCGTTAAGCACTTCCCACGGCGACTGAACGCGGAACGCTGTCTGAAAATACGTTTCGGGCGACTTTAGATTGCGTAGCATAAACACCCCTGTCCACGGACGAACGGTAACCCCCGTAGTCAGTTTTCCGCAAGAAAGCGTGATCGTCTTCGTCACAAGCGGATCGCCCATGGCGGCTTTAACCGGCGCAAGCGCGTCCAAGCCGATACCCGCTTTCGACCCGGCACATACAACGACCTTGTAATCGTCGAAAAAATTGTTCTGTTTCTGCCGTAAAAGATTGTACATAGCAAAACAACTCGCCACGTCCGGTAAAAACCACAACGTGTGAGATAAAACGTTGAGTAAAGTGGTATCCGAAAACGGCATAGGCGGCCGCTCCGCACCGAGTTTAAGACCGTCTACCGGCATATAATTGCCTTGTATCATCTTAAGCCACTTTTGCACGTCTTCTTCGTAAACAAACCTTGCCGACTCGCTTTTGCCCTTTTCCGCAAGTTCCGCCCGAAAAAAACTCGTTTACGTCAAACTCGTCGTACCCTTCGCTTATCGCAACGTTTGCAGTGATCGAATCGGGAACTTTGTAAGTAAGCATTACCATTTTAGGTAACGCCGCATAAGGGTTTTCTCCCGACCCTTTCCAAGTCTCCTTAGCCGCCTGCTCGTCAGAATACGTCCAGTTAAAAACCTGATCTTCCAAAAACTCGCCCGAATTAAGCGCACGGAACGGCGTACCCGATAAGTATAAATAATGATATGAAGTTATCGGCAAAAACGTTTCGTTAATCGCATTGCCGGCTTCTTCTTCCTGATACTTCTCAAAATCGAAATCGTCGTCTTCTTCGTCGTACCTTTCAAAAAGTTTTTTCGCGTTCTCTCTCCACGCCCCGTAATGATATTCGTCAAATACGATGACGTCCCAGTTCGTCGTGTGAATAAAACCGTTCTTCGCCTTTATTCCACCTGCTTCGTTCGTACCGAGCAAGTCCTGAAACGAGCCGAATACCACGATAGGCTTATCTTTATCGCAAGCCGCGTATTGCTCGTCCAACTTTTTTGCGTCGAATTTTGCTTCTTTGTTGCTAACGAATTGCCAGAACGTAAAATCGACGTGCTTCGTTAAATCTTCTTGCCACGCCGATTCCACCGCAGGCTTAAACGTGAGTACGAGAATTCTTTTGAAATTCATCTCTTTGCACAACTCGTAGGTAGCAAAAGTTTTGCCGAAACGCATCTTCGCATTCCATAAAAACTTAGCCGGTCGATTCGGATCTTCCTTTTTCGATTGCAAAAAATACGCCTTGGTCATATCCACCGCGTTCCTTTGCTCCGCTCGCATACCGAAATTCCACGTCCGCTCCCCCTCGAACCGCTTTTCCGTCCGCAACTCTTCGATAGCCGTCAGCGCGTCTTGCGCCGTACACTTGTACCACTCGTTTTTCGCACCGCCTTCGTTAAACCGCGTAAACCCTTTTCTCCGCAACAACCGATGCACGTCCTTATCCGTAAAACAAGTCCCGTCCGAACGCATAGCCGACTCCTTGAACAAAATCTTGAAATCTATCGCCGCCGTGTGCAACTGTTCTTTAATTCGGGTTTCCGTATCCGCCCTATCGGTATACCCTATCTTTATATATCCGTCGTGATCCTTTACGCTCGGCAACGCATATCCGTATATGGTCGGTACGACCGCAGGCCGCTTATGTAAAATATCCGATAAACTTATATTGTTCGCCATTGCCTTACTCCATAGGTTTAATCATACCTTCAATAAAGTCGATTTCTTCTTGCGACAAGTTGTACTTCTTATATAATTCTTCGTCCGTCCACGGCTTAGAAAAATCTTGCATAGGAATTAAGGAAAAAGATTCTTTCGATATATTTAGGGAATGTCGATTGTAAAACAACAATGCCCTAAAAAATTTCGTCTTAATATAAGATAGGCAATTATGCGCTTGCTCCATAGAGTCAAATCCGCCTATCTGCAAGAATGTCTCCGTACATATTTCATTGGGTTTGGCTTCTACAATTTCCGGTGGCACAGTTGAAGTTGTCATATATGCTTTGGAAAAAAATAATTTATATTTATGCAAATTTCCGTCTTTATCATTGTTTTTTTCAAAGTGCACATAACCTATTGTTCTTTTTGCTCCACCCTTAATACCTTTGACGCCCAAAATTCTATATTTATTAAATTCGGGAATGTAACTTAATTCTGCCGAAGAATATTTTTGTGGTTCATTAAATAAATCAGCCGAAAATCCATATGGGTTTCGAGTAGATACGATTTCACTAAATCGGCTTCCTTTACTAGTCTTTTCAATTATAG
>CAJLYQ010000025.1 GCA_905210905.1 uncultured Christensenella sp. | reverse complement strand
GCACGTCGGCAATTCTTGCCGACTGCGAGTAAATTTCCGCATAACGTTTGGTCGGAAAATTATTCGGCAAAATATTTATGAAACTCTTCGTTCGCCAAAATATTTACCACGCTTATTCCGCTTTTTTCTCTGTTCAGTTTTGCTCTGAATCTGAGCGACGATAAGGCTTTGCCTACGTTTTCGAGTTGTTTTTTCTCAATCGTGTATTCGAAACCGTCGTTGAGCAAGGTTTTCTCAAGTTTTTTCGCGTGCGAACCGTAAATCCTTACCACGGGTTTGTTTTCCCCTACGAGAACTTTGATCGCCGCGTTTATCGCCTTAATTCCGATTTCGTCGTACGTCATATCCCACATCGACGTTGCAAGGCTGTCTTCTTTGCCGAGATAAACCGCGCTAAACACGTCGCCGCAGTCAAGCACGAGCGTATTCGTTTCGTAATTCACCGTTTCGCTAAGCAAATCGCCGCCTATATATGCGTTTACCGTAGGTAAAAAATAAACCGTTTCCGTCGGCAAATCGAACATATGTCCGTCTTTTATCATGTTGTAGTCCGGTTCTTCCCCTTCGAGCGTAAGCCCGGTAAGAATACGCATAAACATACCGTTTGCCGCAACGACGAAAGTTTCCGCCTGCGCTTTGTTGTATTTTTCAAAAAGTTCTATACTCTCTTTGGCAAGCACTGCTCTGAGCATATGCGTAAGACGCTTTGCGTCTTTTTCGTACTCTTCCGCTATCCCCGTAATGCCGTTGCCGTCGTAAAGCGGATTCGGTACGGTTACTTTTTCCGCAATCTCGTCATCGGCTATGCCTACGGTTACGGTCTTTACGTCCACGGACGCAACTATATTACAAGCGGATAATTCTCTCACCTTTTCGTGGCGGGCGGGCGGGGGACACTCGACGGAGTAATCGCCTACGGTTTTGTCACACGCTATTCTCCAGCCTTCTTCCAAAGCGTTTTCCGTAAGAAAACGCTTATCCTTGTCGGTCGGAGCGATTTCTTTGCACTTAATTCTGCACTTGCCGCACTGACCGTTTCCGCCGCAAGGAAACGCCATTCCGTACTTAACGAGCACGTCTTTTAACTTACTGCCGTCTTCCGCCGTATACTCGGTTCCGTTA
Organism: uncultured Christensenella sp.; assembly: GCA_905210905.1. Classification (GTDB taxonomy): domain Bacteria; phylum Bacillota; class Clostridia; order Christensenellales; family DTU072; genus CAG-1782. Next base: position 23,423 of record CAJLYQ010000025.1, on the reverse strand, counting down.
ATACAAATCTTTTTCATATCTATTTGAAAAGTTTCCTTAGGATTTCTTCGACAATCGATCCGATGTCTTCGTCTTCCTTGTACTTTTCCAACACCTCTCTTACGTTATGTTTTATTTCGTAATACGTTATTTCCTCGCTGAAATCAAGTTTTTCCGTGATTTCCGCGACAATTCCGCTCGCTTTTTCTCCGAGCGGTTCAAGCGTGGATTTAATAAACTCAACCGCTTCTTCTTCCTGCAACTTAACTATAAGGTCTTCAAAGTTTACCCTGCCGTCCGCGTCTTCGTCTTTGGATACGAACAAAGTTTTATCGAACTCTTCGAGCGAACTTGCGTCTTCTCCGTAATAATACCTTTCTTTTACGGTAAACGACAACTTAACGCCCATTCTGCCACCGTCATTATCGTCCGGTTTTCCATCAAGATTACAAGAATTCGTTATCAGATACCAGAAAAAAACGTTTATTTTGTCGGACGTCTTTTTATCGATAAGTCCGCTTTCGTAAAACGCTTTAACCACGCTGTTTACGTCTTTTTTGCTGACGTTAAACGCAAGTTCGCACTGCGCTTCGCTTTCGGCAGGTAATTTGTCTTTGCCCACTTTTGCGGTAAAACGAGTGCTCGAATGGTCTTCGGATATGCTCGACAAAAGTTTGTTCTTAAGATTGTTAATCGCGCTTTCTTTTTGTTTGTCGCCGTTAAAGAACTCAATCGCTTTTTTCGCCGCCGAAGAGATAAAATCTCTTATCCCGTCCGTGCCGAAAACCATATCGTACGTCGCCACTCCGTCGTCTCTGACGATGGTAGCCGCCTTGTCTTCGGCTTTGCTCGTATCGAACAGTTCGGCAGCGAGAATTTCGTCCGCAAACCCGAACGATTTAATCCCGTCGCCTACGAATTTTGCCAAATAGTCTTCGTCTGCGGCAAACCATATTCCGTCGCTCGTCCAGACGCCGGGTTCTTTCCTGTAATCGTACTTGCCTTTAACGTTAATCGTGCCGTCTTTTATCCCCGACGTAGCGGAAAACTTGAGATTTGCGGAGAAAAAGTCCTGCAAATACTTCATAACCAACGCGGTTTGCGAACCGCTCGTACCGTTGATTTCTCCGCCGAGCGCGCGCAAAAACGCTTTTACGTTTTCGCTCGTTGCGGTTCCGTTTGCCAAAGTCGCGGTTATTGCCGAAGTATCGCCGTCGTTTACTCTGCTTATTTCCGACTCCGCGGAAACCGTCGCCTGCATACAATCCGTCGTGTTGGGGACTTTCAAAAACAACGTCGCGCCTACGCTCAGTTCGGTATCGGTACGCTTGTGTTTTTGCTCGGAATAATTTTCGCACGCTTTCTCAAACGAGATTTTTCTTTCTACTTTATTGTCGTCTTTCTTCTCGCCGTTGCTCGTCGAAGTGTTTCCGCTGCCGCCGAACAAGTCGCACGCACACAGCGAAAAAGACAACGCGCACAGCAATATCGCTACGATTATCAATCTCGTTTTTCTCATACTTATTCTCCTTTTCCCCCTACGGTTTTACGCCTGCGATCCGGTAATAACGGCTTTAATTCTTCTTACGCCGCTCGAAGACGACTGTTCTTTTACTATGGTAAAATGTCCGAGTTCGCTTGTGTTGCTTGCGTGCGGTCCGCCGCAGATTTCCATAGAGTGATTGCCTATCGTGTAGGTCTTGACCACGTCGCCGTACTTAGACGAGAACACGCCTACCGCTCCGCGTTTTCTCGCTTCTTCGATGGGCATTTCTTCGCAAACCACGGGAACTTTTTCGTCGATAATCGCGTTTACCGCGTCTTCCACCGCTTTTATCTCTTCGGGAGTAAGCGGACGGGGGAAGTTAAAGTCGAAACGCAGTCTTTCGGCGGTTATGTTGCTTCCTTTTTGCTGAATGTTTTCGTCGCCGAGTACCTTTTTAAGGCAGGCGTTGAGTAAGTGCGTGGCGGTGTGCAGTTTGCTCGTCGCTTCGCTGTTGTCGGCAAGTCCGCCTTTGAACTTCTGTTCCGCGCCGGCGTGGGATTTCTCCTGATGTTCCTTAAACGCTTTTTCGAACCCTTCCACGTCCACGGTAATACCGTTGTCTTTCGCAAGTTCTACCGTCATTTCGATGGGGAATCCGAACGTGTCGTACAAACGGAACGCCGCTTTGCCGCTCATTCTGTTGTTCTGAATGTATCCGAGAAGTTTTTCAAACTCTTTTTCGCCTTGCGCGACGGTTTTCCCGAAACGCTCGATTTCCATATTGAGTTCGCCGACGATCTTCTCTTCGTTGGTTTTGAGTTCTTCGTAGAACGGCGCGTATTCGGCGATGTACATTTTGCTGATTTCCGCAAGGAATTTAGCGTCCATACCGATTACTCGCGCAAATCTGACCGCTCTTCTTATAAGTCTTCTCAGAATATAACCCTGATCCACGTTGCTCGGAGTAATACCCTTTTCGTCGCCGAGCATAAACGTAGCCGTTCTGATATGGTCGGCTATTATTCTCGCGCCTCTGACGTCCTTTTTCTCGGAATTAGCGTAAATAAACTCGATTATCGGCTTAAACACGTCGATATCGTAAACCGATTCGTAACCGTTGAGCATAGCGACCGTTCTTTCCAGTCCCATACCCGTGTCCACGTTCTTTTGTTTGAGCGGACTGAACGTGCCGTCGGCGTTTTTGAAAAATTCCATAAAAACGTTGTTCCATATCTCTACGTAACGACCGCAGTCGCAAGCAGGAGAACAGGTTTCGCTGCATTTATCTTTGCCGGTCATAAAGAAAATCTCGGTGTCGGGTCCGCAAGGTCCGGTTACTCCGGCAGGTCCCCACCAGTTGTTTTTCTTCGGCAGGAAGAAAATGTTTTCTTTCTTTATTCCTTTCTTTTCCCATATCGACGCGCTTAACGTGTCCGCCGCGCAGTCTTCGTCGCCGGCAAAAACGCTCACCGACAGTCTGTCCGACGGGATTTCAAGCACTTTCGTCAAAAACTCGTAACTGTACGATATGCTCTCTTCCTTAAAATAATCGCCGAGCGACCAGTTGCCCAACATTTCGAAAAACGTGCAGTGCGTCGCGTCGCCCACTTCGTCGATGTCGCCTGTTCTTACGCATTTCTGTACGTCGGTAAGACGAGTTCCGTTAGGATGCTTTTGTCCGAGAAGATACGGTACGAGCGGATGCATTCCCGCGGTGGTAAACAAAACCGTGGGGTCGTTGTCCGGGATAAGCGACGCGCCCGAAATTACGGCGTGTCCTTTGCTTTTGAAAAATTCAAGATACTCTTTTCTGAGCGTCGTCGTGGTAAGTTCTTTCATTTTGTCTTTTACTCCTTGATATTACCTGTTCTTTTGTCTGTCAGCACTTCGTCATATATTGTATGAGCGCTCTGCCGTTGCTTAAATATATTCCTTTTTCTGCGTCGCGTTCGGTATATTTCAAACCGCTGCGAGCCGGACGAGCCGAGTTGTACACGATAAACGGCACCGGTTCTCCCAAGTGCGTTCTCGTCGCCAAAGGCGTAAAATGGTCGGGCAAAACCGCAAGACAGTATTCTTCTCCGCTTTCGTCCATTTTCTCTTTGACGTACCCGACTACTTCGTCGATTTTTTCTATGGATTTTATTTTTCCCTGCGCGTCGCCCTGATGTCCGCATTCGTCGGGCGCCTCGAAGTGAACGTAGACGTAATCGTGAGTTTTCGCCGCTTCCACGCACGCCTCCGCTTTGCCCGCAAAGTTGGTTTCAAGCGTTCCCGTCGCGCCGGGTACGTCGATAACGTCCATTCCCGCGCCCACGGCTATGCCGCGCAACAAATCGGTCGCGCTTATCATCGCGCCTTTAAGTCCGTACTTGCTTTCAAACGATTCCAGTTCGGGTTTCGTTCCCTTTCCCCAGAACCATATCGCGTTCGCTTCCCTTTTGCCTTCTTCTCTGCGTTTCACGTTGACGGGGTGGTTTTTAAGCGCTTCTACGGATTTTTTTATAAGTTCTATAAAAACGTCCGCTCCGTCGCCCTTAGGCAAATACTCGCCGATTTTTTTACCGCTTATGTCGTGCGGCGGCGTAAACTCGACCGCAAGGTCCTTGTTGCCGTGCAACAACGCGCAGTGGCGATAACTTACTCCCGCGTGGAACTCGATTATTCCGTTGGACGCAAACTCGTTGACCGAATTTATTATTTCTCCGGCTTCTTCGGTGGTTATTTCCCCTGCCGAATAGTCTACCATTATGCGGTCTTCAAACACGTCGGCGTCGCCGAGCGTGACGAGATTCGTCCGTAAACAAGCGTCGTTTTCTCCGACGTTTACCCCTATGCTCAACGCTTCGAGCGGCGATCTGCCGGTATAACAAACCTTAGGGTCGTAACCGAGCACGCTCAGATTAGCGACGTCGCTGCCGGGTTTCAACCCCTTGTCGACGGTGCTTACGAGCCCCACCGCGCCCGATGCGGCGAGAGCGTCTATATTCGGTTTTTTCGCAAGTTCGAGCGGAGTAGCGTTGCCCAGCGGTCCTTTGTGAAGGTCCGCCATTCCGTCCCCTAATATGACTATATATTTCACTTCTCTTCCTCTTCGTCCGTTTTTATTTCCGTGTCCGCTTCCACGTTAATCGCTATCGCAGGGCGAATTCCGACGAATTCCGATCCCACGCTTTCGCCTTTAACGCTGACCGATTTGTTGTCGGAAACGTACGCCGCGCGGTAGGTTTTGTCACCCCTACCGATAAGCCAGTATCTGCCGTTGCCGTACAGTTCGGGATAAACGCTCATAAACGTGCCTCTGCAACGCGCGTAATCGCTCACCTGCGCGCTCAGAAACTTGCTGAGAACCGCCGCTTCGACGGTGCTTAAAGCGTAAACCTTGTCCGTTCTGTCGTTTTCGTCGAACTCTTTGGTCACCACCGACACGTCGCGCTCTTCCATCTTCGCCGCTTCCTTGCCGTCGAGTCTGCCAAACGCTTCTTTGTAAAAATCACCGTTCAGGAACTGCCTTAACGTGCTGTACGCCCAGTTGTTTGCGACGGCGCCGTTGTCTTTACGGTAAAACTCGCCGTTTGCCGGGTTTTCCGAATAAAGTTCGTTGCTTAAAAACGCCGAACTGTCGAGAATTACGTCGCTTACGAGATAAAGCGTTCTCGTCCCGTCGCCCTGGGACTGAACTCCGTAAACGCGCCACTTGATAGGCTCGACTTTGAAGTAATAAGTTTCTCTGCTCTTTATCGTCTTTTCGTCGCTGAATTCGTAGTCGCCTTCGTAAAGATTGTACACGTCCGCAACCGCGATCTTCGCGTAATATTCGCCGTCGTACGCGCTCTTGTAATAACCCGTCGAATCGGTGGTTTCGCTCATCTGTTTAAGCGCGTCTTTAGTCGCCACCGTCTGCGGATAATACCCAAAAGTAACGTACCCTATCTCCCCGAAAGAAATATCGCCGTCCGCATTGTTCGGACCGAAATTAACTTCTCCGTCTTTTACGACGAGTTCGGTTTTATTTTCGCCTTTGCTTTCGCCCTTTTCCGTGTTTTTTTCTACGTTGCCGGACGCAGATCCGCCTTGCGCGACTTGTCCGCAACCGACAAGAAAACATATCGTGAAAACGCATATAAGCAAAAACGCTACTTTCCTTTTCATTACAACGACCGCCTTTTACAGTTTTCTATTATTTATTATATATACCGTGCGCGCGTTTGTCAATCGCAAGCGCGTTTTTAAGCGTATTTAATGTTTTCGACCGCGCCGAAACTTTGCGCCTAAACTTTTCTCCGTTTCTATCGCTTATTCCGTAAAGAAAAACGCTCCCTTGCCCGGGGAGCGTTTTGGAATTTTAATTTAATACCCGATACCGCTTTTAGGTATTCCTAAAATGCGTTTACGGTATCCTTATAGCGCGTTTTATCTTCCTTTGATTTCGCGTTTAAGTTTTCTTCTCCACTGATAGTAAGGTATCCATATTGCGAGCAGAACCACGGTGGCGAGCGCGCTTACCCAGGTAAGAGAAGTGATTTTAACGCTGACGAGCGACGAAAGTTTTGCAAGCGTTTCGCCGAGTTGCTGCAAGGAAGTACCGGACGTTTTGGCTATTATACGGTCCATATTGCCGAACACGAGCATAGGCAAACCGACGAACAAAACGTGGGGCATCCAGCCGAAAAATCTCGGCGCGAACATACCTACGGTTTTGTTTTGGCAGAAGAGCGTTTTTACTACGAGTTTGATTAAGAAATACGCCCACGCCGCGATTACCAGCAGGACGAAACCGCCCATAACTTTAAGCGCGATACCGAGAATTCTTGCGGTGTTGTCGTCGATTTTCGAATTGAGTTTGTCCGCCAAAAACGCTTTTACGTCGTCCGCGTTTTCGAATTTTACGGGGTTGCCCGCGTCGTCTTTAAGATCGGCTTTTTCAAGGGCTTTTACGAGCACGGTTTCTTTGCCGATTTTTCCGTCCACTTCCATTTCTTCGATCATCTGATTGTAAGCGTCGATTACTTCGGCTTTGGTTTGTTGCGCCTGTTCGGCGAGTTGTTGATCGGTGGGTTCTTCGGTCGCGTCGGGGTTTTCGTTTTTCCACTGTTCGCGAGCGCATGCCAAAGCGAGTTTTTCGAGCGTTTCCGATTCTTCCAGGCACTTCGACACGTCGTCGGTTTCGCCGTTAAGAAGAGCGGTCATCGTGTCGGAAACTTCCTTTTTAAGCGTGTCCACGTCTTCGTCGGTGACTCCGTATTTGTCGTTGAGTTCTTGCTTGATCTGTTCTTCTGTGACTTCGCCGCCGCTTTCTTCCGCTATTTTTTGTTTAACCGATTCTTCCGCTTGTTTTACCGTCTGATCGATGACGATATTTACCATAGCGGACATAAGTTTGTCCACGGCGGACATAAGCGAATCCACCACGCCGCCTACCTGACGGGAAATGCCTTCTCTGATTTGTTCGGTCGGATCGGAAGCAACCGCTTTAATAAGGTTCATACTCTTAAAATCGAACGACAGCGGCAACGACACGTCGATTTGTTTCAGAATTTCTTCCGCCGCGGCGTTTCCGCCCGTTTCCGTTCCGCTTTCTCCGCTTTCCGTTCCTTCTGCGGTTTTCGCGTTTTCCGTCGAACCGCCCTGCAATTCCGACAGCGTTTCTCCGTTGACGTGGAGCGTCATCTGGATTTTCCAGAAACTGCCGATTAGTAGCGTAACGATTGCCGCAATGGAAATGAGCATCATAATTATGTTGCTTATTACGATTTTACCTTGTTTCATTTTTTGTTTCTCCCTTTGTTTTTTATTCGTAAACGCGTAAAAGTATGACGATTACGCGCGGTACTTATTGTAAAGACGGAATATCTCCCACGCCGTTTAATACGTAGTTCGGTTGGTACGGGAAAAGTTTTATGGTTTCTCTCGTAGAAACTCCGCTCAGCACGAGAACGGACGTCATACCGGATTCTATACCGGCGATGATGTCGGTGTCCATTCTGTCGCCTATCATAACGCTGTCGCCCGAGTGGCTGTCAAGCATATGCAACGCCGTGCGCATCATAAGCGGATTCGGTTTACCTATATAATATGCTTGACGCCCCGTTGTAATTTCTATCGGTGCGACAAGCGCTCTGCACGCAGGCACGTTTCCGCCTTCGTCGGGGTAAGTAAGGTCGGAGTTGGTCGCGATAAGCCTTGCTCCTCGTTCTACCATTCTCATCGCTTTGCACATACAATCGAGATTGTAGTTAAACGTTTCTCCCACGACGACGTAGTCGGGGTCGACGTCGTTAAGGGTGATCCCGGCGTTGTAGATAGCGTTGTACAATCCGGGTTCTCCGATAACGTACGCGCTGCAGCCGGGCGCTTGTTTCGCCAAAAACTTAGCCGTCGCCTGCGCCGAAGTGTAGAAGTTTTCTTCCGCTACTTCCAGCCCCATTCTGTGAAGTTTACGTTGAAGTTCTTTGGGGGATTTTCCGCTTGCGTTGGTTAAAAACAAAAATCTTTTGTCGTTTTTTTGCAACCATTCCACGAAATCTTTTACACCGGGCAAAAGTTGGTTTCCGTGGTAAATAACTCCGTCCATATCACACACGAAACCGTGTTTCGAACGCAAAATATCCATATCGGTCATATTCTTTTCTCCTTATATTCGACGATTTACGCTTTTTCTACGAAATAAACGCGTTTCATTCTTTGGTCTTTAACGGGTCTGTCGCCGCGCGAAGTGGGGACCGCCGCTATCGCGTCAACGGTGTCCATTCCTTCCGCGACTTTGCCGAAAGCGGCGTAATCGCCGTCAAGGAAGGACGCGTCCGCGTGACAGATAAAGAACTGACTTGACGCACTGTTGTACATCATACTTCTCGCCATAGAAATAACGCCCCTTTCGTGAGATATGGGATTGTTTACTCCGTTATGCGCGAATTCGCCCTTTATCGTTTCTTTGCTGCCGCCCATACCCGTACCGGTCGGGTCGCCGCCCTGTATCATAAACCCGGATATTACGCGGTGAAAAATAAGTCCGTCGTAAAACTTCTTTTCTACGAGATTTTTGAAGTTCTTTACGGTAATCGGCGCGTTCTTTTCGTCGAGTTCGACGATAATCTGCTTTCCGTCTTCCATTTCTATCGCCACGGCGTTCGTGGCCGAGGCAGTTTCTTTATAACTCATTTCGTTATGCTCCTTTTATTTACTTCGTACATAAATATAGCAAAAAAACACGCGCGTGTCAAATACACGCGCGCTCACGGACGTATCCGCGTCTTTCTATTCTTCGTTTTCGCTTAAACCGAACCGCTCTTCCCACGCCCGAACCGAGCAAAGAGCGTCCCTTTCTTCGAAAAACTCCGCGTTGACTTTATGCGAAAGGAAAACTATTTTTACTCCGAGCGCAAACGTTCTGAAGAAAAGCCCCAAACCGCTTATCCTGCCGTTATGACGGGTTTTTAACCCCGCGTTGAGTTTCGTTTGATCTACTTTGTCGATAAAAGACGGACCGCACAGATAATCGCGTGTTCCGTCTATGACGAAAGCGAGTTCTCTCTTTCCTTTTCCGATAAACTTAACGAAACTTCCCCAAAGCCGACACTCTGCGGCAAACGCGCTTCCCTTGCCGTTGCACGCAAGCGCGATAAGGCTGTTTCTTCTCAGATAATAATACGTTTCGGGCGTGAGTTTTGTTTCGAAATCCTTGTGCCATACGCCGATTCCCAAAGGGAAAACGGTCGGCGACGCGAGTTCGTTTCTTAACCCGAATTCCGCGTCGTCGTACTTAATGAAAAGGGGCAGCGACAGTCCGTTTGTTCTGAGCGTTTTCGTCGGATACGCGCAAAACCACCAACCGCAGTAGTTGACGTTCGCTTTTGCCATGCATGCAGTTAAACCGCCCGTTCGGGTAGTCTGAATGTTGTGTTTCGGCAGCCGTAATCTAAGTTTTCCGAAATATGCGCCTTGCTCGTAAACGACGGTGGGGTCAGACAGAGAAAACATCGCGCCGCCCAAAGAAATATCCGCTTTTTCTTTTTTGAGAAGGGTAAGAAGATTGACTGCGTACCGCGCGGTTTCGCCGCATAAAACGGCGTCGTCGTCGGCTAGAAAAACGTGGGTGTCGCCCGAAGACAGGCAGGACAGCATACCGCGGGAAAAACCGCCGCTACCGCCTAAGTTTTTACTCGATATAAGGGTTGCTTTTTCCGGCAAAGCGTCTTTGTTTAAGGTATTGCCGTTGTCTACCACGAACACATGGAAGTCCGTTCCTTCCAAAGCGGAACAAAGGGTTTCCGCATTGCGCATGGCGTCGTTTTCCCGTTTGTAAGTGCATATCACGAACCCGGGTTTTACGGGGTTAATCGCGCAGGAATCGTCGCATTCCCAATGGGCGGAGCGGATCACGACGTCGGTTTCCGCTTTTACGACGGCGAGAAGAATTCCGCCGCGCGCCGTGCCTGCCGGGACCGAACACGAGTTTATGCCGACGCTTGCCGCCACCCTTTCGGTGCGGTAACTTGTTTCTCCTTTTTTGATTTTACCCGTGCCGACGCACCGATAAACGGCGGTTTCCGCTCTTCCGGAAAACTCCATTACGAACCGCACTTCGTTTACCAAAGTGTTTTCTTTCAAAAATTCTGCGTCGATTGCGTTAAAAAACGTCGCAAAACTCACCTTTTCTCCCGCTTTGACCGTTATGCCGTCCGGCGTCAAAACGCCGCCGTCGAAAAACGCTTTTTCTCCGTTTTCCACGGGAGAAACCGTGGTTATTTTTTTCAGTATCATTTTATCACCGTAACGCATTGTACCACATCGGGCGCGCGACAATCAAGCATTATTTTCCTTGTTGCAAAAACCGCGGTTTTGTCGTATACTTTATACAATATTTTTTTACTCGGCAAGAGGACGAATTTACGATAAAAAAGGAAAAATCGGCGAAAATTCTCACCACGAAAAATCTGTTGCTTTACGCTTTCGGCATTTTCGGTTTACAACTGTTTATCGGCTACGTAAATTCCTATCAGGCACAGTTTTATACGTCGGTTTACGGAGCGAACCTTATGGTCGTGGCGGCGATAATTCTCGCCGCGAAAATAATCGGCGGACCGGCGGATTTCATCATCGGCAACGTTATCTACGGAAGCAACCTTAAAGGCGGCAAAATGCGGCCGTTCGTGTCCATAAGCGCGTTTCTTTTGGCGATTTTGTCCACGATTATGTTCGTTTTTATTCCGTTTTCGTCAAAAGCCGGAATGTACGTTTACGTTTCGTTCGTTACCGTATTACGGAACGTGGCGATGAGTTTCGCCGACATACCGTCGCAGGGGCTTTTGTCCTTGATCTCCCCGACGCAAACGAAAGAAACGGCGTGGCAAACTTAGCCGACATTTTCCGAAGCGTCGCGCTCTCCGCTCCCGGTCTGATCGTACCGGTGATTTGTCTGATAACGGGCAGCGACGGCATAGGCAAAAAAGAATACCTTATCACCGCTTTGTTTATTCTCGTAGTAGGTTTTTCTCTCCACCTTCTTATGGATATCAAAGTTAAAGAAAACGTAGCGAACAAAAACTCGGAACGCGCCACGATAAAAGAAATGTTTGCCGAACTTAAAAGCAACAAATGATTTTTATCCTTTTTCTTACCTTTATGCTCGGATTCGGCAGAAACATTCAGATGGGTATAGCCGTTCAGGCGGCGGTAATGATCCGCGACGGAGTGGACGTAACCATAGGTTCGTTCCGTTACGTCGCCGCAGGCGAAAACCTTGCCCGGCTCGTCGGCGCGATGAGTGCGGTAAGTTCGACTATAATTTTGCTCACGGTATCCGCGATCAATAAAAAATGGGGCGAAAAGAAAACTTTTATCGTTTTCGCAGTGTTCGGCGCGGTTGTCGCTCTTACGAGTTTCGTTCTTTACGCCGTCGGCGGAAAAATCTTCCGCTCGGTATGGGCTATACTTATTTATCGGTTCCCAATCTGTTTTTCTTTCGGACCGAACGGTTTTCTTCCTTTGGTAATGACCGGCGATATAGTGGAATACAGAGAATGGCAGACGGGTAAACGCACCGAAGAACTGCAATTCGCAATACTCAGTATGTCCGACAAATTAAGCAACGCCCTTTCCGTCGCCGTGGGTATCTTTATCGTGGGCGCAAGCGGTTACGTCGGTTCTCTTCCCCCCCCGAAGCGATAACCGACAAAATGCAAACTATCGTCGCTTTCGCTTACTTCGGTATGCTCGGTATATCGATTCTTTTAAGTATGATACCTATGTTCTGGTACAAAATCGACGCGAAAACCAAACTTGAAATGCGTAAATCCAAACCGCTTGCCGCGTAATCCGCTTTATAAAAAAATACGCGGGCGGTAAAATTATACTAAGAATTTTCCGCGCTTTTCTCCGCGAGGACGAAATCTATATCCGCGCCCGTTTCTTCTTTCAGAAAAGCGCGCAGTCTGTCGCACTCGGAAATAAGTTCTTCCCTGCTCTTTCCGTCTTCCCCTACTACGAAAACCGTACCGTAACACGCTCTGTATCCGTAGTCGTGAAGCCTGATTTTTACGATCTCTATAATCAAAACGCTTTCTTTGCACGCGTTTATCACGGTTTCTCTTTCTGCGGCGCAACTCTTCGATCCGCTCAGCACGCCGAGATTGTCCGTTACCATCTTAACCGACGTTATTATAATGATTACGCTCATCACGATACCGAATATCGAATCCATGGCGTAATTGAGTCGGGACGAAAGCGTAAAAGAAATAAGCGTAGCCGCAGTGATTCCTATATCGAGAAAACTGTCCGCCGCAAGCGCGCGGAACGTGCTTGAATTAATCGACTTGTTAAAAAGTTCGTACCCTATCGCCATTCCGAGTTTAACCGCTATTCCCACCGAAACGAGAACGAAACTCTCCCAACCGAACCAGACCGGTTCGGGCAAGGAAATACGTTTAAGCGAATCGAGAAGGAAAATGCCGCCCATAACGGTAGCCGCCGCGCTGACGATAAACCCGGCGACGTACTCCGCTCTGCCGTTTCCGTACGGATACCGCTCGCTTCTCGGTTTCGCCGATAACGCAAAGGCAATAACCGCTACGACCGACGTGAACGTGTCGATAAAACCGTTCGTCGCGTCGAGCAAAATACAAAGACTGTTCGTCTTTAACCCGACGAACAGTTTCGTAAGCGCAAGCGCAATATTGAGAAGCACTCCGCAAGCGACTATAACCAACGCTTTTTTCGTTCTTTTTATCATAAGCAATCTCTCCGATCGCTATTTTATCACACTTTCCGCATTTTGAAAATATTTAAGATAGGTTTTGCGGAGATACTTGCAAATCTCCTCGTCTTTGGCAGGCTCTGCGCCAAAATCGTACTTGCCGTTTACTCTCCAGGCGTTAAGCACGCCCGTCCTTATCGAATCGGTCGGACAGGAAAAAGCGCAACCCATACACCCGACGCAGTCTTTGCCGAAACAAGGCTTTCCGTCTTTAATAACGATATTTTTTTGCGGACAAACCTTAGCGCACGCACCGCACCCGACGCAACCGTCCGTCACCGCAAAACTTCTTCCTATCAGGGGCATCGCCGCGTGTTCTATCCTGAACGCTCCGCTCGCCGCGCGCTCGGTTAAACTCGTTTTTACCAAGTTTTTTTCGCCGTTTATCATTTCGTACGCTGCGTTTATCGCGCCTTTTTCCGCCGCCGCCCACATTCTGGCAGCCATTTCGTCGCTGTGACGGAAAATAATGTTGTAGGGCATTACGAACCGCTCGGTAAGGCAAACGTCGTATCCTTTTTCTTCGAGAACTCGGCTTATTTTTACGAAAGCGCAGTCGTTGAGTTTAAGCGGTTCTCCGCTGGTCGCAAACAAATACGTCTTTCTTCCGTCCGTCGCATCCGGCAGTTCTTTAACGAATTCTTCCGCCGGAGCCGGAGCGTTAAACGCGTGTACCGGAAAACCGATTACGAGTTCGCCGTCGATTTTTTCCACTGCGTTTTCTCCGCGCGCTATGCGGTTAAACGAGCATTTGTTCCCTTCTCTTTCCAAAGTTTCTTTTATTTTTTCGCATACTTTACGGGTATTGCCCGTTCCGCTGAAAACGTAAAAATCGTATCTCATTTTTATCTCCTTTAATTTAGTCAGCATTGACTACCTGAGCCATAAAACGCGAATATTTCGCTTGTTCGGAATAATTTTCTTTCTTTTCGCACTCGTCACACCAGTGTCCGCCTTTAAGCACTGTGTAGGGCGTCGCCGTAAACTCGTGTCCGTCGTGACAAACCCATTTAAGCGGAGCGTATGCGTCGCCTTTAACCATCGAAACGGACGAACATTTTCCGCCGCGGAACTCCGCCGCTTTTTTCATATCTTCTATATCCCATTCTTCCATAGGTTTGCTTTCGTCGTAGCCGTGGTCGAGAAACAGTCCGTGTTCTTCCGCGTAAGCGTCGGTTTTGCTCTCTTCGTAACCGTCCTGTTTACACCAAACGAAAGTTTTGTCCCACTCTTCGGACAATTCTTTCGCTTTTTCGAAACTTCCGAAATAAGCGTTTACCTTGCCGATTTTTCTGTCCTTAATCCATCCGGTCGGAGCGTTCTCGTCGTCGAGAAGGGGGTTAAAAACGATTTTCGATAAGGTTTCCGGCGGAAAAATTTTCGCAAGGGAATACAGTTTATGCTTTCTCTGCATATCCGCCCAGAACGATTTCGTCGTGTCGTTTTGGTAATGGAACAGGTCTTCGAGTTCGTTGTCGTAAAACCACATTCCGTGAAAATTCCTTGTCGCAAACCAGTTCGGTTTGAAAAACTTTTCGGGCGTACCGCCTATGATTGAGAATCCTTGAGCGTAAGTTTCGTAGCCCGTAAGTCTATTTTGACTGCCGCCGCTTAAATTGAAAACTTTTCTTCTTATCGGTTCGGCTTTGCCGTTTGCGACCGCTTCGGCTATGCGTTTCATCAGCACGCCGCTGTCCCTTGCCGTCACCCATTCGAGCGGAGCGTTAAGGGGGGTATGAAACATCAGTCCGTCTCTTATATTCGCTTTCATAATGTTTTCGTGGAGCATTGCGGTTTGTCTTATCACACACCAGAAATCCAACCCGGATTCCATTACGAAACGCTCTCCGATACATTTATGCAAGGCGTAGTTGTCGTACGGCGACGGCATAAGGGGATCGCCCGTTCTGCCGAACGGGTTTTTCATCGTTCGGTTGCCGTAGACCGCCACCGAAGATATATGGACAAGGGCGGCGTTTTTCGCGCGTTTTTTCATCGCTTCGACGAGGGCTTTTACTCCTAACACGTTACATTCGTAACTTTTGTCGGAGAATTTGTCCGATTTAGGGGGAATAACCGCCGCCATATTTATTACGAGATTGCTCTTTTCGACGAGTTTTTCGCACAAACTTTCGTCCGCAAGACTTCCGCGATAAATTTCCACTTTTTCGCCGTATCTTCTTTTAAGACGCGCGGCGTAAACAGTGTTTTTCGGTCTTTCTGTAAGAAGAAGTTTAACTTTTTTAACGCAGTCGAGCGTCATTATTTCTTTCAGCGTTTCTCTTCCCATATTCCCGCTCGTGCCGGTAAGCACCGCGCAAAAACCTTCTTTATTGTCGTTTTTCTTAGCAATTTCTATTTTCATCGATTGTCCTTCCTTCGGCTCTCGCCTTATTCTTGACTTCATTAAACACCCCGAGTTTTACCTTTTCCGTTTTATTTTCTTACAAATTTCTTACAGTTATTCCGAAAAGGGATATTGACGAAAACGCCCGACGCGTTTTATAATTGAATAAGCGCAACCGACGAATGAATACGACTTTTTCGTTCCTTGCGTAAATAAATACGGAGGTGCGTATGTCTTCTAACGCCGCAGACGGTATACTCGCGCAAGAAAAACAACTACTCACAAAGCGGAACTTCTGGTGTTTCGCTCTCGGAACTTTCGGCAGAGATTTTGCCTATAACCTTTTCGTAACCAACCTTATCTCGTTTATACTTTTTACGAAAACTCTCAGCGCCTTACAGTTCACTTTCGTAAGCGTTATCATTATAGTAGCGAGAATTTTCGACGCAATAAACGATCCGATTATGGGCGGTATCGTGGAAAACACCCGAACGCGGTTCGGCAAGTTCCGTCCCTGGATAATGATCGGAGCGGTCACTACCTGTATCGTTATCGTTTTGCTGTTTTCTTTGCCGACGGACGGCTGGGGATTTATCGCTCTTCTTGCGGTAATGTATTTAGCGTTCAGCATAACCTACACGATGAACGACATTTCTTACTGGGCGCTTCTTCCGCACCTTGCGCGTAACACTCACGACAGAAACAAACTTTCGTCCGTAACCCAACTCGTGGTTTCCGCCGGCGGCGGTCTTGCCTTAATCGCTATCCCCGCTCTCACGACCACTTATTCGGGATTTTTGGGCGGCAGCGCGCGCAGCGCGTATATGTGGATTTCGATAATCTGCGCCGTATTCCTTATGATTTCTACCTTTATCACTTTCTTCGGCGTTCAGGATCACACCGAAGTAATCAAAGGCAAATCCGACGAAAACGCTCCCGCCGCTAAAAATAGCGACGACTCCAAACTGTCCGTAAAGGATATGTTCCGCGTGCTTAAAAACAACGATCAACTTCTTTACGCGGCTTTGATTATGACGATAGTGAGTATCGGTACGGGCGTAATCGGCGGCGGACTTCTTACCACTTACGTGTACTTCAACTTCGGTTACGACGGACTTCTTACCACCGTTTTCTCCGCTCTTGCCGGCATAATGACGGTACTGTTTACCATCTTTTTTCCTGCTTTAATGAAGAAAATGGGCAGAACGCGTCTTATCAACACCGGCGGTTGCTTTATCGTGGGCGGATACGCTTTGTTGCTCGTACTGGGTCTTGCCGTCCCCAACGGCGATCCCCTTTTCGAAGTGCTCGGAATGAAGTTCAACCTTAAATTCATTCTGATGATGTTCGTTTACGGCTTTGCGTGCCTAGGGCAAAGTTGCTACTACAATATGATGTTCCTTAACATATCGAACACCGTCGAATACAACGAGTGGAAAACCGGCAAGCGCGAAGAAAGTCTTATCTTCTCTCTTCGTCCGTTTACCGCCAAAATGTCCTCCGCTCTGCAACAACTTTTCGTAACGGTGGTTTATCTCGCCGTAGGCGTACTCGGCGTGACCAACGGTATAAGCGCGCTCGACAGACAGGCGAGCCGCCACGAAATCTCGAACGAGCAAATGCTTGAACAGGTAAACGACCTGCTGGCAAGCGTACCCGATTCCAAAAAGAACGGACTTCTCATAGCGATGTGCCTTATCCCGGCTTTGCTTACCCTTATCGCGATGATTATTTACAAAAAGAAGTTCATTCTTAACGACGAAACCTACGAAAGAATAAAACTCGAAATAGCCGAACGCAAACAGGCTCAGGCGGCTCTCGCCGGCGAAACGCTCGCCGAAATCGAAAACGAAGGCACCGACGCAGGACTTGGCGCACTCGGCGAAAACGCCGTTCCCGCAGTGGAAAACGCGGAAATCGACAAAAGCGAAGCGGCGGCGGCGATTGCGGTCGAAGAAGAAAAAGAAAACGAATAAAAAAACTCGCTTTACGCTAAGATTTACGGAAACCTCCTTTTCGGAGGTCTTCTTTAATAATATTCAATTTTAAGAATAACGCGCATTGACAAAAAAAATAAATAGTTATATTATTATTTATGTATGATGAGAAAAATCAACGGAAAAATAACAGTTCTTTTTTTAACGGCGGTTATCGTCGTTACGCTTTTGTGCGTTTTATGCGCCTGCAACGGCTCTCTTAACGACAATTCGTTTAAAGGCGAAGACTATATCGAAGTCAAATCCCTGCGCATTGCGGACGGCTCGGCGAATATTTATATGTCGTCTTCGGGCGATCCGAGTACGAAACAACTCAATATCGTAACCGAACCTGCCGACGCGACGAACAAGAAACTCGTCTATTACGTTCCGTCCGATTATCACGGTTATCTCACCGTTTCGGAAACCGGTTTGCTTACCGCGCACAAGGTCACGGACGGAACGGTCGTTCCCGTTACCGTTACAAGCACGACGAATTCCAAAGCGACGCTTACCGTAAGCGTAGTAGTGGAAGACATCGCCGTTTCTTCGGTAGGTTTTTCCGAAGAAAATCTTTCGCTCGTCTACAACGGCAAGCCTGCGGTAATATCCGCGGTATACAAACCGTCGCACGCGATCGACGGCAGAAACGCCTCTTTTTCTTCCACCAACGAAAATATCTGCACGGTTACCGCCGACGGAACGGTTACTCCCGTGGGCGTGGGATACGCACGGGTTATGGCTACCTGCACCACCCGTACCGGTAAAACGATAACCAACTATCTCGAAGTTTTCGTTTCTTACGCAACCGGCGATTATCAACTCGAAGTATCGGGCAATCCGTCGTTCAATCAGGTCATCGGCAACTACACTCCCATTGATTTTACCTTGCTTATTCTCGGCGAAAACGTGGATCCGTCCCCGGAAATATCCTGGTATATCGGCGAAACGGCGCGCGTGGATTCCAACGAAGACAGACTTCAGTACACGCATATTCCCACCGCCACGACCGAACTCAGTTATTACATCAAAGTAGTCGTTCGTCCGGCGCAAGGCAATCCGGTCGTGCTTAAAAGCGATATTATTTCTTGTCACAACGCATTTAACGGCATCGTACTTAATTACGAAAACCTGTCGGCGGTGTACGACGGTTATCGCTACGGCGATGAAGTTACTTTCGACATAAGTTCGGGCGACGCGTCCGCAACGATAGTTTCTTACGCGTGGGATTTGTCGTTTGCTTCCGACGCGAAAAACGAAGTCAGAATAGCGACTACTTCCCTTACCGACAGAAACCTTACGAGAAGGATAAACGTGACCGGCGACTATTCGCTCATAGCGAAAGGGCTTGACGTAAACGGCAATCTCGTAAGTCAGCAGAAGTTCACTTTCTCTGCGGAAAAATTTGCGGTGGGCGACACTCTCGTCGTTTCCCCTTCTCCGCGCGAATACGGATTACCGCCCGACAGTTATCACTGGTACGTCGTTCGTTGCGACGAGTCCGGTAATTACGACGCAAAAGACAAAACGCTTTACGCCGACACACAAAACGGCAAAAAACTCGTTATGCCCCTTAACGAAAGCGGAGCGTTCCGTCTGATAGTAACGGCGTCCATAGGCGGTGTGCCTGCCACCACGCTCGTTAGCGGCGAAAACGTAGCCTACGAACTCGTAAGCGACGTAATCAGAGTTTACGGCGACGGATACGAATACGCTTATTCTTCGTCGGAAAGCCTTCTTCCTTTCAGCGCGAGCGGCGACGTAAAACGTTTGTCCGACAAGGATTATCCCTTGGTAAGCGACGTTACCGTAGAAGGTATCGGCGGCAGGAACGGCGGCAACGGTTATCAGGTGTTCGTTAAGTGGAACAATTACGGTCCTGTTCCTGCTTACGTTATAGAACTTACGTTGCAGAGCGGCGAAGTAACGTTTATCGACAGCGCAAATCCCGGCTCTTCGAGGTTCGGTAGCAATTTCTGTTATATAGACAAAGACGTGGTTTCTTTGAACGACGTTTTCGACATAAGAGTTAAGCAAAAGAACGGTTCGTACTCCCCTACTCTTCATTACGGGAGCCTGAACGAGCAAGGAACGAGCGACAAAACGCACGTTGCCGCGTTCGGCGAAACGCTGTATCCGTTCTTCTCGATAATCGGCTACAACAACGCGTCCCGTTCTTACACGGTAGCGGAAACGAAAATTATGGACGCGCCCGCGATAAACGGTTATTTCACCGATATGAACGATCTTATCTCGTATTTGTCGTTCGTTACGGCGTTCCGTCCGTCGACGAACACTTACGTTCAGAAATCCACGGTAATTTACGGCTCGGCAATCTACGACGCATTCTCGGCGAATCTGTATATCCCGTTTACTTACGCGGCGAGATACGAAACGATTTATCCGCACGGACTAAGCGAAGACGAACTTACTTCTTACGGCGACTACGCCGATATAGCGAAGTTGTTCTTCGGGGCGGCGTCGGTGCTTCCGTACAAAGCAGAGTTCAGACTTCAGTTTGCCGAACGGGAAGAAGGCGTGAGAGTTTCGATAATGTTCCCTAACGGCAATACGTCGTTAAAAAACACTACCACTCCCAAGGGCGAAACTTCGCAAAGTTTGCGTTACGTATCCGACGTATCCGAAGACGTGGACGTAAGCGGACTGCCCGTAGATTTGCTCGACGAAGTTACGGTTCGCACTTCGGACGAACTCGTAGAAATGCTGATACGCGGTTATCGCCCCGTACCCGGCGACGAATCTTTGGTTAATCTGTATAAGATACTCAAAAACGTCGTGGTACGCGTCACGAATTCGCAGATGACGGACGAAGAAAAGGCGGTGGCGTTCTTCGATTATATTGCGCTGAACACCGCTTTGGATCCGCAGATAGATACGCTTTACGGCACGGTCGGCAACAGCGAACTGTACCGCTACGTTGCTTTCAAGGTAGAAAGCGTGTTTACCGGCAATCACGCAAGCACGGACGTAGGCATAGCCAAAGCGTACGCCGCTCTCTGTCGCATAGCGGGTATAACGTGCGTTACCGCAACCGCTTACGCTCTCGGCTCTACGCACACGTTTAACAAAGTTTACGTCGACGGAAAATGGTACGTAGCGGACGTTGCCGGCGGAATGGTGACGGTAGACGGACGACCTGCGGTAAACTACGATTACCTGTTTATCTCGGACGAAGATTTTATCGACCTGTACACCGAAGGAACGGACGTTGCGCATATTTACGGCGAAGTTCCCGTCGCTACGACAAGCGCGAACTATTCGGACAAATTCTCGGTTGCTTCCGACGAAACGAGTCTTAAAGCCTTTTTTGAAAGTTTGAGTTCGAAACGCGCCGGCACGTATTGCACGGAAATCCGTTTCGACAAGTCCGAATTCGTCGACGCGGAAGAAATAAAGAGATATCTGCAAACGCTCTCCTTTGACGGAGCGGAACTTCACCTTGAATTTTACGTTATTCCCGAAGACAACCCGGACGAATTCCGTTCGATAGTAATTTTTGACCTTATCGGCGAATAAAATCTTTTTATAAAAGGATAATCTGACGTTAAACGACTTAAAAATCGGACAAACCGCGACGATAGTCGCAGTGGGCGGCGGCGAAATTTTTCGTCGTCGTTTACTCGATATGGGATTGACTCCGAAAACGAAAATCACCGTCGTTAAGTTTGCTCCCGGCGGTGATCCCGTGCAAATCGGAGTGCGCGGATACGTTTTGTCTTTGCGCCTTTCCGACGCAGGACGGATCTCTGTGCGCCTATGATTTTTGCGCTAAGCGGCAATCCCAACTGCGGAAAA
Organism: uncultured Christensenella sp.; assembly: GCA_905210905.1. Taxonomy (GTDB): domain Bacteria; phylum Bacillota; class Clostridia; order Christensenellales; family DTU072; genus CAG-1782. The sequence goes on along the minus strand of CAJLYQ010000025.1, from coordinate 2,565 downwards.
ACCACGCTCTACAACGTTTTAACCGGCTCTAATCGCCATGTGGGGAATTTTGCCGGGGTGACGGTGGACGTAAAAAGCGGCAAATCGAAAAAATACGGGTTTACCGTCGTCGATCTGCCGGGGATCTACTCTCTTTTCCCGTATTCCGCCGAAGAAAAACTCGCCGGGGATTATCTTCTTAACTCTCGCCCGGACGGAATAATCGACGTCGTGGACGCAACCAACCCCGAACGCAACCTTTATCTTACTCTTCAACTTCTCGAACTAGGCATACCCGTAATCGTCGCGCTGAATATGATTGACGAAGCGGAGAAAAACGGCGTTTCCGTAAACGCGGAAAAACTGTCTTCTCTTCTCGGCGTACCAGTCGTTCCCGTCAGTGCGCTTAAAAAAACGGGGATTAAAGAACTCGTTTCCGTCGCAAAAAAAACCGTAGAAAAACACGCCGCCGAAAACCTTTCTCGCGGTCGGATTATTCCCGGCGAGAAAATTTATCCCGGCGACTTGATTTATCCGAAAAACTCGTTCGTTTCGGCGGTTTGCGACGTCGTAAAGGAAAATGCGAATAAAAACGGTTTATCTCCGACTTACGTTGCGACGTCGATAATAAGCGGCGAAAATCCGATAATTTTGTCGGACGCAGAAAAAGTCGAAACGGAAAAAATAATAAAGAATGCGGAAAATTTCGCTAAAACCGACAGGTACGCTTTGCTTGTCGATATACGTTATTCTCAAATAGAAAATTTCGTCGGACAAACTTTCACGAAAGGGAAAAGCCTTGCCAAAAGCCGCAGCGACAAAATAGACCGCGTTTTAACAAACGAGTATGCGGCGATACCGATTTTTATTGCGGTTATGCTCGCCGTATTTTTGCTGTCGTTCGAACTGATAGGGAAATTTTTCGAAGATCTGTTGCAACTCGGAATAGACGAACTGGAAACGGTATGCGTATCCGCTATGGAAACGCACGGAGCGAGCAAAGTTCTCGTTTCTTTGGTAAAAAACAGCGTTTTTTCGGGTGTAGGAAGCGTGCTTGCGTTTTTGCCGTACATACTTACTTTGTTCTTCTTTTTGTCGCTCGTCGAAGACACGGGGTATATGGCGCGGATTGCGTTCGTGTCCGACAAACTGCTTACGAAAATCGGCTTGTCCGGCAGGAGCATAGTTCCTATGCTTATAGGTTTCGGCTGCACCGTGCCTGCAGTGATGAGTACGAGAACTGTTCCGTCCGACAGGGAGAGAAAAATGACGATAATGCTTTTGCCGTTTATGTCGTGTTCGGCAAAACTCCCCGTTTACGCTCTTTTTTGCGCCTCTTGTCTTACGAAATATAAGGGCTTAGTCACGTTTTCTTTATATCTCATAGGCATACTTTGCGGCGTGATTTTCGCGCTCTTTCTCAAATCGACGAAGTTCAAAGGCGAACCGGTACCGTTCGTTATGGAACTCCCTAACTACCGTTTTCCGTCACCCAAAAACGTTGTTAGACTAATGTGGGACAAAGCGAAAGACTACGTCGGAAAAACTTTCAGCGCGATATTTATCGCCTCGGTATCGATATGGGCGATGCGCTCGTTCGATCCGTCTTTTACGTTTACCGAAAACGCGGAAGAAAGCGTTTTGTTTTATCTGTGCGATTTCCTTTCTCCGTTGTTCCGTCCGCTCGGTTTAGGCGACTGGCGAATAGTCGCTTCTCTCGTAGCGGGGTTCACGGCGAAAGAAGCGGTCGTAGGTACTATGGGCATACTTTACCCCGACGGAATATCGAGCGCGTTCACCTTAGCGAGCGCGTACTCGTTCCTTCTTTTCGTCCTTTTATACACTCCTTGCGCAGCGGCGATTTCCGCGATCGGCAAAGAACTCCGCTCGCCCCTGAAAGCGGCGTTGATTGCCGCAAATCAATGTCTTACCGCATATGCCGTTGCGTTTGTTTTTTACTCCGCCATCACCTTGATAGGGGGATTATAACAATGAAAATCGTTGACTTCGTCGCACTCTTTCTCCTTACCGTTTGGTTTTTTCTTGCCTTATATGCCGTTCTATCCCCAAAAAAACACAACGGTTGCCGCTGCAACCCCTTTTTCCGCAACGGTTGCTCCTTTCGTAAAACCGATAAACCCAACGATAAATAACCGGCGCAACGTGGGACGGCAACGCCGAGCGGCAACGTGGGACGGCAACGTGGGACGTTGCATCCCTATACGCAAGCAACGCCGAGCGTTGCATCTCATTACGCAACAAGTGTAGTGCTTGTATAAGTATATCGCACGACAAAAGTTTACTGCGTTGTCAACCCCTCATCCATCGGTTTCACCGACACCTTTCCCCCAAGGGGAAGGCTTTAATATGGTGGTTGTAATTTGCCTATTCTCTCTACAACGAGAAAGGCTTTATACGGTGGTTCTGTTATTTCCTGTTTTCTTTGCCATAACTATTCACACTTCACTATAACGCGACGTGCTTTGTCCGGGAAAGGCTTTATGTTGTTGACTTTTTGCGTATGCGTATGCTATTATATATAAAATATTTTATTTAAGGATATAATACGATTAGCCAAAGTTAAAC
>CAJLYQ010000024.1 GCA_905210905.1 uncultured Christensenella sp. | reverse complement strand
ATATATTTTTTAAGATTATCCGATAATTCTTTTTGCGTATAAATCGCTATTTTTATCGGAAAACCGATAATACGAAAATCGTTGTAAATTTCTACTAATCCGTTTATCTTTTCCGGATTATTTTCGTCAAAATCAAACGTTATCACTTTTTTGCCGTTCGTGAAATTTTTATACTTACAGATTTTGCCGCTTTCCAATATATTTATCATCGTAGATTTATCGGGTAAAGCATAAATCACGTCACCCGATAAATCGTTGAACTTTTCTTCGAAAGAAATTCTTTGCTCGGATTGTAGTGCGTAATTATAAACGTCTTCGGAAAATTCGGATAGATTTTGCTTAATCGAATTCTCGTCGGAACCGACAGCCAGAACTACGATACATTCATTTTTAGCGTTCGAAAATTCCCCCTTAAAACCTACGCACGGATACAACACGTCGCCTAAAGACGGATAATCGGAATTATTATCCGATTCAAAAAAGTAGCGCGCTTTCCTCAAACCGTTTCCTCTTCCTATAAAATTCGCTTTATTACATTCCCAACGAACTTTATCTAAGCCGATTACTTTTACGCCTATAAACAGTTCTCGATCTCGCTCTCCCGGAAATCTCTTTTCGACGACGATCGTATCCTCGGAAATCTGCTTAATGGATATGAACAAATTTCTGAAAGCAGGGTGAGAGTCGTAAGCGTCTGATGCGTCGGCGCAAACGTCAAAGTAAAACGCGACGAATTTATATTTTTCTTCCGCTCCGAACTTCCTGACTTCACAATTAAGCATAGGGAGTATAGTTACGTTCTCGGTTAATCCCTTATCCGATCGATAAATTATTTCCTTTGTCGAATAAGAAAAACCATACTCGGTTTTTTCGTCGGCGAAAGGCAAATAGGTAGGCGACTTCCATTCTTTCCCGTCGGGCGACGCAAAGAAAAACATACCGTTGTTTTCTTCGTATACGCTCGTATTTTTGTTTATCAAAATATTATCTATTCTCGAAAAACCGCCGCCCAAAGAATTGCAAATTATCGAATATTGAGCATCGGATAAGACCGCAGAATGGTAGTATTGTTCTATTTTATTTACATTTTTAGAATAGTTGATGTCAGAATATGCATATTTTTCTCTCTTTTTGTTCGTTTTCGCGTAATATCTTCGTTCCGGACGCTTCTCGTTAAAATATTCCATACAAGAAGCGACATTCGGAGCATTTTTCATTGTTTTTTGCAGAATATTATCCTTTAAAAAGTTCGTAACAGACGCCAAAATCATACCTTGATGATGCGACATTGCCGAGCAAACGATCTGTTTTCCCCTCGTAAAATCTATTGCCTCGAACATTCCGTATTCGAAAGAACAACCTTCCTTTTTAAATTCTTCGATATCGCTTACGACGCTACGCGGATAAAATCTTAATCCCAAAACCGAGGAATACGGCGTAATCACCGTCGAATCGCTTATGGCGTTAAGCGCAAGGCTCTTTATTCCGAAAGCCGAGTATTGATAAAGCATATCGTCGTCAAACGCGTAATATCCGCTCTCGCTTATTCCCCAAACGCTTTTTATCTTCTCCTTCCTTTGTTTTTTTACAGTGTATTTTTCACTGTAATACAACGCCGAAAAATACGGCGGAGCAAAAAATATTTCGGGCATAAGCATTTCAAACATCGTGCCGCTCCAACTAAGCAACACGTTGTTCCCTATGCCGGAAAAATCCTTTTTCAAAGTTAAAAAGTGTGAATAATCGTGGTATAGCGCAACGTAAATAACGCTTAATATTCTTGACTCGGACGCAAGTAAATCGTAGTGACCGCAATAATTTTTACCGTCAAATCCGATATAAAAAAGTTTTCTGTTTTTGTCAAATAACTTATCGAGCCTCATTCCGACGAGCAACAATTCGAGTTCGGAGGAAACGACGCTCTCCCCTCTTTCCTTAAAAAATCGTTGTGTGAGTAAAAGCACTGCAGCAAGATTTCCGTTATCTACGCTGGAAACGAATTTATTTGCCGGTTCTCCGTCTGCTATTTTATACCAATTATAAAAATTACCGTACCATTTTTTTAACGACGACAAACCGATAATTATATCTTTTACGTTAAAAACACACTCTTCAAATGAAATCATTTCCAAGCAAAAAGCACATACTTCCGCTAAAATACTGAAAGCAATATCGGTCGGCGAAGTATATTTTGATTGACCTTTATAAGGCTTTACCTGAAAGTTATCCGCGATCAATCCGTTACTATTTCTCATAAAACAAAAATATTTGTAAGTTTTTACGGCGAGTTCTTTAAGTTTTTCTTTCTCGTTTTCCGATATATCTTTATTTTTCAAGTCGATTTTAGATAAGATATATAATATATCAAACGCTAAAAACATCGAAAAAATATAAATAACACAAGGCAACACGTTAATGCTTAAAGAAAAAATTATCGCAGATATTACCGTTAATGCCAAAGTAGGAACGGCAATAAGTCTTATATATGACGAAAAATTACGCGATGCCTGTGAAGAATAAAACGTTTTCCATTCGAGCAAGTTTCTTTTCGAACACATTCTAAACAGAGTCGTGCATATTACGCAAAGATTATCTATCGCATAATAACCCATAAGACAAAAGTCTTCAGCCATATGCAAAAGATTTTTTACAGATTTCGTCAGTATGGACGTAATTTTATCGCCGCAAATCCATCTTCTTAGTATTTTAATTTGATTTACGAAGTACGGTAAAACAAACAAACCCGTCGCACACAAAAAAAGTGTAGAATTCGTGCATATTCCCAACAAAAACAAGACGAGCAAACAAGTGTCCTTCAATGTGTGAAAAACGTTTTTTAACATAATAAATCGCCCCAAAGACGATATTTTACGCTTGTGTTTCTTCTTTTCTTCGTTTTTCCATACCCCGAAAACAAACGGCAAAAGTTGAATATCTCCGCGCATCCAACGTTTTTTCCTTTCTCTATCGGAAATAAAATTTTCAGGCGCGTCTTCAAAACAAGTTCCGCCGCTACCCGTTTTCAAAATACTTCCTTCAATTATATCGTGAGATAAAATCTTTTCTCTCGGAAAAATTTCTTCGAGTTCGTTATACAACCTATCCGTGCGTATAATCCCCTTTCCGCAATACACGTCGGACTTAAACAGTTTATAATAAAAACCGCTGAAATTCGGATACTCTTCAAACCCGCCCTCGTCGGCGTAACGAAGAGTGAACAAATTTTTTAACGAGTAAAGGTTTGTTCTACCCTGAAGCGTAAGGATATCGTAACGCGAATTATACGGGTGCGACATCATATTTACAAGTCTTATCGCCTCTCCGGGTAAAACGGTATTGTCCGCGTCCAAAGTCATTAAGTATTCCGGACTAATGCCGCCATTGTCCGAAACAAACAAAAATTCAAAACTTTCTTTCGTCACCAAATATTTTACAAGCGCCATCAAGGCTCCGCGTTTTCTTTCTTTTGCAACGAACTTTTTCTTTAAGTAACTTTTTTTCCTTACGTAAAAATATAAATTCTTCGGAAAATCTTTTTTCGATAGATAATCGATTATCTCTCGATCCAAATCGGTTACGGGAACGGTATCCGACGGCGTATCAATCAATATCCCCACCGATACGTTTGAGTCAAAATTGCCAGATAGCAACGTTTCGGCGTGAAAAACGCTCTTTTTAAGTTGTTCTATCCCGGAAACGTATTCGCTTACGACAATCAAGGCAGATTGATCGTAAGGCACTTTTTCAAAGTTCATAGACGGAGTATTTACGCCGACTTTCAAATGCGACAACAAGTAATCCGTTAAATTTTCGACAAAAAAGAAAAAAGGAATAAATGAAAAAATTCCGAAAACGACGCTGCGTAAAATGACGCCCGAAATCACCGATAAGCACAAAGACACGACAAAAATGCCTAATCCGTATATAGTTGCGCCGAAGTTTTTTCTACGCTTAAAGATCCTTCTTTTATTATCGGAAACAAATCTCGAGAAAGAAAAAGAATGATCGAATAAAATTACGGAAATATCGCAATCGTTCAACGACGACAGTTCCAGAAGTTTTTCCGCCGTGTAAGTTTCGCTTACGTTTCGCCTACGCGATATTTTTTCGATTATAGAAAAATAATCGCAAAGCGTATCTATGGATACGTTTTTTATATCGATTTTCTCGCCGATTACGTTATACGCACCCAAAAGGTTTATCGCGGAAGCAATAGGAAAAAGAAGTTCTACTTTTCCCAGTGCGCAAAAAAGCGTTTCCGCCATCTTCGTATTTCGCATCATAACGAAGTTATAACCGTTTATTACCTTATTTTTGTCTACTCCCGCTTTTCGTAACGACTCCGAAAGCGTTTCGTTGCTACCTTTATTTTGTATCAGTTGATACAAATAAACATCTTTATTTATATAGTTTTTATTCAAACGACCTTTTCGGGCTTGCTCCTTACAATCGAGAACGTAATTTAATCTTTGCGATAAAATATAAATTTGTTCTACCAGCGCAATTCCCAAAGCGACGTTAAAATCTCTGATTTCTCCGAAAGTAAACTTAAAAACGTCTTTCACGTTTTCGGTAACGTATTTGATTCTGTTTTCGTCAAGTTCTCCGAGGGAGTTATCTACTATCAAACGAGCAAGTTTTAATATCCTCGGCTCGTTCTCGCAATGCGGCAACTTGCTTAAATCGCTACATCCGGAAAAAATAAATCTGTATACGATATAAAAGTTTTCGTAGTACCATTTTTCCGCATTGCTAAGCGGTAAATTATCCTTAACCACACGAGTAATTCTGCGTTTTACTTTTAGCATATCGCTATAAAATCGGGCGCAGGACACACCCTCCCCACCCGTTTGACAAACGCGCATCTCTTTACATTTTTCTCTGATTAAAGCAACGAGTTCTTCTTTTTTCAGAGCGCTCATTCGTCTTTTTTCGTTTACCGGCAACGGACGAAACGCGAAATAAGCCGAAATCCCGACCATAATTAAGAGCATAGCAACAACGATAACCATTTCTACCATAACAAACCTCTGAAAATAATTATTATCATTTTCTTACTCGGTAAACTCGCTTGATTTATTAAATTAATAGTGGTAAAATGTTTCTCGTTAGTTGATCGGTCGCATCATTGATGAGGAAAGTCCGAGCATCACAGGGCAGGGTGACGGGTAACGCCCGCTGAAGGTAACTTTAAGGATAGTGCAACAGAAATAAACCGCAGCAATCATTGCTGTAAGGGTGGAAAGGTGCGGTAAGAGCGCACCGGCAGTTCGGCAACGAAATTGGCCGTGTAAACCCCACTCGATGCAAGAGTTGAAACGTATAGTTTGCCCGACTCGTTTCGTATCGCTTGAGCGTTTCGGTAACGATTCGCCTAGACAGATGACCGATCTCGACAGAACTCGGCTTACAGACTAACCGAAAAAACGCCCCTTTATGGGGCTTTTTTCGTTGCCGTGGATACAAATAGTATCAGAATTGCAGTTTTTCAATTTCAATCCCTTTTTTTAATTTAGATAGCGCTTTCTTTTCGATTCTCGATATATACGAACGGGATATTCCGAGCCTGTCCGCTACGCTTTGTTGCGTCATTCCCTCTCCGCTGTTAAGACCAAAACGAAGAGTTATTATGTTCCTTTCTCTATCGGTAAGGTATTTTTCCATTAAGTTTTTAATAGATTTCCTTACGAAAACTTCGTCGATTTTATCGTATGCGCTTTCATCGTCGGTTTGTAATATATCGATAATGGAAAGTTCGTTTCCTTCTTTATCCCTTCCGATACTTCCGTAGATCGAAACGTCGTTGGCTCGCTTTTTATAATTTCGCATCGTCATAAGTATTTCGTTTTCTATGCACCTGCTTGCATACGTAGCAAGTTGCGAACCTTTCTCGCCGTCGAACGTGTTAATCGCCTTAATAAGCCCCAACGTTCCGACGGATATCAACTCGTCGTTGTCAGGGTAATTAACGTATTTTTTCGCAATAAAAACAACAAGCCGTAAATTATGACGAACAAGAACGTTTCTCGCCTCTAAATCCCCTGTTTTTTTGAATTTTTCTAAATATTCTTTCTCTTTTTCGGGCGAAAGCGGTCTGGGAAAAGAATTTGAATTGTCTAATTTTGCTGTAAATAAAAGTATGTTGCTGAGTAGCGCAAAAAAACCTTCGAGAATCATTTTACTCCGACAATATTATATAATATATGTCGAAACTTATCGAAAGTTGTTAAAAAAAGTCCTTTTTAATTCGGATTTCTTTGCCGTCGAGATATTGCAAAAAACCGTCGCTAACGTGAAAAATCGTTTTATATGCCGTAAGTTGCTGCGTTCTCTTTCCAAACTCGTTGTTTATCGATTCTTTACCGTATTTTCCGTCTCCGACTATCGGATACCCGTGATACGCTAATTGCGCGCGGATCTGGTGAGTTCTTCCCGTAACGAGCGTTACGTCGAGAAAAGTGGTCTTTTCTCGTACCGCAATCGGCGAAAAAAACAAAATCGCTTCTTTATAACCCTTTTCTTTCTTGTCCGATAATAAAACTCGTCCCTTTACGCTGTCTTTGAATAAATAATCTTTGTATTCGCCTTTCTTGTTGACAAAACCGTAGATTTCGGCTAAATAGTGCTTTTCGATTGCGCCGATTGAAAACAAACGCTTGATTTCATCGAAAACTCGCTCGTTTTTAGCAAAAAATATCAATCCGTCGGTGTTTGTGTCCAATCTATGACACAGTATAAGATTTTTTCCGCATTCTTCCTTAACGAGTTCTTCAAAAGAATTTTCACCTTGACTGGGTATTTTTTTAGGTTTATAGAAAGCAATCAGATTTTCGTCTTCATATATAATTTCTGGTTTTTTATTGTTTTCTGAATAATAAAATTCTACGATATCGCCGTCTTTTACGATTTCATCGGTTTTTATTCGTTTAGAATTTATTTTGATGTCGGATTTGCGAAGTATTTTGCGTAAAAAAGAATACCCGAAACTCGGGCACTCTTCGCTTAAAACTTTAAGGACGTTTTTATTCTTGCCGTGATAACTAATTCTCTTGACTTTCATTCTTCTTTTTGTCTTTCACTAACTGTTCGATTTCTTCGAGCAAAATATTTATGTCCTTAAACTCGCGATGAACGGACGCAAAACGAACGTACGCTACGTCGTCGAGCCCTTTTAATCCTTCCATAACCATATTGCCGATATCTTTGCTCGTCACTTCCTGCGCAAGCGTGTTATGTACTCTGCGTTCTATGTCCTCGACGAGTTTGTCTATCGCCGCCATAGGAACAGGGCGTTTTTCACACGCTTTAATTATCCCGGCTTTTACTTTGGACGGGTCGAACATTTGTCTGTTTCCGTTGTTTTTAATAACCAAAATCGGTGTGCTTTCTACTTTTTCGTAAGTGGTAAAACGCTTACCGCAAGCGATACATTCACGTCTGCGTCTGATGGACGTTCCGTCTTCGCTCACGCGCGAATCAACAACCTTGCTATCCGTATTACCGCAAAAAATGCACTTCATTTGTCATTCGCTCCTAATTCTTTTTCTACATTATACCCTTAAATAACCTAATTGTAAAGACTTTTAAGTTCGAATAACAAAGCGTACAAAAACTATGCTTAAACTAACATCTACACGGCGGCAAACCCGACGGCGGAGGCGGCGGATTGTTGTTCAGATCAACTAAAATTACGTCGTTTCCGATCTTTAACACGCAATTAAACGGGATAAAAAGACTGTCCGAACCCGTAATGTTTTTCAAAAAATTTTTTTCTCCGGGTACGATTAACCCGGTAAGTTGCCCTTTCTGATTAAAAGAAACGTCGGTTATTCGTCCGAGTTTTTTGCCGTCGGCTACGTTAACGACTTCTTTTTCTCTAAGTTCACAAAAAGTATACTCGGCATTGTTCATACTATAAAACTATGCCGAGTATTTCTTTTTTATTCTAAAAAGCGGATTTTAACAATTTCAATGCGCTGTTTTCCAGTCGGCTTATCTGAGCCTGACTCATACAAAGTTCTTTCGATATTTCGGTTTGCGTTTTACCTTGATAATATCGCAGCCTTATTACCGCTTTTTCTCTTTCCGGAAGGCGCTCTATACCTTCACGCAAAGATATTTTTTCCATTCTGTCTTCTTCGCTTTCGGGATCGCTGATTTTATCCAGAACGAGCATTCCGTCTTCTTCGTCGCCGAACGCCGCATCGTATATCGATACGGGATCGCTTATCGCGTCCAACGCGCTCACGACTTCCGCATAAGGAACGGATATTTCCGCGGCAATCTCCTCCAGCCCGACTTCGCAAGTATACTCGTTTTCCATTCTTTCCCGCGCGCTCATCGCACGATAGGCAATATCTCTTATTCCCCTGCCCACTTTTAACGCCGTACTTTCCCTGATATATCTTTTCATTTCGCCTAAAATCATTGGCACGGCATAAGTGGAAAATCGTACGTTAAGATTAACGTTAAAGTTATCGAGCGACTTAATCAGTCCCAACATTCCGACCTGAAACAAATCGTCGCCGGATACCTTGTCCGTTTTGAAACGCTGAACCATACTCAGCACGAGCCGCATATTTCCTTCGATAAACTTTTCTCTAAGCGACGTATCTCCGCCTTTAATTTTTTTAAGCATATCGTCGATTTCTTTTGCGGAGTATTTCGGCAAATCGGAAGTACTTATTCCCGTGATTACAACTTTTTGAGCCATTTGCCCTCCTTATGTAATCGCTCGACCGAGTATAAGTAGTATTATCCGACAAAAAAATTTTATTCACATTTTACGAATTCTTTTTTTAACTTCGATAAAATCTTCTTTTCAAGCCTGCTTATATAAGACTGAGAAATGTTCATCATATCGGCAATTTCTTTCTGCGTTTTTTCTTCAATTCCGTATAGTCCGTATCTCATTCCGACAATGGCGCGATCCCTTTCGCTAAGTTTATCGAACAATTCCCTTAAAATGTCGCTTTCAACCCTGCTTTCCGCGTCGCGGTAAATCATATCGTTGTCCGTCCCCAAAACGTCGCTCAAAACGAGTTGATTCCCTTCCCAGTCCACGTTAAGCGGCTCGTCCAAACTCACTTCCGCTTTTATTTTAGCGGTTTTTCTAAGATACATAAGTATTTCGTTTTCTATACATCTCGACGCAAACGTAGCAAGTTTTATATTCTTTTCGCTGTTATAACTTTTTACCGCCTTAATTAACCCTAACGTTCCTACGGAAATAAGTTCTTCTATGTCGATTCCCGTATTGTCGAAACGTTTCGCTATGTATACGACAAGTCTGAGATTATGTTCGACAAGCGTATTTCTTGCGTCTTCGTCCCCTTTTTCGGCAAATGCGATCGCCTCCGCCTCTTCTTTCTCGCCGAGCGGACTAGGCAAAGACACTATGTAATCGCAACTATTCTCTTTCCCGCAAAAAAACTGCTTAATTCTTGCAAACAATCTCTTAAAAAACTCTTTCATTTATCCTCCAACATATCTGCGTGCAATATTATTTCTTCTTTCCCTACCCAAAATGGCGCGGACGCAATTTTTGTTTTATATATCATATTATTTCCGCTGTCGGAATATATCAACAAATCGGCTTGTTTCGCTTTCAGATCGGTAATTCCGGAAACCGTTCTTACGGGAATTTTTTCTTCGTCGCCGCAGAACATATTATATATCCGTTCGCTGACCACCGTCACCGGTTCGCCATTATTCGCATAAATTCTGTTTCCGCTGTCCCAAAACCCTATTCCGCCGTAACTTGCTCCGCTTTCGTCCGTAATAACGACTTCTTTTTCTTTTGCATTGTTTCTTCTCTCCGTAAGTAAATTCTTTTTTAATTCGCCTACGATAAACAAAACGATAATTCCCGAAAGAGAAAAAAGTATCGGAACCACGCCGAATACGAGTTTCAAATAAATATCGTATCTTACGCTACATTTAATCAAATACGCCGCTCCGCCGAAAACAAGCGTTATTGCGGTAAAAACCGACACCGTAAGAAAATAATCCTTTGCATACTTTTGCTTTTTCATTAAAAACGGAAGAACGATTAAGCACGCCGCTTTAAGCGGAACGACAAACGAAGGAATAACCGGAACCAAACAACTTACCGCCGCGCCTATACCGGACGTCAGAAAAACACGTATTTTTTTCGTTTTGCATTTTAATATGTCTACGGTAAGCAAAACTATAAAAAAATCGATAAAAAAATTGCTTACAAACACTTGTTCTATATAAACCGTCATTTTTCACCATAAAAAAAGACCGAATTCAATGATTTCGGCCTTTGTTCTTCTAATTTTTTATTAAGTTATTGTCTGTCCTGAAGTTTTTTCAGTAAGTTTTCTATCGCTCCGCCCGATTGTTCGCTCGGCTGCTTTTCGGCGTTCTCGTTCTTTTCCGCTTCTCTTGCGTTGAATCCGACTATAAGTTCGTCGGGATCGTGACGCTCGAATTCTTTTGCTTCTTCGTCTTCTTCGTATTCGTCGTCGGCAAGTCCGGTTGCGATTATGGTAACGTGAACTTCCTGTCTTAGATTCTTGTCGAAACCTATTCCGTGAATAATTCTCGCGTCTTCCGCAACGACCTTTGGTATAAGCGACAACGCCTTATTAACTTCTTCGCCACTAAGTTCGTAGTCGGCTACGATGTTAATTATAATGTTTTTCGCACCTTCGATAGTCGTATTGAGAAGTTCGTTGTTGCTTGCCATACGAAGTGCCTTAAACATTCTGTTTTCACCGGTAGCGCAACCGAGACCGATATGCGCGGTTTTCTTTCCGCGAATAACGGTCGATATGTCCGCAAAATCGAGATTTACGAGCGAATGGTTGACGATAATATCCGTGATGCCTTTAATGCTGTTTACAAGCACTTCGTCCGCTTTCTCGAAAATATTGTGCATAGGCGCGCTCGAACCGCAGGAATCAAAAGCCTTCTGGTTGGAAACGACGATCATAATATCGACGTACTTGCGCATTTCCGCAATGCCTGCGGACGCAACGTGATATTTTTCGGGTCCTTCGTAGTCAAACGGCAAAGTAACGACGCCTATCGTAAGAATTTGCTTTTCACTTGCGATTTTCGCAATAACCGGAGCGCCCCCGGTACCCGTGCCGCCGCCCATACCCGCGGTGATAAACAAAAGTTTAGCGTCGCCTATCGCCGCTTCGATTTCCGCTTTCGATTCTTCCGTGGCAATTCTTCCTACTTCGGGCTTTGCTCCCGCACCGTTGCCTTTCGTGCTTTTTTCTCCGAGTTTTATCGCTTTTACGTCAAGTCCTTCTTCTATCGTGTCAGACAAAGCCATAGCGTCGGTGTTCGCCGCATAGAAGTCAATCGCTCCGAACTGTTCTTTTCTTTTCGACAAACGTTTTACGGCGTTACATCCGCCGCCGCCTATACCGATAATTTTTATTTTCATATCGCTCGTATCGAAGTCCATTTTTATCTTCCTCCAAGTATATCAATCTTTTTCTGTAATTTTTTCCACAAGCCCTGCCATTACGTAATCCGCAGGGGTATTCCATAGTAACGAATCGGGCGTAAGTACGGATACCGGCATTCCGATTTTTTCGGTAAGCAGTCCGTCCGCTCCCCTTACGCACGCTATCTCTTCGCCTGCGCAGTATATCGGCAAAACGGCGTCACCTGTCATTACCGTTAACGCTTTTTTTATCTCTTCGGCAAGATACGCATAAAGTTTTTTTATCCCGGAATTAACTTCATTGACGTCGAAAACGTGCGTTTCGGTGCCCGAAACGACGTATTTACCGCCGTCAAGATTGAAGTTTATATGTCCGAGAAGTTCTCTTGCCGTATCGTAGTCCGTTTTGTTAAGTTCCGCCAAAGCGTCGACAAAGTCGGAATTACCTACTTCAATCGTTTTTTCCGCGATAACCGCTTTCATTTCGCAATAACATACGTCGATGTAGTTTTCGCTGAAATAAATCGCCACGCGAGAACTTCTGTTCGTCGCAAGTTCGTTCTGAAGTTTATCGAGCATCGGTTCTATCGTAGGAACGTATACGAACCTAATACCGAGTCGCTTCGATATATCGTTAAAAAATTCGTTTATCCGTACGAGAATACCTTCCGAAACGGACACCATAGACATTTCTGTACACTCTTGTCCGATAGGGTTATCTACGTAATCGTCCTTAACCTTGAAAGCGATCGGCACGCACTTTAGTTTTTCGCAGTCTTCGATCTCATTAAGAGAACTCTCGATAATATCCGCTACGTCAAACTTGTTTACCACGCCGTTCTTTATCGCGATAGAACTTATATCGTGGCTGAAACGGAAAAACTTTTGCGGCAAAACGAGATACGCGTCTTTCAGTTGAACGCCTTCGGCGTCTTCGTACTCGGCAAGAGTTTTTTCTATTACGGACATCAACTTCTCCGGATTAACGAAAAAGTTGTTTTTTATTCCGTTGTGTTTATACGTCTTAAAAAAACTTCGCCCTGCGTTACCGTTGACGATTTCCACGCCGGTAAGTTTCACTCGGGAAGAACCTATTTCAAGCACGCATTTTTTCTCTTTTGCCATAACCTTTTCCGAATAACGTAATTAAGCGCAATCCGACCGTTTCTCCGACCGATTTATCTGCGTTTAACGAAAATATTATATACTATAAAAAAAAAATAGTCAATGTAGGGATATATAAAAATTGCTCGAAAAATTTATTACGCCGTAT
The DNA here is from genome assembly GCA_905210905.1 of uncultured Christensenella sp. Classification (GTDB taxonomy): domain Bacteria; phylum Bacillota; class Clostridia; order Christensenellales; family DTU072; genus CAG-1782. Next base: position 12,308 of record CAJLYQ010000024.1, on the reverse strand, counting down.
AAATTTTGCCGTTTCTCGCCGCAAAATCCGTCGCTTCGTATTCGCCGCAAAGGCGTTTGATTTTCTCTTCTATCTCGTCGTAATTCGTCAAAACGAACGTAACTTCGTCCGAACGCAAAGTAATTTTCGCCGAACCGTCCGTAAACTCTATCGTCTTTATGAGATACGGTATCGCTTCTTCGTTAAATCCGTAATCGATAAGAGCGTTGGCTACGTCTCTTAAAGCGTAACACTCGTCCGTAAGATAGGTGTCTTCCACGACGAACCCTTTCACTTCGATTAACGGCTCACGGGATATTTCTTCTTCGGAATAAACGTAAGTCCTTTGGAAATTTCTGTCGACCGTAACGAATCCGTCTTTTTCTTCTGTTTCCGCTTTAATTTTGAAAAGAGGCGTTCTTTCGCTTATTTTTATTGTGACTTTGTTGGGAAATTCCCGTACTATGTCGTTAACCTTAATCGCGTTGTCGCTGAAAGCGTTTTGTATTTTTGCCTTGACTTTTTTCTCGTCAAGTATAAAAATGTTCGTGTTGGTATCTATTCCCGTCGCGTCTATAATCTCGTTTTTATCCGCAGTCACTACCGCATTGACGAATTCTACGTCGATGTAGCGCACGGTAAACACTTGTCCGAACGCTATTATCAATGCGACTAGCACTAATCCGATAGTTATCGCAACTGCGACTTTCTTCATATCCTGGTTATATTCGCTCCGATATTCTTAAAGTTAGTTTCTATATTTTCGTATCCGCGGTCAATATGATATACGTCGTTTACCACCGTAATTCCTTTTGCCGCAAGTCCTGCAAGAACCAAAGCCGCTCCGCCTCTGAGATCTTGTGCGTAAACTTCCGCTCCTACGAGATTTTTTACACCCTTAATCACCGCCGTTCTGTCGCGTATTATTATGTCCGCACCCATTTTTCTGAGTTCCGGGACGTGGCGAAAACGATTTTCAAAGATGTTTTCCGTAAGTACGCAAGTTCCGTTCGAAACCGTTTGCAACGCGGTGAACGGCGCTTGTAAATCGGTCGGGAATCCGGGGTACGGCTGCGTGGACACGTAGTCGGTCGCTTTCGGCCTTCCGTCCGCTTTTATATATATAATATCATTATCCCAGACGATATTGCAAGAATTTTTCGTCAGTTTGCTTATCAAGGAGTTAAGTTGTCCCCTTTTTACCCCTTTTAAGGCGACTTCGCCGCCGTTCATCACTACCGAAATAAGGTACGTTCCCGCAACGATTCTGTCGGGCATTACCGTATAATCCGCTCCGCAAAGAGCGTCCGTTCCGTAAACAGTTATTTTCGGCGTGCCCGCTCCGCTCACCTTTGCGCCGGACGAATTAAGAAAATTCTGCAGTTCCACGATCTCGGGTTCTCTCGCCGCGTTATAAATCACCGTTCTTCCCTTAACCGTGGTTGCGGCAAGCATAACGTTTTCCGTCGCGCCCACACTCGGATAATCCAGACAAACTTCTCCGCACTTCATCTCGGTTGCGTCGCAAAAGACGTAACCTGCTTTTTCTTCGACCCTGACCGACAAATCGCGCAACGCTTTCAGATGAATATCTATCGGGCGAAGTCCGATATCGCATCCGCCGGGGTAAGCGACGACCACTCTTTTTTTCTTCGCCAAAACCGCGCCGAGAAGAAAAACCGAACTTCTCAATTCTTTAGCCAAAGAGTACCCGATGCTTTCGGAATTCATTCCTTTTGCAACCACCGTCACATCTTTACCTTTTTTTTCGACGAAAACGCCTTGATTTTGTAAAATTTTTAGCATATTTTTTATGTCGAGCAAGTCGGGAACGTTATGTATAGTGACTTTTTCGTCTGTCATAACCGCAGCGGCAAGCAGTGGCAAGGCCGCGTTTTTGGCCCCCTGCACGGTTACTTCTCCGACGAGTTTTTTACCGCCTTCAATAACAAACTTTCCCAAACTTCCTCCCATACAACGGACCGTCAAAAAAACGTATCTGTTACATACTATGACTCCTTATTTTGAATGGTTACGCGCTATGTTCCACAACAGACCGCTCACGAACGTAAATGTGACGAGCGACGTTCCACCCGCGCTTACGAACGGCAAAGGCACGCCCGTCGGCGGAACGCAGCCGCTTACCACGGCAAAGTTTATCATCGCCTGCAACGCAGTAACCGTAGTCAGTCCCGCGGCAAGCAAGGAATGATACCGCGTATCCGCTTTTCTTGCGATTTTTATTCCGCACAAAACGTATGCAAGAAACAAAAGCATTATCGCAAGGCACCCGAACAGACCGGTTTCTTCTCCTATAACCGAAAAAACGAAGTCGCTTTCGGCAAACGGCAAAAACAAAAATTTTTGTCTGCTGTTAAAAATCCCCACTCCGAACAAACCGCCCGAGCCGATTGCGTAATACGATTGAATAAGTTGATACCCCTCGTCTTTCGGGTTTTTCCACGGGTCGAGAAACGCCGTAAACCTGTCCATTCTGTAGGGTTCCAAAACTATCAGCAACACTCCGAAAACGAGTACGCAAACGCCGAGCACCGCCATAAGTTTGCCGTTGAATCCGCCTATAAAAAGCATCACCAGAAGCGACAACCCTACGACGACGGTAATGCTCATATTAGGTTCAGCCATAATAAGTCCGCAAATTACGCCCCCGGAAAGTAACGGAACGATTGCGTTTTTTACCGAAACGGGAGGATATTCGCTCATAAAAGCGGCTAAAAAAATTACGAACCCGAACTTCGCTATTTCCGACGGTTGCATTGACGTAAACCCTAAGTTAAGCCATCTCGTCGCGCCGTAACTCGACACACCCAGTCCGGGAATGAAAACGAGCGCAAGCAGTATCGCGCTTAAAACGAAAACCACCCACTTAAACTTTATGAAAACTTCGGTTTTTATCCTCGAACCGACGATCATAAGAATAACGCCAGCGGCAAGCGCAATCGCTTGTTTTTTTACGTAAAAAAACTTGTCGCCGTAATTTATCTCGGCGGCGTAGCAACTTGCGGAATAAATGAAGACGAGACCGACTGCCGACAGTAAGACGGCAATAATCGGTATCGCTAAATAATATTTACCCTCTATTCGTAGGTTTAACGGCGTAAACCGCTTCTTTGAACTTATCTCCTCTTTCCGCATAATTCCTATACCTATCGAAACTTGCACAACACGGCGAAAGCAATACGTTGTTGATTCCGTCGCAACCGGCGAGATAGTTAACCGCGTTTTTCAGCGTTTCGAAAATTCTCGCTTCGCAAAAACCCATTTTCATTGCCGAATTGAATATTTTTTCTGCATTGCCGCCGGTTATTGCCACTTGTTTTACTTTAGGACTGATATTTTCGAAAAAGTCGCAAAAATCTTCGTTTTTATCGCTTCCGCCCATAATCAGACCTATCGTTCCTTCCAGACTTTCTATAGCGTATCGGCAGGCGTGAATATTCGTTCCTTTAGAATCGTTGTAATAATTTTTACCGTCAAGCGTCGTTACGTATTCTATTCGGTTAGGAAGTAAAGAATAACTTCGGATCAGGTTCGGGAAAAGGTCGCTGTTTAATTCTAAAAGCGCGCCGACGTTTAACGCTACGAGCATATTGAATTTGTTATGTTCGCCTTTGAGCCTGCAGGCTCTTACTGGACACAGCGTCTTATCGCCGCACATAAAATAATTGTCTTTTATGTATACTTCCGCAAACTTTCCGTTCGTCGTGACGGGTATTCCTTTCGCTTTCGTACTCCGCACGAATTTTCTTGCCGCTCCGTCGTCGTTGTTAAAAATCAAAAAGTCTTTTTCCGTTTGGTTTTCGCAAATTTTGCGTTTCGTGGCGACGTAGTCTTCGTATTTAGCGTATCTGTCCATATGATCCGGGGCAAGATTCAGTATAACCGCGACGTGAGGTTTTACCGACGCATATTCGAGTTGAAAACTGCTTACTTCCACAACCGCGCAATCGGGTTTTACGTCGTCAAGCACGAGTTGACAAACGGGATAACCGATGTTCCCCACCGCTTTGGTCTTCATTCCTGCCGATTGAAGAAGTTTTTCGATCATCGTTACGACGGTCGTTTTTCCATTCGTGCCGGTTACCATAACGGTCGGACAATCGAGATAACGGCAACCGAGTTCGAGTTCTCCCAAAATTTGCACCCCAGCTCGTTTCGCCCTTACGATTATCGGATGTTTCGGCGGAATCGACGGACTCACCACAACCGCATAATAACTTTTTATCCCGTCTTCGTTGGGTAAAGCGGTAAAATCAAACCCTGCAAGCGACTGAATTTTGTCGTCGTAACACATTACGGTCGCGCCTTCTCTTTTCAAAAGCGTCGCCGCGCTTATTCCGCTTGCTTTCATTCCCGCAACAAGTACTTTTTTATTTACAAACTCGTTTACGTTGTTCATTCTCCCTCCGTATCGATTTAATTTGTTTAGTAATAATCTATGTCGTCGGATAAGAAATTATAAGTCCGATCGTGCCGGCAACTACGGTAATTATCGAATAAAACGCAACGATTTTCGACTCGTTATAACCCTTCATTTCGAGATGGTGATGAAAAGGCGCCATCAAAAAAACTCTTTTCTTTTTTAATTTGAAAACCATAACCTGTAAAATTACCGATGCTCCGCTCAAAACGAATACTATTCCGATAACGGGAATAAGAAACGGTTTTTTTATAAGCAAAGGTAAAATTGCGCACGCTCCCCCTAAAGCGAGAGAACCCGTATCTCCCATAAAAATACTTGCTTTATGCGAGTTATGCCACAAAAATCCAAAAATCCCGCCTATTAACGCCGCCGCTAATATCGCAACGTTATATAATTCTTCCGCATAAAAAGTCTGACCCGAATTCATAGCGTCTTTGTACGCAAGGAAAACGAGAACGCCTACGAAACCGAGATACACCGCGACAGTGCTCCCGGCTAGTCCGTCCAGTCCGTCGGTAAGGTTTACGCAATTCGTGGTCGCAATAAAAATAAAGAAACCGAGCGGAAGATACCACCAGCGCAAGTTTACGGTTATATTCGCTATAGGCAGAACGATCTCGCTTCCTACGTACCCCGATTTGTAACAATAATAAGTAGCAAGCAAAGCGATGAGCGACTGCGATATTATTTTTTGGTACGCCTTTAATCCGAGATTTCTTTTCATCAAAATTTTAATCCCGTCGTCGAGCGCGCCCACTCCGCCGTACACCGCCGTTACGACGAGCGCAACAACCGCCGCTCTGCGTTGCCCTTTCCAAAAAATTAAACAAGCGACCGCCGCCGCAACGAGAAAAATCACGCCTCCCATAGTAGGCACGCCTTGTTTTTGCTTATGTTGCTCGACGTAACAAAGTATGGTTTGTTTCGCTTTTATTTTCCGCATCAACGCGATAAACGGCACGGCGATTATCATTGCCACGAAAAAAGCAGTCAAAAAAGCAATCGCTAACGACGGCAATTTCTGTTCTCCAACGCCGCAAGACAAACGCTCTTATCGCTGTACGGATATTTTTTTCCTTTGATGTCCATATAATCTTCTCCCCCTTTTCCGCATACGACGACGCAATCGTCGTCTGTAGCGTAATTCAACGCAAAATCAATCGCCTCGGTCCTGTTTTCGATGACTATGAACTTATGCTCCGCAAGGTCTTCTTCGTCAAGCCCTGACAGCATATCCGATATAATGTCCGTCGGATTTTCAAATCTCGGATTGTCCGAAGTAAAGACGCAAAAGTCAGCCTCGTCCGTTCCTATTTTTGCCATAATCGGTCTTTTACCCTTATCTCTGTTGCCACCGCAACCGAATACGGCAATTACTCTCCCTTTTGCTGTTTCTTTAAGCGAACGAAGCACGTTGCTTAATCCGTCAGGCGTGTGCGCAAAATCGATTACGACTTTCGGTTTATCCGAGATAAATTCCGCTCTCCCCTCTATCGACGGCATCATCATAAGTCGGGTTTGAATATCTCTGGGAGAAAGCCCGACGAGACGAGCGACGCTAATGGCGGCAAGTATATTATAGACGTTAAATTTTCCTTCAAAACGCGTCGATGCGTAAATTATATCGTCAAACGCGTTTGCTATGAATTTTAATCCGCCTTCGTTGTTTATATCGATTGCAAAAACGTCGCTTGGCTCGTCTATTCCGTAACTTACGCTACAGATATTGCTCTCTTTTAGTATTTTTCTTCCGTTCTCGTCATCGGCGTTTATTACGCCTATTTTTACGTTTTGTTTGCAGAAAAATGACCTTTTTATTTTAGCGTAATTATCCATATCTTTGAAAAAATCGAGATGATCGCGGCTTACGTTCGTAAAAACGCATATTTCACACCGCAAACCGTACGTTTTTTCAAAGAAAATTGCGTGCGCTGTTATCTCGCAAAACACGTATTCTACGCCTGTTTCCGCCGCTTTTGCCAAAACCTTATATAATACAGGCGGATCGGGCGTTGTCATCGGATTTTCGATTTTTTCTTCTCCGACGAACATTCCTAACGTACCGATTACGGCTGTTTTTTTATAAGGCTTGAATATTTCGTTAAGAATATGGGTTACGCTCGTTTTACCGTTCGTACCTACTACCCCTATGATTTTAAGTTTCTTTTCGGGATTATCGTAAAAATCACTGCAAGCAAGGGATAATCCTTCTCTTAACGACTCGATTTTTACGCACGGCTCTTCGTACGCTTTTTCCGCTATAACGCAAACCGCTCCGCGGTTAAATGCGTCTTTTACGTACTTCTCGTTACCTTCGGTTACCACGAAAACGTTCCCCTTTTCGACCGTTCTCGAATCCGTCGTTATGCCCGTTACGTCATAGTCAATCGATACGTTGGTTTCGCATACTCGTAATCTTTTGCATATTTCGGATAATTTTTTCATTTTTTCACCTACTCGACGGCTATGTATGCCACACTGTTTTTATTGATAACGCTCCCTGCGGCAGGAACCTGATACACGACTTTATCTCCGCTTTCGCCTTCTCCGTAGTATTCGTAATATAATCCGATTTCGCGCATTTTCATATCCGCTTCGGATACCGACAAACCGATTAAATCAGGCATAATAATAACTTCCTCGGCATTTTCGCCGCTACGCGTCCAGCCTTTATAGTCGGCAGTTTGTCCGAATATCTGCGCCGCATACGGCGCGGCAACGATACTTCCGTAATATGCCCCGTTGGACGGCTCGTCCACTATAAACAACAAAATATATTGCGGTTCGTCCGCAGGCGCGAACCCAACGAAAGTGGATACGTATTTCCCGGACGCAATACCGCCGCTCTCCGAATATTTTTGCGCGGTACCGGTTTTGCCACCTATCCGAATTCCTTCCACCCTTGCGTTTTTACCGCCGCCGTTTGCAACTACTCCTTCGAGAACTTCTCTCATTGTTGCGCTCGTTTTTTCGCTTATTACGCGACTTTTTACATGTTTTTCACCTTTATAAACGATTTTACCGTCGCTGACAACCTTGTCGACTATATACGGTTTTAACAATTCTCCGCCGTTAATTGCCGCATTTGCCGCAGTAATCAGTTCCATAGCGGTTACGGCGACTGCCTGACCGAACCCCATTCTCGCCATATCCACGTTTTTAACGGTTTGTTCGTTTATCATAAGTCCGCTACCTTCGCCGATACAATCTATTCCCGTTTTTTCGCAAATGCCGAAAGATTTCAACCCTGAATACAACTTGTCTTTGCCGAGATTAAGCGCTATGTCCATAAACATACAGTTGCATGAATTTTGTACCCCTTCGGCAAACGACTGTGAACCGTGTCCGATCGTGCGCCAACATTTAATCCGTTTGCCGTCGACAATACGGTATCCCGGACAAAAAACTCTCGTTCTTTCTTTGCTCGCCACTCCGTTTTCCAGTCCGATAGCGGCGGTGAGAATCTTAAAAGTAGACCCCGGTTCGTAAACGTTGCTTACGATTGTGTTTTTGCTAAGACTCATTAAAGTCGGTAAATCGTTTCTCGGTACGTTGTTCAGATCAAACGACGGCGCTTGCGCCATAGCAACGACCGCGCCCGTTTTTACGTCCAGCATAACGCACGACGCGGCTTTCGCTCCGTGTGTTTCGTATGCGTCCGTTACGGCATTTTGTACGAACGTTTGCAAAGAATAATCGAGCGTAAGATAAACGTCCGCTCCTTTTTTTCCTTTAATATAATAGGTCGTGTTCGTGTCGAGTTCTCTTCCGACAAGGTCGGTTTCGGTAAGAATTTTTCCGTCCGTACCTGCCAGATACGAGTTGTATTTACACTCGATTCCCGTTTGCCCCACTCCGTCAACGTTTGTAAAGCCCAAAACCATTGACGAAAAATCGCCGTAAACGTACTTTCTCGAAATGTTTTGCGCATAATACACCCCTTCGGGATCCATTTCGTATATTTTTGATATTTGTTCGCTCGTAACGTTCTTCGAAATCGTTACTTCGCTCACTTTTGAATTTATTCTGTCGTATAATTTGTTTTCGTCGGTCAAAAGAACGGACGAGAGAATTTGTGCAGTGCGCGCTTTGTCTTTTACGGAATTCGGACGGACGTACACCGTGTAAACAGTAGCGGTATCGGCAAGCAATCTTCCGTTTACGTCGTAAACGTCGCCGCGCTCCCCTGTAAGAGGAACGTCTCTCGACCACTGGTCCAAAGCCTTCAACTGCAACTTTTCACTCTCGACGACCTGCAAATAAATTAGTCTGGCGAAAATTGCCGTAAATAAAAAGATTATCAACACCACAAGCGTTAATAATCTTTTCCTTAGTCTGAATTGTGAAGTTTTAATGGGTTTTCACACTCTCTTTTTCTTATTTCAGTGAATCGCAGAGATTGTCAAACCAATTTTCCTCTTTTTCTTCTTCCTCTTCTTGCATCGTTTCTATGTGCGAAGCGGTTTTAGGGGGAATTTCGGATGCGTCGGCATTTTCTATCTTGTCGCCCACTGTCGTTTTCACTATTACTATTAATGCTAAACAAAGCATAATAATGACATAGGCGCACAACAAAATCTTGCCGAACTTTTTGAACTGCACGTTCTTTACCGCCGTTCCGTCGGATTCCGCTCTGACTCTTCCTTTTCCGCCGAGCGCTTTCCACATACGGTTTTTGCGAGTTTCTTCATCGTCCATTACTTCAAACTCTTCCTGAGTAAGGACTCTTTCTTCCGAAGGTTGCGTTCTTCTGAGTTGGTCTTTAAGATATTGCGCATAAGACGCCGAAAAATTCGTCGTTTCCGCATTGTCACAAACTTTCTCATCGTTTTGAACTTGCGGTACGTATTTATTTTTTCCGATAATAAAATTATCGAAAGCCGTAAGTTTATCGTTGTTCATTTTGTTGCACCCTCCTTTATACCCTTTTTACGATTCTCAGTTTTGCGCTTTCCGAACGTTTGTTTACGTCGCTCTCCGTGCTACCGAGTATCGGTTTTTTTGTGAGTATTTCTACTTCTCTTCTTTTCCCGCATACGCATACCGGCAATCTCTTGTCGCATACGCAATCCTTTTCAAGTTCTACAAACGCGCGTTTTACGATTCTGTCCTCCAACGAGTGGAACGTAATTACGCACATTCTTCCGCCTTTTTTCAGTCTGAGCGCGATTTTGTAGATAAAATCGTATAAACCGCTCAATTCTCCGTTTACTTCTATTCTTACTGCCTGAAACGTCCTTTTCGCAGGATTTCCGAACTTATATCTGTCTTTCGCCGGATACGCTTTTGCAGCAATGTCGGCAAGTTGCAAAGTCGTTTCTATCGGCGAAATTTCTCTTTGCTTAACTATCGACGATGCGATTCTTCTCGCATAACGTTCTTCTCCGTACTCGAAAAGTATTTTTGACAACTCGTCTTCGGAATACTCGTTTATTACTTCATACGCCGATATCTTTTGTTCCGGATTCATTCTCATATCGAGTTTCGCGTTCTTCATATAAGAAAAACCGCGTTCCGCATTATCGAGTTGATAAGAACTTACGCCCAAATCAAGAAGTATTCCGTCTACTTCGTCCTCACCGATTTCGTCGAGATTTTCCGCAAGATTCTTGTAATCGTCGTGAAAAAAGGTAATTTTATCAAGTTTCGTAGCAAAACGTTGCTTTGCGTTTTCTATAGCCGCCGTGTCCAGATCGTTGGCAATCAGCCTGCCTGTAGTAAGCCTTTCAAGTATCCCGGCACTGTGTCCGCCGCCCCCTAGGGTGCCGTCAACGTATATTCCGTCGGGTTTTACGTCCAATCCTTCGATTACCGCATCGTACAAGACGGGAAAATGACTGTACTCCATCGTTAAATTCCCAGAGCGCGAACCGCCCCGTTGATATCGAGTTTGTCAATTCCGTACACTTCGTCGTATTTTTCTTCCGACCAAATTTCTACCCTGTTCATTGCGCCGAGAAAAACCATTTTTTTGTTAATCTTTGCATATTCGCGAAGTTTCGCAGGGAGTATAAATCTGCCCTGTGCGTCTTCTTCGGGGGTAAACACGGTCGAACTGAACATACGCAGTGCGTTTTGCTTTGCAAAATCGCCGAACAGAGTTTCTTCCGCAAGTTCTGCTATCCTTTCGGAAAATTGCTTTTCGGTCATAAGAAACAGCGACCCGTCGGTTCCGGCGCATATAGTAACGCCGTCGCTACCGAGTTGCGACTTGATTTTGTTCGGTATTCTCATTCTTCCCTTGTCGTCAAGAGCGACTCGGTACTCGCCGAAATACATCTTCGTTCCTACTCCCTTCTAAAGTCAATACACCTCTGATCGTGATTGTAAACCTAGTATAACACGCTTTTATTCCACTTGCAACCACTTTTCTAAATTTTTTTCCATTTTACAAATATTTTTTAGTTTTTATTTCCACTTTCTCCCACCAAATGAATTTCGTTTCCACCGACGACCACTTGACGCGCAAAAAAAGCCCGTTCTTTCGAAACGGGCTTAAAGTGTGTTTTATAACCAAACGTTAGTCGATCATTTTAACTCAAAAATTTTGAAATCGAGAAAATCGCAACTCGTAAGAAAATAGTTTACGCCGTCGATATTGACTGCGCCTTCTTTTGTACGGACGTGCGTACCGTGAAGGTGTCCGTAAACTACCGTTTTTACGCCTGCCTCGGAAAACAAGTCGGAAAAAGGCGATTTTTCAAATTTCGAATTGAACGGCGGATAATGGATCAGTCCGATTATCTCTTTTCCGTCGGCAATTTTGCGCGCCTCGTCAAGCGACATTTTTAAGCGAATAAGTTCTCTGTCGAATATTTTTTTATCTTCTTCGGTTTGTTCGTTCTTTTCGGGAACCGTCCATCCTCTCGTACCGCAAAAGACGTACTCTCCTACGGTTTTTGCATTGTTTTGGATAAAAATTATGCTTTTAAGATCAAGCGCACATAGTTTTTTATAAGTACTCCACCAGTAATCGTGGTTACCTCTGATTATAATTTTTTTCCCGGGAAGTTCGTCGATCTCTCGTAAATCCGTTATCGCTTGTTCCGTGTTCATCCCCCAGGATACGTCGCCGGCAATAAGCACGACGTCTTCGTCGGTGACTTTACGATTCCAGTCAACTCGGATTTTATCCCAGTGACCTACCCAGTTTTCTCCGAATATGTCCATAGGTTTGTCCGTGCCGGACGTTAAGTGAAGATCGCTTATCGAATAAATTTTCATATCAATATAATATCATAATTCTCGTAAAAAGACAATTCTCGAACGGGCGAGATTACACAAAGAGAAAAATGCGTTCATAGAATGTAGTAGATATCAAATAAAGGGAGAATTAAAATGGCTTGTAATTTCAGAAATTCTAACTCTTCCGCTTTATGTTGTACCGGAAGCAGCGCGTGCGAAAAAACGTGTATCGAAGTGAAAAGGGTTTTTGACGCGTGCCTGCAGCAACGAAGTGTAAGCGCAACGCTTACGGTTGACTTCGGTTCGGAAACGGCAACCGGTGTACTTAGCATTAACAGTTCGGGAGCAAGTACGATTTCCTCACTCGTCGTAACTCCTATCGCCGGAACGCCGAACTCACGCGTAAGTTATACCGTTACCACACCCGTTACCGTTACCGGCACAAATTCGGCGGGAGCAACCATCACCGGAACGTCGAGTATGTCCTTCGATTTGGATATAGTTCTCAGAGTTCCGCAAGACGGTGTCATCGCACCCCAGATAGACGCTACCGTAGTAGTCGTCGGTCTGCAAAATGCCGTCACGGCAGGCAATACGGTAACGACAAATGCTTGTGTCACCATCATTACCAAAGTAGTGGCAGACGTAATACTCGTTGTACCGACTTACGGCTACCCCGTTCTTCCGCCTTGCCAGGAAT
>CAJLYQ010000023.1 GCA_905210905.1 uncultured Christensenella sp. | reverse complement strand
TTCCTCGGCGTGGGGATGGGGATATCTTTCCTTCCCTGGGAGCTTTCGTTTCGTCGGTTGTCAGTCCGCGTTTTTAGAAAGGGACGAACAGTTAATGGTGACTCCGCCCGATGCGTCTCGAATATTATCTATGGTTGCTGCAAACGTGTGTTTCTCTGTGTTCCAAACCAAAGTTATTTTATAGCCGAAACCACTTTCGTCAAAATTATTGCCGGATATGATTTGTTTTTCGGCGTCGTACGTTGCCATAATTTCCACGTCTCCGTAGGTAATCTTTCCGCTCGCTTCGATAGTTATCGAACGGATTTCGCCCGAACTAGTTCCGTATCCGGTAAACTCGCCCGACCAGGTGCCGCAGAACGAAGACGGAATGATTTCGGTGACTTCGCCTGTGCGGGTAAGGGTTACGGTTTCGGCGGCGTAGGTAATGGTTTTCGTCTGAATATCGAAAGCGTAGCGCACGTCGTCGATAGTGAACATAACGAGTTTTTCTCCGTCGTAGATTGCGGCGAAAGGCATGCCTTTATACGAGCCGGAAAGGTCGTTTTTCAGATTAAGCACTACTGCGGTTCCGTCGGATTCGGTGCCTACGTAACTGCCTGCGGTATCGGTCGGAATGGACGGGGGAGTGAGTTCTCCGTCGTATCCTGCTTTAGCGAAAGCGGTTTCTCCCATATATCCGAACTGTTTGCTGTAAGCGAGTTGCATACCGTAGTAGAACAGAACGTCCGCGGACTGATAGGAGTTGTAGTCGGCGTGGATACCGGTATCGGTTTCTTTCGCCTCGACCCAGCCGTTGGTTCCGCCCCAGTTGTATTTATATCTTTGTTCGTCCGTACTATAGTACATCAAAGCGGTGTGGCCGTATCCGTCGAGCATAAACTTGTAGTATCTTTCTACGTATTCGTGACCGATTACGTCGGCGTTTTCGTCCTTGACGTCTACGGTTTTGCCCTGATACCAAACGCCCTGATATTTGCTCGGAGCGATGAGCGCAGCGACGTCGTTGTTTGCTTTGGCGATCTTATAATCGAAACCGTAGAAAGTATCGTCGTCGAACACTACGACTACGGTCGTGTCGTAAACGTAGTAAGTGCCGGTTTTGGTTCCGCTTACCTTGCCGAGACCGTCAAACGTAACGGTGTTTTCCCCGCAGGTATAGGTGCCTTCTTCCTTGCCTATCACGCAAACTTTGTATCCGGTGACGCCCTTGTCTTCGTAGCAGACTACTCTGCAATCAACTCCGTCGACGGTAACTCTTTCGCCTTCGGCGAAGTTGTTTGCCGCTTCGATTCCGCTAACGTCGGTATATACGCCGTTTTTGAAGTAATAAAGATCACTGCCTGCGACGTAGATTATCGTGCTGAGATCCGCTTCGTAGATTACCGCTTTGGGTTCGCCTTTGGCTTCGGGGATAAGCACGGTTACGGTTTGGGTATACGTTCCGTCACTTACTTCGCCGTACCAGACTTGTTTTTCTTCGTCGTAGAAGAGCGTGGAAACGTATCCTTCGAGAGTGAATTTCATTACGGTGTCGTTCTTGAAGGTAACGAACGCTCCTATAGTGTCGCTGTAGCGGCTTTTTTTCGTGACGGTGCCGTTCTTATCGAAAACCATCGTGTAGGCGGTTTTGGACGGATTTTCCATACTGTCGCTTTCGGGTTTAACCATATAGAACGAACCGATGAAGTTTTTGCCGGTGTAGTCGGGCGTTGCTTTCTTTGCGAACGTCAGACTTTCGTATTCTGGCGCTTGCGCGCTCTTTTTAAGTGCGGTTACCGTCAGCGAGTAGTCTTCGTTTACGGTAAAGTTAATACTTTGGTAGAACTCGTCGAGAAGTTTACCGCTCTTGACCGTTCCGCTCATTCCGTCTTCCGCAAGTTCGATTTTGCCGGAAATTCTGTTGCTTTTGTTAAGGCCGTAGACGTGCAGGTTGATATTCGTGCCGTCGATGGTGATTATGTCGCCGTTTTCGTTGTAGTAGTCGCCGAAAACGGTAATATCGGATTTTGCAAAGGTGTAAGTTACGGTTGCGCTTGCGGTTTCTTCAACGTCGAAGACGATCTGCCCGTTTTCCACTTTACCGGTGACGTCCCCTTTCGCGCTGTGGAATACCATATCGATATGGGTTCCGTCGTAAGTAAACGTTCCGGAAACGGTGCCGCCTGCGAGCGTCCAACTGAGAGTACCGTCTTTGCTGAACACTATAACGCCGGCTTCTTTGGTTTCCACGTAACGACTCGTGCCTGCGTAAACGCCGCAGATTTCGGTCGCGTCGTGCCATTTCGCGTTTACGGTAATGTCTTTAACCACGGGAACGTAGTATCTCGTTCTTACTCCGTCGGCGAGTTCCCACGCATAGAACAGTATTCCGTCGCCGTTGTTTTGCAGTGCGTCTTCCGTTCCTACGAGTCCGAAGTCTTCTTCGGTGAACTTGCTTTCGACTTCTTTCACTACGTTACCGTTGCTGACGTAAGTAACTTTGTAGGTTCTTTCTCCGTCGCTTGCGAGCCTTGCCGGTACGGCTTTGCCGTCGACGAACTTCATTCCGTCCGTCCATTTAAGGGTGTTTTTCGCCCATTCTTCGCTGAAATCGAAGCCGACTGCTTCTTTCGTACCGAAACTCGGTCTGACCGAACCCGAAGTGGATACGAACTTACAATCGAAGTGACAGTTTACCACCGCCGCGCCTGCGTTGTAGTACAGTTCGTAATCGTCTTTTTTAAGGTAGCCGCCGATACCGCCGGCGTAAGGTTTGTAAGCGGTGCTCGTGGTTCTTACTCCGGTAATCGTGCATTGAGCAAAACTGTCCATTAAGGTAACGTCGCAGTTTGCGTAGCCTACGAGTCCGCCTGCGTAATAAACTTCTTTATTCGTCGCTTTTACGTCCGCGTAGTTTGCGCAGTTGATAATGCTTACTCTGTCGTAAGCGATATAGCCTACCAAACCGCCGACGTACTGACCGCCGTCGACTTTGCCGTTCGATACGCAGTTAATTACCGCGAACGCGCCGTTCATTGCGGAGATTTCTCCGAAAAGTCCGCCGTTTACCGCGCTTTGCAGACTGCATTTTTCGCCGTCTTCGAACTGACCGGTTTTTACTACGACGTTGCTGAGGCAGTTTTCCGCGTAAGCGATATAAGAATTATTTCTTTCGTAAACGTCAACGTAACCCGCGATACCGCCGATTACCGCGCTGTTTTTCTCCATAAGTCTGGTTTCCAACGTGCCGGTTACGGTAACGTTGCGGTAGTTGGTGAGCAAGGAATAACCTGTCACGCCGCCGTAGCAGACTTTGGCTTCGTCGGTGTACGCTTCGATTTCGTAATATATATTTTCAAGCGTAAGGTCGTGGATATTCGCTTTTTTCGTAGCAGAGAAGAAACCGACGTAATAGGTCGTGTTTTTGCTGCGCAAAAGGGAAGTCAGGGCGATATTGCTGATTTTGTGTCCGTTTCCGTCGAAGTTACCCTTAAATCCTTCGCTCGTCCACTCGTCGTCTTCGTCTTCGTTATACGTTTTTATCGGAGCGATGGGGCTGAATCTTTTGCCTTCCATATCGATATCGGCGTCGAGTCTGAAGAACGATTCGTTATATTCCGCGTTTCCTTCTTCGTCGAGATTGCTCAGTCTGTCCGCAAAATCGAGCAGATCGTCCGCGCTTGCGATGATATAAGGATTGTTTTTCGTTCCTTTTTTGTCGGGTTCGTCCGGTTTGTCGGGTTCGTCCGGTTTACTTGGATCGGTCGGCTCGTCGGGTTTTATTTTTTTCCATTCCGCTTTAAGAAAGATGTTTTCTTCTATCGGCGTGGAGAAGTCGAATTTTTCGCCGTCTTTCATCCAACCGACGAATTCGTAACCTTCTCTCGTCGGGGTTTCCGGCTCGGTCACGGTCGAACCTTTTTTAACGGTTTGCTGTGAAAGCGTTATGCCTTCGCCGCTGAAAACGACCGTGCATTGATCTTCGCCGTTGCAGGCGGTGAACGCTACTACCGCCACCGCAAGTACGACGATTAACATAATCGCTACGGATAATTTCTTTTTCATTTTTATCTCCTTTACTCTTCTTCCACGATTTCGACGAGATAGATTTCTCTACCGTCTTCGGCGGTGAATTTCTTTGCGCCTTCGGTCGGTTCGAGTTTGATTTCGTACGTTAAGTACAGCGCGTCTTCGTCGCCCGATCTGTCGAGTTCGTACACGAAGTATCTTCCGTCTTCGCATTTGTATATATAAGGATAGGTTATCGTTTCTTCGTCTTCCGTTACGGTATATTCCGCGCCGGCGTAAACGTAATCTCCGCCGTTACTTCTTCCGTCCAAAGTAAGCGTGCTGCCGTCTTCGGCGGTGTAAGTACCCGCCATTCCGTCGGGGGTGGTGATTACGGTAACCACCGAGAAACTTCCGTCGAGCAGTACCGAAGCGTTATCGTCAAGGTAACCCCAGTAGTACATAAACGTCCCTTCGTAATAAATCGCAAGGTACGTTTCGTCGGTGTACGTTACGGTTACGTCCGTGTCTCCGAACTTGCCTTTTCCGAACCCGTCTCTGTCGAGATAGCCCACTACTTTGATTACGTAACCGCTTGCGGTGACGAAGGTTTTGCCTACGAGTCTGTGTCCTATGCCGAGTTGCTTATTCGTGAACGTTCCGCCGTTAAGCACGATGGATTCGTCGTCGATAACCAGCGTATATATGGCGGTTTCGCCGTCCCTGATCGTAGCGGTATAGGTCGTTCCTTCCACGGTAAGGTCGTAATCGTAAATCAGCGTTCCGTCTCCGACGGTAACCGACGCTTTGCCGCAACCGACGTTGCTCATACCGTTGAATTCCACTTTTACGCCGTCTTCCTGATAGAAGTAATCGCCGATTGCGTCCGGTCTTCTGTAAGTCGTGCCGTTTACGGTGATTTCGCCTTCGCCTAAGTCGCAGACGTATTTCGTCCCCTTATAGGTAAACGTCGCTTTGCGCGTATCTTTATAGTAGTAGTAGCCTACGGTTTCGGGTTGCGTTCTGTCGTTGCCTTTTATTTCGACTTCGCCTTTAACCACCCAGACGCCGCCCGACCACTGACTGTTGATGTCGTATGCGCCCAAACCGTTAAACGTAAGCGTCTGTCCGTTTTCGCCGTTCCAGTCGCCTTCGTACGGATCGAGATAAGCCATATTGTAGTCGTCCACGATAAATCCGCTCGAAGCGGTATAAACCGCGGCAAAAAGCATTTCTTCCGTTCTCGTGCCGTATTCTCCGCCTTCGACGTCTCTCGTCGCAAGGTCGAACAATCCGTAAAGGGTGGTGCGGTAATAAACGCTTATAGAAAGGTAATCTTTTTCTACCGTTTCGCCCGTTTCTTTGTCGGTGTACGTTCCGGTGAGCCATTCCGCGGCGTAAGTAAACGCGACGCCGTTACTGTCAAGTCCGGTTCCGTAACCGTCTTTGGTTATTCCGTCCAGTCTGAAACTGTAGTTAAGCGCGGTTTCCGTCCAGGTGCCGATAAAACTGCCTTCTTTGCCCATAACGGTTTTTTCTTCGCCTTTTTCAAGCACGAGCAGTCCGCTTTCGCTGAAATACGCTTTGTATTCGTCGAAAAGAAGGGTGTCGCCGCTGATTACGTAGTCGTAAGTCGTTCCGTCAATGGTTGCCGAACCTTTGCTGTCGTAACCTTTTCCGTTGAACGTAACGGTCCGATACGTATTGAACGAAGATTCCCATTTGCCGACGAACTCGTCGTAACGGGATATCGACAATTCCACTCCGCCCGACATTTTCGTTCCTTCTACGACCGCGTAATAAACCGAACCGCCTACGATGATCTGAACGTTGTCGCCGTTGCAGGTATAAGTAAACTCGTTGCCGTTCGAAACCTTACCGGTAAGGTCGGAATAGAACGTCCATTCGGTGTTGTCCACGTCGTACCAAAGTCCCATAGCCGCGTTGCGTTTGTTCGCTTTAAGGGTTCGTTGGTTGGTGTCGGTAAAGAACAGCGTGTCGTAAATTTTCAGTCCGCCGTCGCTAGTCACTTGCGCGTAGTAGTCCGCGGTAAGGTCCATCGTCTTGCCGAATTCTTTGTATTGTTCGTACAGGTATGCGAAATACCCTTCTCTGATAAGCAAGTTCGCTCCGTCGTAAACGTAGACGTAACTTGCGACCATCGCTCCGCTTGACATCGTCATCTTGCCGTTGTCGTCGAAAGTAAGCGTAATCTCGTTGCCGCTGATTACCGTATAATATTCGCCTTCGATCTTGCTGTAATCGGCAAAACCGACGTATACTGTGGTGTCCGAAGTGAGAACGGTCGCCGCGGGCAAACGTTTCGTATGCGCTTCGTCAAGGAAGTATCCGTACGAAATCGTGCCGTCGTCCGCTTTGAAGTTGTTCATTCCGCTGCCTTCGTACGCCCAGTAAAGAGGTCCGTATCCGTTGCTTACGAGCGGATCTTTGCTTTGCGTAAGCGGATTGCCGTCTTTATCGGGAAGAGTAATGTTCGTTCCGAAATCGAAAGTAATCGTAAAACTTACGTTTTCGTATCCCGAATAGTCGGGTACGAGTTTCTTATCCACGACTTTCCAGTCGGCGTCTGACCAGTTAAGCAGAGTTTTTACCGATTGCGGATCGTTAAGATTATAGGTTTTGTTGCCTACGCCGACTATGCCGTCCGCGGAGTAATAAGAGTTTACCGCCATTGCGGTTCTGGAATCTATTCCGGTATAGATATCGGTACCGGTGTATCCGTCGACGAACTTAAGTCCGAGCAAGTTATCTCTGGTGTGTTCGGTCGCTTGACCTCTCGCGCTTATCGCCGCCGTGGAGTAGCAGTTTACGATAACGGTATCGTTGTTGGATTCGCCGACTATTCCGCCTGCCGTGGCGTAGCCGTCGACGTACTGAGCGGAAACCGTGCCGGTAGAATAGCAGTTTGCTACCGAACTGCGGTCGCGCATATATCCTACGATACCGCCGCTTCTTACGATTTTGCCTTCTACCGTGCCGTTAAACACCGAACTGTGTATATAAGCCGGGGCAGCGTCGGACGCGCCGTAAGTCGCTCCCGCTATTCCGCCTGCGGTATAAACGGTTTTCGAACCGGTGGATTTGATGCTGCCGTTGACTTCGCAGAAAGAAATCGTGCCGGTGTATTCGGTCGAATATCCTTGTACGAAACCGCAGATTCCGCCGACGTAGATATAACATTCGCTTTCGTTTATACTGTCGATAACGTTTATCGTGCCGGTATATTTACAATTGATTATATCGCCGGAGATGGTATAACCCACTATACCGCCGATTATGTAGTTTTGTTTTTTCGCCGTTTCCACCGTTATGTCGGTTTCTACGTTAAGGTTGCGGACAGTACCCGTCGTAAGGTAACCGAAAAGTCCGATTGCGCCGTAACTTGCGTCTACTTTGAAGTTTTTCACGGTATGACCTTTGCCGTCGAACGTGCCTTGGAAGTATTTATACGAACCGTTCGTCGAGTCAACCATACCTACGGGTGCGACGGTTACGCCTTTCATATCCAAATCCGATTCCAGCACGAAATTCGCTTCCGTGTATTTCTCGTTGCCGTCGTTTACTCCGTCGGCGAACTGTTTCCACTGCGCCGGCGAGGAAATAACGTAGGGATTTTTAACCGTTCCTAACCCTTTCATCGGGCTTTTGTCGATTTTAAGTCCGGTAACTTCCACGTCTACGGATTTTTCCGCAACGAAACTGTAATATCCGTCTTTATCGAGCGTTGCCGTCGCTTCGCCCGCTTTTACTACGGGAGTGCCTTCGTAGTACGGAGAAACGCTGATTCTGAACTTTACCGTATCCCCTTTCTTCACGTTACGGGGAGTGGTTCCGTCAAAAACGAACGTCGCGCAGTCGTCGGTGATCCATCTTATTCTTACCGTTTCGGTTTCCGCAGGTTGATCGGGTTTGCCCGGTTCGTCCGGATCGTCCGGCGTTTCGTTTTGTTTCCATTGCGGAACAAGGGTAACGTCTTCTTTGACCGGCGTCGAAAAGTCGTACGCTTCCGTTTCGCCTTTCTTTGCCCAGTGTAAAAACGTGTATCCGTCTTTGGTCGGATTTTCGGGTTTTTCAACCGTCGCTCCGTCCGCTACTTCCTGCTTTATGCTGTTTTCTCCGTTTTCAAAAATAACGGTATGTTTTTTATTCCCGCACGCAGAAAGTGCGAGCGCGCAAACTATGAGCGTGACCGCAACGAACACGAGTATCGTTCTTTTTATTCCTTTCTTCGTCATTTTTTTTCGTTCCTTTCGTCGGAATCCGACTTTCCTTTGATTTAACTTATCTTACCCTTAAACGTAATAACGAATTATTAAGTATTTCTTAATTTTCGTCAGTCTTGCGGATAAAGATGGCAAGCGACGCAATGTCCGTCGCCGTAATCCTTGAATACGGGTTCTTTTTCCTTACATATTTCCATACATTTACTGCAACGGGTATGGAATTTACAACCCTTGGGCGGATTAGCCGGCGAAGGAATATCTCCTTCGAGGATTATACGTTTTATCTTCGTGTCCGGGTCGGGTATGGGTACCGCCGAGAACAGCGCCTGCGTATAGGGGTGCATCGGATTAGCGAAAATGTCCTTTTTCTTTCCGTATTCCACCATATTTCCTAAGTACATAACGCCTACTTCGTCCGAGATATGTTCTACTACCGACAAGTCGTGCGATATGAAAATGTACGTCAGGTTGTTGGCGTCCTGCAAGTCTTTGAAAAGGTTTATTACCTGCGCCTGTATACTTACGTCGAGCGCGGAAACCGGTTCGTCGCAAACGACGAGTTTCGGTTTAAGCGCAAGCGCTCTCGCTATACAGATACGCTGTCTTTGTCCGCCGGAGAATTCGTGCGGATATCTTTCGAAGTAGTGCGGTTGCAGTCCGCATTTCTTCATTATGTCTACGATATAGTCTTTGTACTCTTCTTTGGGTACGATGTTGTGTACCTTAACCGCTTCTCCGACGATTTCGCCTACGGTAAGTCTGGGACTGAGCGACGAGTACGGGTCCTGGAATATCATCTGGAAGTTGGGGCGCATTTTTCTGAGCGCCTCGCCTTTCAGTTTTTCTATGTGTTTTCCTTCGAAGATTATTTCGCCGTCGGTGGGTTCGTACAGTCTGAGTATCGTTCTTCCGAGCGTGGTTTTACCGCAGCCGGATTCGCCGACTATACCTACCGTTTTGCCTCTGACGAGTTTGAGCGAAACGCCGTCTACCGCTTTAAGGTACACGCTTTTCGTCTTGTCGAAAGACTTCTTTATCGGAAAATACTCTTTAAGGTTGTTTACTTCGAGAAGATACTCGGGTTCTTCCGTTTGGCTAAACGTCGCTACTTCTTCGGCGGTGACTTCGGTAATGATTCCGTTTTCGATTTTCGTCGTGACGGATTCTCTTTCTTCCGCCTTTACTTCTTCGACGATTTCGGTATTTCCGCTTTTATTTTCCGTTTTTTTCGTGAAATTAAGTTTTTTCAATACGTTTTCGATAATGTTCATCGCTCGTTACTCCTTGTCCGTCTTGTCGTAAAGGTGGCACGCCACGAAGTGCGTGGGCGAAACCTGTATCATTTCGGGATATTCGCCTTTGCAACGCTCGCATCTTCTGTCGCATCTTTCTCTGAAGTAGCAACTCGACGGCATATTTATCGGGTTGGGGACGTTGCCGGGGATACTGTACAGTCTGTCGACTTCTTTCCCTACTACCGGTTTACTCTTTTGCAAGCCTATGGTGTACGGGTGCAACGGGTTTTTGAATATCTCTCTTACCGTTCCTTTTTCCACTACTCTCCCGGCGTACATTACGACTACGTAGTCGACCATTTCCGCGATAACGCCGAGGTCGTGCGTAATCAGCATTATGCTTCCGGATATTTTTTCTTTAACCGAGCGAAGCAGGTCGAGTATCTGCGCCTGAATGGTAACGTCGAGCGCGGTTGTCGGTTCGTCCGCTATTATGAGTTTCGGATTGCAGCACAATGCCATCGCTATCATAACTCTCTGACGCATACCGCCCGAAAGTTGGTGCGGATAGGACTTATAGACGTGTTCCGGCATCGCTATTCCGACGAGTTTCAGCATTTCTATGCTCTTTTCTTTCGCCGTTTCTTTATCCGCTCCGTCGACGTGAAGGAGAGTAACTTCGTCGAGTTGGTTACCGATCGTGAAGACGGGGTTAAGACTGGTCATAGGTTCTTGGAAAATCATTGCGATTTCCCTGCCTCTTATGCTCGACATTGCGGACACGGGCATTTTCGCCACGTCGTACACTTCTTCGTGTTCTTCGAACTTTTTGCGGAAACGCGGTTTGCCCTTTTTGTTAAGCGCCTGAACCATTACGGGATTGCCCTCTTCGTCAAGCACTACTTCGCCGTTTTCGTCGCGTTTTTTTACCATTATCGGTTCGGTACCGACGGCGGTCTTTACCGTAGAACGGAAACGTATGCTGCCGTCGACGATTTGCCCCATCGGTCCCTGAACGAGTTGCATAAGGGAAAGGCTGGTAACCGATTTGCCGCAGCCTGATTCGCCGACGACGCCGACGGTCGAGCCTTGCGGAATGTCGAAAGATACGCCGTTAACCGCTTTTACCGTACCGTTGTCCGTGTAGAAATAGGTATGGAGATTATCGAACTCGACGATGTTTTTCGGGTCGCGCATTTCGGTAACGTAGTCTTCTTTCTTGTAAGACGCGCGTTTTTTCTGCAACGCTCTTATCGTGCGGAAGTTCTCTTTAGCGATATTACGCGATTCTTTCGCTGTAATATAATGTTTGTTCTTTTCTATTTTTTTCTCTTGTCTTTCTTCTTTTTTCACGGGTTACCTCCTTGCTTTCGGGTCGAACGCGTCGCGCAGACCGTCGCCTACGAAGTTAAACGCAAGTACGGCAAGTACTATGCAGATACCGGGCGAAATCCAAAGGTTGGGGTAGTTCGTGAGCGCAGTGTTGTTGGCGGCGGCGTTTATCATATTGCCCCAGGTAGCGTATTCCGCGGGAAGTCCGATACCGAGATAACCGAGCGTCGCTTCGGTAAGGATAATTCCGCCGAGTCCGAGCGTCATCGAAACGATAAGTTGCGGCATAACGTTGGGGATAAGGTGTCTGAATATCTTACGCCATACGGGTAAACCGCTCGCTTCCGCGCTGAGCATAAAGTCTTGTTCTCTAAGCGACAAAATCTGTCCTCTGACGAGTCTTGCCGTCCCTGCCCAACCGAACAAGGTCATCATTGCCATCATTATATAAAGTTTGCTCGGACCGGTGATGTTTTTAGCGTCGAGCGCAACGCCGACTATCATAAGCATAGGCAGCGTAGGAACGCAGTTAAAAATATCGACTATTCTCATTATGATCTGGTCGACCCATTTGCCGAAGTATCCGGCAAGACCGCCCAAAAACACGCCGATAATCGTTTCGAGAATGATAACGACGAAACCTACGGTAAGGGAAACTCTTCCGCCGTACATAAGTCTGGAGAACACGTCGAAACCTTTGTCGTCGGTACCGAGAAGGTGGGTGCCGGACGGTTTAAGGTAGTTGCTCGGTTCGGAATACGTAATAACGTAAACCGAGTCTGAGCCGTATTCCGGGTCGGTGATTTCCGTATAGTACTCTTCTCTTACCGTTTGCGACTTGTCCGCTTCTTTTTCTCCCCAAATGAAGTCAAAGCAAGTGAACAGCGGCCCGATAAACGAGAAAAGGAACAAAATAACGAGTATAATAAGTCCCGTCATCGAGAGTTTACTGCGGAAAAAGCGTTTTAACACCAAACGACCGGGGCTAAGCGTTTTGCCCGTTATTTCTTCGAGCGCAATTTCTGCGTCTTCGCTTTCGTTTACTACGACGGTATCCGTCGTGTTTTCCGCAATAGGAGCAATCTTTCTTTCTTCTTCCATTTTTGCCTCCTATTTGCCTACTTTTACGCGCGGGTCTACGACCGCGTACATAAGGTCGCTGAGCAGCGTGCCTATTACCGTAAGTATCGCAATGAACATATTGTATCCCATAATAAACGGGACGTCTTTCGCTACGAGCGCGTCGTAAGCGAGTTTACCTATACCGGGGATACTGAAAACCGTTTCGGTAATCATCGCGCCGCCGAACAAACTCGGCAAAACGCCTGCCATCATCGTAACGAGCGGTATCATCGTGTTTCTGAACGCGTGTTTGTAAATAACAGTTTTTTCGCTCAGACCTTTCGCTCTTGCGGTACGGACGTAGTCCGCGTTGAGCGCTTCGAGCGTGTTCGTCCTGGTATAACGCATAAGCGAACCTATGGAAAGTATAACCAGAACGGTCATCGGCAGCACCATATGCCACAGATAGTCGCCGAGTTTTACTATCCAACTCGCGTTCATCGGCAGCGACGCGCTTGCTATGCCTCCGACTTCGAACCACCCGAGTTCTACCGAGAACAGCCTTATAAACAGTGCCGCAAGGAAGAACGTCGGCAAAGATATACCTATCATCGCCAGTACGGTGACGGTATAGTCGATTACGCCGTATTGATTTACCGCCGCTTTTATACCCAAAGGAATGGATATCGCAAACTGCAGTATCGTCGCTATAAACGCTATCGCGAAAGATATACCCATATTCTGAACTATAACTTCGGATACGGGTCTTTTATATTTGAAAGACATACCGAGATCGCCTTTGAACATCTTTCCGAGCCAACCGAAGTAACCTTTGAGTATGGCTTTGAACTTATCCCAGCCGCTAGCCACTTTGTACTCTACTTTGGTTTCTTCCGTTTGTCCGTTCTTCGTAAGTTCTATGTTTCTTATCCTGGTAACGTCGTTTTCGTCGTAGATTATTTTATACGTACCGCTTTCTTTAACGGTGAAAATTTCGTCGATGGTGATAATGGTATTATCTTCTTCCGCCGTTTCGCCGTCCTTATTGTCGGTAGCGGTGTTTTCTTCGGTTTTCGCTCCTCTGCTTTCCACCGTGCCTACCTGGTACGTTCCGTCGTCTTTAAGATACAGACGGGTGTTTTTTCCTCCGTCATAAGAACCTACGTACCAGTCCGAGTATTGCTCGTTATAGGTAGCCAAAGACGACGCAAGTTCTTGCTGTTTCTTTTGTCTTTGCTCTTCCGAAAGGTCTCCGGACGCGAGTTCGGAGCGAATTCTGGTAATCGCGCTTTCGGTAAGCGACAAATCGTAACGGGTTTCTTCTTTTGTGCTTTTGGTGAAGTTTTTGCCGTTATATTCGCTGTTCTCTCCCATTTTGACCGTAAGATACGCGTCGGGCATTGCAAGCCCGTAAAGTTCTTTTATACGGTCGATATCTTCTTGCTTCATCGTGCCTTGCGCAACCGCCGACGAATACTGGTCGTCAACGTAGTCGGTAGGCATCATTCTGGCGAGAGAATAAATTATTATCGATACGCCAAGCAAAATAACCACCGATAGTAGCAATCTCTTGACGATATATTTCAGAATATCCATATAAGCCCTGCCTTTTATCTTGCCTGCGGCGAAAAGGCTATTTCGCCGCAGTTTTGTCTTGTTTACTCGTTTTTTCTCACTTTTCGCCCGAAAAACGCTTTTCCTTAATAAATGCAAAATTGTTCCGTACGAGTTTTACTCGTAAGGAACGTTTTTGCCGAACTTTTTAGTCGATTTTTATACGTATTCGACTTCCCAGATTCTGGACAGCAATCCGTTGTAGGGAGAGCGTTCCGCTTCGGGCGTGAGCGAACTTTCTTTGATAACTTTGGCGTTGAACGCGGACATATCTTTTCTCTGATAAGTAGGCATTTCTACGGCAAGTTCCATTACCAAGTCGAGCGCGTCTTTGTAGATAAGTTTTCTTTCTTCCTGATCGGTGGTGGAACGACCTTCGTCGATCTTCTCGCTCAGTCTTACGATGATATCGTATTCGGTCGCGTACGCGCCGGATTTTCCGGCTTTGATCTGCTTGTATCCCCAGTTGCTCGTCGAACTTGCCTGCGAGTCGATGTGGTATACCTGATACATATCCGGGTCGATGGTGGAAGACCACGCTGCCGCCCAGATAGCGAGTTTTCCTGCGGAAAGGTCGCTGAGCGCGGTTTGCGAAGTAACTACCTGCACGTCGAATCCGATTGAGTTAAGTATCTTTTGCGCGTTAAGGAACATCGCGTAAGCCGGGTGATCGGTCGAGCCGCCTGCAATCGTGAGTTTGTAGTTGGTTCCGGTCAGTCTGTCCAGTCCGTAACCGTAAATGTTCTTTTCGTAAACGCCGTTTACGAGCGTGTATCCTTCGTCTTCGAGCATTTTCTTGATTTCTTTGCCCGTGCTGTCGTAAGCGTAATCCACTTCGTCGTTGCTGTAAGCGGATTTAACTTCCTTCGGGTAAGCCCAGTTGGTGGTGGACATAGGACGATAGATGATTTCCGCAAGTCCGCCCTTGTAGTAGTTGCTCGTAATGGAAGCGGTATCCATCGCTTTCATTATCGCGCGGCGAACGGTGATGTTGGGAACGAAACGGGGGTTGATACCAACGTAGCCGTAACCGGAAGTTTTGATTTCTACGTGAGCAAGTCCCGCTTCGTTAACCGCGGCGATGTTTTCCTGCGTTGCGCTCGGATCGCCGAAGTCGATATCCCCTCTGGTAAGAGCGTTGATGATCTGGTCGGATTCAACGACTTTGTATTTAGCGTATTTGATTTTTGCGTTTTCAAGTTCTTTACCTACGGTCGCGAAGTATTCGTTGCGTTGGTAATAGATCATATTGTTGTTGAAGAATTCGCTCTTGTCGTTTGCCGGGTTGCCGCTTGCGTTGCTCGCCATATAGGGGCCTGCGCCTACGGGAAGACCGACTTTGCTCGAAGCGTTGATGACGTTGTTCATAAAGTCGATGCTACCGAATTCGAGGCCGAAGTTGCCGGTGTCCGCGTCGAACGCTTTCACGTGGGCTTCGTCCGAGTAGTAGTGCATCGGAGCGACGGTGAACGCAAAGTTGTAGATAGCCTTGGGGTCAACGTTGTTGATTTTGATGCTGAGTACGTCGTATTCTTCGGAAAGGTCTTTACCGTTGAACGATTGCGATTCTTTTCTCGTGGTGATACCGGTGATGGTAGGAACCACTCTCTTCGCGCCTTTGAAGTATTCGCTCTTTTGTTCTGCGGTGAACTTGTCGAGAATGGTTGACGCGGTAGCCCAGTATCTTACTACGGTCGTGAACTGTTCGTAGTTGGTTTTCGTAATATCGTTTTCCGGGAAGTAAACGTTATAAACGGAGTTGATGCAGAACTCTTTGATCGCTTCTTCTTCGGATTTGGAAGAACTTTCTACGTACGGTTTGATTTCGTTGTCGTAGATTTTTTGCGCTTCGGTTTTGTCGAGTTGCGGATTGCCGTCTACTTTAATAACCTTGTTGGAAGAATCTCTTTGGAGCATTTCCGTTCTTCCGCCGTCGTTATAAAGGAAAACGTGCCATTTTTCGGTCATTCCCCATTCTTTGTACGATTCGGCGCTTGCGTTGTTCCAGTCGGTTTCGAGTTCTTCTTTGAACGTTTTCGCTACGGTAGCGTAGTCGGCGAGAATGGCTTTCTTTTGCGCTTCGGTGTATGTATTCGTGGGTTTATCATCTTCTTTCATACCTTTACCGAACTGTTGAACGTATTCGATAATTCTGTCGATACGAATGTTGGCTTCGGATACGAACTTTTCTTCGAAAGCGGATTCGGCGGTGTCCGTCGTGGTGCCTTCCTGTTGCAGTCTGTAGTTTCTCAGTCCTACGATGTCGGTAGAATAAATGGTCGCCGAGCCGGTGTAAGCGGGATCG
Source organism: uncultured Christensenella sp. (assembly GCA_905210905.1). GTDB lineage: Bacteria > Bacillota > Clostridia > Christensenellales > DTU072 > CAG-1782. The sequence continues at coordinate 9,261 of CAJLYQ010000023.1, read as the reverse complement.
AGATAAACGTACAGATTGAAAAGTACGTCTTTAATCGTAAGATCTACTCCGTCGGAGAATTTAATTCCGTTTTTGATAAGGAATTCATAAGTGGTGTAGTCTACGTTGTCGCCGTTTTTGTGCTCCGTAACGCTGTAATCGAGAGCAACGGTGGGTTCGTCTTCACCGCAAACGATATTGCCTTCCTTATCGGTGCTGAGCATTCCGATCTGGGTCTGTCCTACGACCGACGAGTCGTACGCGGACGTGGAAAAGAACGGGTTGAAAACGCCGTCGGGAGTAGAAATACTCATAGATAAAGGACGGGTTTCGGGGTCGTTGTTCGATTTGTCTTTACAAGCGGTAAACGCAATCACGGAAATCGCGAGCAGCATCACCGCTACGACCAAAACAAACAGTTTCTTAGTCTTTTTCATATTGTCTCCTTTGCCGATTAACTCGACTGTTATTTTTTATCGTCAACCTTGGATACGCCTTCGTAATTACACTCGGTGATATCTTCGGGGTTAATTTTGTTGTCATCTTTATCATCGTTTATATTTCCGATAAACTCTTCTACCGCGGTGTCGCTTGATGCAATTGATTCAAAATCATAATGCAATTCGCCGCTTATCGCAACATTGTTTATCTTCGCGCCTTTTTCCGCTTTCCAGGCAAACGCTCCTACTTTGTATCCGTTGCCCAGTCCTATTTTGAAGGTTATTTCCAGATTTTCAATAATAAGGTCGGATACGCTCGACGTACTAGTGAGAGTTCCGAACAAGCCGAAGCCTATGCTGTTGTTTTTGGAGGCTTCGAAATTTAACGTAACGTTCTTTATCGTGTGGCCGTTACCGATAAGTTTACCTTTGTAATCGACCGTATTAGCCGTCCAGGTCTTGCCTGCGAAATCGAGATCGGCGTCGAGATAAACGTTGTTTCTTCCGCTGTTGCCTCTGATTGCCTGGCTGAATTCTTCGGGCGTTCTTACGATTTTGAAGTCGCCTTCGACGAACTCGACGTAAACGTTTTTATCGTCGGTACCGAACGTGTAAGGCCAAGAGAACTTTTCTTCGCCGTCGAGTCCGGTGAAGTAATAACCCTTGAACGTATAACCTTTTTTCGACGGTTTGGTCGAATCGGTACTGGGTTCTTTTCTCGTTTTACCGGGGAAATCCGTCATACTTCCCACGACTTTTCCGTCCGCTCTGTCTACGAAGTAAAGGGTCGCTTTCTTGGAAAAATTCGCATAAAGGGTCATATCTTTGGTGACTTTTCCCGTGGCGAAGTCCCATTTTTCGCCGAGTTTTACTCTTTGGGTTTCTTCGTCGATTATCGGCGTGCCGTTTTTATCGGTTTGCGGAAGGTACCAGCCTTCGAGAAAATATCCCGTGATTTGCGCTTCCTTGAACGAATCGTTGTCCGCGCTCGGTTTCACTCCGACGAGTCCGTCTTTCTTTACGCCGAGGTATTGATCTTCGATTCCCTTAGAGTCGGCAAGCAGTCCTACGTTGTAGTTAAACGTAACTACGTAGTCGAACTTCTTTTCCTGCGCTTTGGGACCGCACGCGGCGAACACTGCGCAAAGAGCCAGCGCCAAAACCGCTATAGTCGTAATCAGTATCGTTTTCTTTTTCACTTTTTTCTCCTTACGCGTCCGCGTTTTTTCCGCGCGGACGCGCTCGTAATTATTTTTCTTCGTTTTCTTCTTCCGTTTCTTCGGTTTTTTCTGCTTGTTCTTTTATTTCTGCAACGGGTTCTTCCGTTAATTTTTCCGTTTCGGGAGCGGATTCGGTTTCCGTCAAAAGTTGTTTCGCTTTCTTTTTCTTTTTAAGAATGAGTATAACCGCTACCGCAACGCCCGCGAGAACGACTACGGGTACTACCACGCTTACCGCGATAATCACCGCTTTGTTGTCTTTCTTTTCGGGATCAACGGGGCCGTCGGGACCGTCGGGACCGTCGCCGCTCGATTCCACGTTGAGCAGAATTTCCACGGAATATTCTTTTCCTTCGTAGGTGTACGTCGCTATTACCGATCTGTCGCCGTTTTCGAGAACTTCTTTATTGAGTTTGTAATCGGTGATAACGATTTCCGACAGGTCTTCGAATACGAGTTTGATTACCAAACCGGTTTTGTCGAAGGTTTCGCCTACTTTGTATCTGAGTTTTACGGGGTCGCTCGCTACGGCGAGTTCTTTTACCGCAACGGGTATTCCGAGCGATTTCTTCGCTTCTCTGATCGCCGCTTCCGCTTTGAGCAGGTTTGCTTCGATTTCCGCAACGAGAGATTTTTGTTCTGCGGAAGTGACTTTATTGAACGCCTTTCTTGCCGCATAGACCGCGTCGCTTATCGCCTTGATACCGTCTACGGTCGTAATCTTCGAGATATCGTCGATTTTCATCACTTTTTCGATGTTTTGTACCGCTTCGATTGCTTCGTGCGTGGTATCGTCCGCGGCGATATCGGTGTAGGTAATATTCTTTTCTTCTTCGAAGAAGTTGCTCCAGATCGTCGAATCGTAGCCTTTTCCGTTCTTCGGAATAGTAAGTTTAAGTCCGAAACTCTTCGTCTTATATTCGTCTGCAAAAAGGTCGTTGTAGATTCTCTTCGCCACGTAATCGTAGAAGTTGGCGTAATAAATCGTGCTTTCCAGTCCGTAAACGGTGGTCGGAGCGTAAATAGAGTACAGGATATCGCTCGAGTCGAAGTTCTCCGAAGTGACGGGGGTCGCGTAAAGCGCGGGGGCGTTGACCGAAGTGAACGTATAATCGTCTACCGAACTTGCGTAGAACGCAAGGGATCCGATTGCTTTTACGGTGTACGGGAACTTAACTTTCTTCAGGTTTTTGACTTGTTCGAAAGCGGAATCTCCGATAACCACGGTCTTGTCGGCAACGGTGTATTCGGTGCCTTCTTTAGCCGCCGGGTACTGTACGAGTACGAGTCCTTCTATCGCCCTGATCGCTTCTCCCACGGTTTCTTCCGCGGTAAGAGTTTCTTTATCCGTAACGGGCGCCTTCGTGAACGCCGCATAATCGGTCTTTGCGTACAGAACGCCGTCGACCGCGAAGAAGTCTTCGTTGCCTTCGGCTACTTTGATTTCGGTAAGGGTGGATATTCCTGCGAACGCTCCCGTGCCGTAAGACGCGATTTTTCTCGTTCTCTTCTTTTCCACTCTGCCTTTATCGTCGAGTTCTTCCCACGAATAGTCGTAGAAACGGTTTTTCATCGTAGCGGGGATTTCAACGGTGGTAAGTTTCGTGCCGTAGAAAGCGTAATTTCCTATGATTTCGACTTTGCCTAAGGTCAAAGTTCTGAGTTTGCCGCCGTCTGTTTCGTAGAAAGCGGTTTCTCCTATATATTCCGCGTTCGAAAGGTCCGCTTCTTCGATTGCGGTGTACGCAAACGCGCTGTTGCCGATCGTAACGACGTTGCTCAGATCTACGTCCGCAAGTTTAACCGCGTACGCAAACGCACATTCGCCTATGGTTTTTACTCCGCTAAGGTTTACGGAAACGAGGTTTGGCACGTTAAAGAACGCGTATTCGCCGATAATCTCCGTCGAGTCGGGAAGTATAACTTCGGTAAGGGCGGTTCTTCCGACGTTTTGGGAAGTGTAATCGTAGTAGAAAGCATAGTTGCCGACTACTTTCGCTCCTTCCGCCATCGCAAAGGACGTAATTTCGCCCGAACCGTAGAACGCTCTGTCGCCCATAACGGTAACCGCGCCCAAACTTACTTTGGTGAGCGAGTTGTTTGACGAGAACGCCATACTGCCGATTTCCGTCGCTTTTTCGAAAATCGCTTCGGTAAGGTAAGAACTGCGGAACGCGGATTCGCCTATAACGAGCGTTTGCGGCGCGTCGAGCGTTCTTATTCCGCTTCTGTAAAACGCGTAGTTGCCGATCTTTGTAACGTTCGGGAAAGACATCGTTCTTATCGCAGAGCATCCGCTGAACGCATAATCGGATATTTCGGTTACGCTTTCCGTGCCGTTTACTTTGGCAAGTTTGGTGCAATCGGAGAACACGCCTTCGGGAAGAACTTCCAATCCTGCAGGGAGAGTGATTTCTTCTATTCCGCTGCCGCTGAACGCGTATTTGCCGATTTTGGTAATATTAAGCGCGGACAAATCGAGGTTCTTTATCGACGCAACCGCATTAACTTTATAGATACCCGAGAACGCTCCTTCTGCTATCTCGGTGACGGAAGACGCTATACTGAGCGTGTCTTTGCCGCAGGGTACGCTGAGCAATACCGTCTTATCCTTATTATATAAAATACCGTCTTCCACGCTGTAATAGTTGCTGCCGCTTGCCGGGAGTTCGTACGAACCGAACAGTCTGCAATTAGCGAACGACGACGCCGACAAAGTAAGTTTCGTGTTTTCGGAAAGGATAATCTTCTTCAAACTCGAGTTGTTGGCGAAAGCGTTCTTTCCGATTACGCAATTACCGTCGGGCAAACGGAGTTCTTCTATGCTCGTTCCCGCAAGGGCTTCGTCGCCTATACCGGTAAAGTTCTTTGCGGTAAGGGTAAGGGTTTTTAACGAGGTGCAACCCGAGAACGCCTGCGCGTTGAGATATTCTCCGGCGAATTCTACGGAGCGGAGAGCGGTGCAGTTTTGGAACATATTTTTGCCGACGTTGGTCGCCGCGCCGGTAACCACTTTGCTTAACGACTCACAGCCGCTGAACACCGCGCTGCCGGTAACTCTGAGTTCGCTTATGTCGATGCTTGTAAGAGCGGTACATCCTGCGAACGCTTCGTCGAGAACGGTGGTAAGACGAGCCTGGTTTACGATTTCGGTAAGGCTCGTGCAGTTTCTGAACGCGTATTTGCCTATCGTGATCGCGCCGTGGTAATCTTCGTGTTCGATTTTATCTCTGTCCACAAAGTTCTGGAACGTGATTTGCTTGAGTTTTTTGCAGTTTTCGAACGCACTTTGTCTGATAACTATGCACTGGCTCGGAATAACGATTTCTTCGAGGTTGGTACAGCCTAAGAACGCGTTTTCCGGGATTTCGGTACAGGTAGACGGGAACACGACTTTGGTAAGTTTGGTGTTGTACTGGAAGCACTTCTCGTCTATCGCCATTACGTTCTTGTCTTCGGGAATGACGCATTCGCCTTCGCCGTAGTAATCGTAAAGGGTGTAACTCGACACTCTGAACTCGTCGCCTACGACGATCTTAACCGTTTTGATAAGAAGCGGATAGTCTTTGGCGGTAACGGTGACGTAAGCCGAGCCTTTCTTCTTTGCGGTAACGGTCCCTATTTCGTTTACGGTGAATATATCGTCGTTCGTTCCCGTCCAGACGTATTCGAGTTCGTTAACCGATTCGAAGTACCAAGGAGTAACCGACGGTTTGAACGTCACGGTCTGGTTGGGGTTAAGTTTTATCGACGCGCTCGCTCCTTCAAAAGTAACCGCATAGTATTCGTTGTTGATAGCCGGTCCGAGCGTGAGTTTTTCCGCTTTGGGTTTGTCGAGCGCTTTCCCTTCGACGAATACGTTTATCTGAGCGTAAATAGTTTGCGACGCGCTTTCGTCCTTTCCGTCGTTGTCCGCAAGGACGAGCGTAACTTTATTGCTTACGTTTTCTTTAATCGCGAAGATTTCGTCTACGTTGGTTGCGACGTAACTCGCGCCTTCCTGAACGAACCAGGACAGCGCACGGGAAACCGCTCCGTCGGGCAACGCGTTGATTACCGGTTTATAAAGTTCGTTCGGAGCAAGGGTAAGTTCGTACACGTTGTATTCCAGACCGTCTTTCTTGTCGCCGTTTTGTTTCTTTTCGTTCGTTGCGAACAGTTTATCGTCGGTTTTTAACGTTACCGATTCGGGGTACTCGGACGCGGTAGCCACGTTTACCGTGTACGTCGACTGGTTCATCGCGTAGTCTTCGACGGCAATGTAGAGTTGACCGTTCTTTACGTATTCGTCGTAAATATCGGTGATTTCGAAAGAAACCGTGCTGGTTTCGCCCTTTTGTCCGTATACCGGTATCGGGTGTTCGGTGAGAAGGGTAAGTTCGTTGGTTACGCCGTCTTTGCCTTTCTTTGCGTAGCACGGCATAACGTCCATTACGTACTGATTGTCAAACACGTCTACGTCCATATAGATACGGTATTTGACCTGTCTGTTTTCGGTATAACTTTCGTAACGGATTCTGTAATCCAGCACTTGCGGCGCTTCGTAGTCGATCGTGAACCGGCAATAGAAGTCGTCGCGTTCGAGTTTGCCTTCTTTTTCGGGATTTTCTTTATAGTCGAGTTTACCTTTGAGGGAAACGTAGTACGTTCTGTTGTTCTGCATATTCCACTCGTTGGGTTTGATTTCGATCATTATCGGCGAACCGCGGTTGCTTCCGCCTGCCGCGTAGGACTTGCCGACGTTTTCCTGCGTTTCCTGATAAACCACTTCGCCGGTCACGCCGTCGGTGATTTTAAGGTCCATATACGCCGCGCCGCGGAGCAGTCCCGCGTATACCATATATAATTCGTATATCGTTCTGTTGCCCGTTTCGTCGTACATAGACACCGCCGCTTTTTCGCGTTCGGGATAGATAGCGACGTCGGTTTCGTCCATTTCGTAGAGATATCCGCCGAGCGAGATTATATATTTATCGTCGTAGTACATACCGAGAAGTTTGGTATCCGCCGCACTCGCTTTGAGTTTGTCTTCTTCTTCCACGGACGTATCTTTTTTGCTTTCCGCTATTTCGTAGGTGTCGTAGTCGAACAGAGGCGCGTCCGTCCAGTCGCCGTAGAACGCAAGGTAAGGAAGTCCGATAGTAACCTGTCCTTCGTTTACGCCTTTAAGGGAAACGAAACCTTCGACGTACATACCGTTTTTGAAACTGTTTTCGATATATTTTCTTCCTTCGCTGCCGAGCGTTATTTCCACTCTGACGGAAACTTTGCCGTTTGCGGGAACGGTAACGTTTGCGTTGCTTTCCGTTCCGTTAATCGAATACTTGATCGTGCTGTCGGTAAGCATACGGGCTTTTTCCGCCACCGTCTTGTTGTCCGAAGCAAGAGTTTCGGTCATAACGAATACGGTAGGCACGTAAGTTTCCGCTTTGCCGGATATGTTGTTGACGACGAAATCGAGCGTGTATTTGCCCGTTCTCTTCGGATCGTCGTAAAGTTCTATCTTCGTTTTGTCTCTTTCTTTGCCGTTTGCGTCGAGAACGGTGATATAACTTTCGGTATTGATCGCGTCCGCTATTCCGGCAAGTCCGGCGCCTTGTTTACGGGGCGAGTACGGATTGCCTTCTTCGTTGAGCGCGATGGTAGCGGTGCTCATAAGAACCTGGTTTATACGAGCGTTGAGCGCGGTTCCGGTAAGTCCGGGATTAGCCGTTTTCAGATACTGACGGAGCAAAGCGATTGCGCCTGCCATATTCGGCGCAGCCATACTCGTTCCGCTATATACGTCGTAACCGCCGGGGACCGCCGACGTGATTTCTCCGCCGTGCGCGCTGATTTCCGGTTTCAGTTGCAGATCGGGCATCGGTCCCCAACTGGAGAAGTCGGACATAAACGGACCGGCTTTGTAGTCGTCTCTTATCTGTATCGAGCCTATGCCTCTGCTGTTTGCGTTTTCCACGAACACTTTACCGGCGTCCATCGTTATCGCGCAGGTAGGAACGGGGTTCGAAACTTCGCCGAGCGACATTCTTATCGTACCGGAAACGTTGTTATAGACGATACAAGCGGAAACGCCGTTGTCCATAGCGAGTTGAACTTTTTCGGCAAACGTCGTATCGCCTCTTTTTACGAGCGCGATAACGCCGTCGTATCCGCCTTGTTTATAGTTGTTGATTTCGTTTTTTACGAGCGAAGTGTAGTTGGTTGCTCTTCCCACGCCGCCGATAACGACGTACTTGTAGTTAAGCGTTTCGGTCTTCGCTTTGCCCGTTTGTTTATACAAAAGGTCGATGAAGTCGAATTCGTTGCCGTTTTCGTCCGAAGACTCGGTGATAAACGCAACCTGGTCGGGGTCGTTGTTTGCGGTGATATAACTGGATTTCTGTCCGTTGATGGACGCTACGGAAAGCGCGGCGTCGTAAGTGGACGGAGAGCCTACCGTACCGCTGTCGGGGTTGCTCGCAAGGTTGGTACCGTTGCCGCCGCCGAAACCGGAAGAATAGTCGTTGCTGGCGGCTACTACGAGGCTTATGCCTGCTGCTTTTACGCTTGCGTAGATGTCGTTAAGGAACGTATCGCTCTTTTCGTCGGCAAAACCGGCGGAAGAACCCAAACTCATATTGATTACGTCTACGCCGAGTTCTACGCAGTCGCTTACCGCCGCGATGATGTCCATCGTGTCCGCGCCGCCGAGCGAGTCGCTGTCGAGATTGTCGGTGAATACCTTGCAAATAACGAGTTGCGCTTCGGGCGCTACGCCGATAAAGGTTTCGCCCGTTTCGCGGTTTACTTTGTAATTGCTCTTACCGGCAACTATACCGGCAACGTGCGTGCCGTGCGTGGAATAAGAAGGATAAACGTCGGGATCGTCGTCCGCATAGTCGTACGCAAAAGGAACTTTCGCGTTGTAATAAACTTCGTCGGCGGTTGCCTGAGCGTTAAAACGCGCGTTGTTTTCCATACGGGAAGCGACGTAGGCTTTGTCCCACTTAGGATTCTTGGGCATCGTGCCGAACGCTTCGTGCGTGTAGTCGAGACCGGTATCGAGTACGGCGACTACCATTCCTTCGCCTTTATATCCGATCTTCGAAGAATCGTAAATACCCGTCGTATAAACGTTGGCGTTGTTGCTGACCGCGACTTTGGGTGCGGCGTAGTTTTCGGAAAAATTTACGCTTTTGACTCCGTAAGCGGATTTGATAAAATCGTACGCCGAAGCGTTTACTTTAATCGCAACGCCGTCGGTGAGAGCGGTGTAAGAATATTTGTAGTTGTAGGTAATTTCGTTTTCGTCGAGATAAGAAAGAAACTCACGATGCGCTTTTTGCATCTCCTCTTTTGCTTGCAATCCGTCTTCGGATTTGCAGTAATCGGAGAACTCGCCGTCGCAACCGGACGCGGAATATTTTTTGAACAAACTGTCGTCGGAAAGTTCTACTATAACCCAACGATCGCCGTCGAAAGACGCGGTTTCGTTTTGTTTAACCGACGCGGCCGTAAAATGCTCCGCACGAACACCCGACAAGTCGATGTCTTCTATTCTCGTCAATCTCTCGGCAGTGTTTACGTTGCTCGCCGAACCGCCCGTTTTGTCGATCGTCGTGCAGGCTACCGCCATAACG